>NZ_JRGN01000216.1 GCF_000775575.1 Planococcus sp. CAU13
TGCTGTTCAGTTTTCAAGGTTCATGTTTGCCGTCGTTGTTGCTTGGCGACTTTTATTATATTAAAGCATCTTCAAACCACTGTCAACAGATTTAGAAAAGTTTTTTTGAAATTAGTTTTTCCTTCTGTAATTCTCTCTTCACTCCGATAACCGTCCAATGAAAATGTTCTATATATCTTCAGCGCTCTCCAGAATTTATTCCAAATAAAAAAATGCCTGCTCACTCAGCAGGCATTTCAAAATCCTATGATTTTTTAACAGCCGGTTTTGCATTTTCTCTCCGGGCTGCACGGCGCGCTGCGAGTTTATCCCGGTCTTCATCAGACTTGGCATTGTATTTCGGCAGCATCAGAAGCTGATAAGCATTCACCGCAAGGAACGGGAACAGCAGCAGGGTTACCCAGCTGTCGATATTGCCCGCCTGAACCATCAAAGCCGGCAGCCACTCGAGCGTTGTGACGGCAATCATGAAGAACAGGGCGGAAATGAACGTGGATTTTGTCGTCCACTTGGCTTTGAAATATGCTGTCACCAGCGCTGTCCCGATCAGAATTGCCAGAAGCCCGGCGTACAGCCAGCCTTGAGCTGCAGTTTCGGCGTTCGGCATAAAGCGGAAGACGATCAGATCAAATATAACGACAGCAATGATCAGCAGCTGCACCCAATTCCACAGTGTCAGCGTTCTGAACATATTGATTCCAAATTGGTGAATCGTTAAATATGCGAAAAAGCCCATCTGTGCAATCAGACTCATCGTCATTCCGACAACTACCATCCATATGAAGCCGGCAATGAATTCCCCCCACTCGCCATTTGCGAATGGTGCTGCGAAAACATCGTTCCAGCGTATAAATAATCCCAATAGACCGGTTATCCCGCCGCCTATCAGCAGTGCGGTCAGAGAGAATTTCACCCAATTTCGTATTGTCACATTAATGCCTCCGTTATTTGAAGTTCTTTTAAGATTGTACCAATCACAAAGGCAAAAATCCATAAACGAAACCCGTGAGATGTGAACAAACCTTGAAGTCAAAGGTTCTGTTCAGATTTTGGGCACATGTAAAAACCCGAAACCTTTAAGAGGTTCCGGGTTCAGATTATTGGCGTTTCGCTTCAAATTGCTTAAGGATGCCTTCAGCAATTTCTCCATAAAGTTTCCCTGTCGGATGATTTTCCAGATAAACGGAAGGAGCAAAATCAGCTTCATTCCAGTCAGGCTGGCCCAGAGGAATCTGTCCAAGCAACGGCACCTGCAGCTCTTCTGCAAGTTTCGGTCCGCCGCCCTGTCCGAATAGATATTCTTTCTTGCCCGTTTCTTTGCTCTCGAACCACGACATATTTTCAATAACACCCAATACTTCGTGGTCCGTCTGCAGGGCCATCGCTCCCGCTCTTGCCGCTACAAATGCTGCAGTCGGGTGAGGAGTGGTAACGACGATCTCTTTGGAAGCCGGCAGCATCTGATGAATATCAAGCGCCACATCTCCTGTGCCCGGAGGCAGGTCCAATAGAAGATAATCCAGATCGCCCCATTCCACATCGCGGAAGAATTGATCCAGAACTTTACCAAGCATTGGCCCGCGCCATACAACCGGCATGTTCTCTTCAACGAAGAAGCCCATCGAAATGACTTTAACGCCAAAGCGCTCAACCGGGATGATCGTATCGCCGCGCACGACCGGTGTTTTTTCAATGCCCATCATATCCGGCACACTGAAACCGTAAATATCCGCATCAATCAAACCGACTTTTTTACCGAGGCGTGCAAGCGCAATCGCCAGGTTCACAGAAACGGTGGATTTACCGACGCCGCCTTTACCGCTGGCAATCGAGATAAACTCCACTTTGTTGAGCGGAGACAACAGATCCTGTGCTTCGGATTCATTAGCTGTGCCGCGGAATTTAGCCATCGCTTCCGGAGCCAGCTCTTCAAAACGGATACCGACTGAATCGGCTCCGGCACCTTTCAGAATTTCAACCACTTTCATCTGCAATTGCATCTGTTCAGGCGTATTGACCTTGGCAATGGCCAATTTCACGCTGACATGGCTTTTTTCTTCTTTGATTCTTACAGAAGTAATGCCGTCTGTTTCTGTCAGCGATCTATGTAAAAACGGATCTTGAAGCTCTCCGAGTAATTCGCGAACCTGTACTTCAGTCATCATATAAATACACTCCTTATCACTTTTGCTCACCGTAAAGTATACCATAGCGAAATTCTTTTTAAATCTATTCTGACTTTTGTACACATAATAAAACCCCTCTTCTCCAAAGAGAAAAGGGGTTTCAGGAATATTAACGTTTTGAGAACTGTGGTGCACGACGAGCTGAACGAAGACCTGGTTTCTTACGTTCTTTCATACGTGGGTCACGAGTCAGCAAGCCAGCAGATTTAAGTGCTGGACGGAAAGCAGGGTCTACAGTAAGTAGAGCGCGTGCAATTCCGTGGCGTACTGCTCCAGCTTGACCTGTGAAGCCTCCGCCTCTTACGTTTACAAGAACATCGTAGCTTCCAAGAGTTTCAGTAGCTACCAATGGTTGTTTGATGATTTGCTCAAGAGTTTCGTATGGAACGTAATCCGATACGTCACGGTTGTTAATTGTAATTGTGCCGTCTCCTGGTACTAAACGGACGCGTGCTGTTGAATTTTTACGGCGACCTGTACCTAAATATTGAACTTGTGCCAAAGGTGTATCCTCCTCTTATTTACTGATTATTATCCGCGAAGTTCGTAGACTTCCGGTTGTTGTGCCTGGTGGTTATGGTCTGGGCCTGCATAGACATGAAGTTTCTTGAAAGTCTGACGTCCAAGAGAGTTCTTAGGAAGCATCCCTTTGATAGCCAATTCAAGCATTTTAGTTGGGTATTTATCACGCATTTCGCCTGCTGTGCGCTGTTTCAAGCCGCCAGTGAATTGTGTGTGGCGATAGTAGATCTTATCAGCCAATTTGTTACCTGTAAGATGGATCTTGTCAGCGTTGATGATGATTACGTGATCACCTGTGTCAACGTGTGGTGTGAATGTTGGTTTGTATTTACCGCGTAGGATTGAAGCGACTTCAGAAGCTAAACGTCCAAGAGTTTGCCCTTCTGCATCGACAACCAACCATTTACGCTCTACTTCGTGACCTTTAGCCATGAATGTTGTACGCATGTATATTGTCCTCCTAATAAATCGTCTCGTTTAAAATTTTAAAATACAGTGTTCCGCTGTTCCGTTTTTTCGTTATCCCAAGCACTAATAACCTTCCGGGGCATATCGTGGGGGTAATGAAAATACCATACATCATCATATAACGCCAGCGCTCAAAAGTCAAGGGTTTTTCTAAAAACACCTGGATTGGTTGCTTCAGCCTTCATACTCGACGTTTTCAAGGTATAAACCGTGGGGAGCTGCAGTTTTTCCGGCCGCTCCCCGGTCTGCCGAACGGATGATTTCCGCCACAGCTTCCGGCTGCAGTTTGCCGGTTCCGACTTCCATCAATGTGCCGGCGATGATGCGCACCATATTATAGAGGAAACCGGAACCTTCGATGATCATATGCAGTTCTTCACCGTGCTCTTCGAAATCCAGCCTCCGGACCGTGCGCACTTTATCGACCACTCCGGTGTTTGCCGCGCAAAAACAGGAAAAATCATGGGTGCCGAGAATCGCTTTTGCCGCTTCCCGCATCGCTGCGACATCCGGGCGCTGTTTCAAGTGAACCATGTAATTGCGGGTGAACGGACTGATGATCGGGCTGCGGTCCCATTTATAGCGGTATGTTTTACCGCTTGTATGGTAGCGCGCATGAAACCCGGGCTGAGCCTCTTCAATATGATTGACGCGGATATCTTCCGGCAGCAATACATTCAATGCCTTCAGCCAGCCTTCAGAAGGAATGTCGAATTCCGTATCAAAATGAATGACCTGGCCGGTTGCATGCACTTTTGCATCTGTCCGGCCGCTCGCCACCACTTGCACGTCCCGCCCTTTGTGGATCCTCTTCAGCACTTTCAGCAATTCGATTTGCACAGTCCGCGAGTCAGGCTGGATCTGATAGCCGGCGAAACCTGAACCATCGTATGCAATCATCGCTTTCATTCGTTTCATAATTTCTCTCCTTATGTCCGGAAATACCACAGCACAGCAGCCAGACTTCCAAGCAATACGAAACTGAGCGTGTCCGCCACTCGCCAGTCAAGCTGTCTAAAGCGTGTTCTTCCTTCTCCTCCGCGGTATCCCCGCACTTCCATGGCGGTCGCCAGATCTTCCGCGCGTTTAAAGGCGCTGACGAATAACGGAATCAGCAAAGGAACGACCGCTTTGATGCGTTCTTTCATCGGACCCGAACCGATATCCGAGCCCCGTGCCATCTGCGCCTTGATGATCTTGCCGGTTTCATCCATCAGCGTCGGGATGAAACGCAAGGAAATCGACATCATCAATGCCAGCTCATGGACCGGCAATTTGATCTTTTTGAACGGTCCGAGAAGAATTTCAATGCCGTCCGTTATGGAAATCGGTGAAGTGGTCAGCGTCAGGATGCTCGTCATGAACACCAGCACCAAAAATCGGATCGAAATGAAAATCCCTTGCCGCAATCCTTCTTCGTAGACTTCTATAATCCAGAAACTGAATAACAGGTCCCCTTCCCTCGTAAAGAAAAGGTGCAGGAAAAAGGTGAATATCAATAAAATAAAGACCGGTTTTAAGCCATTTATCAAAAAATACAATCGAATTTTCGACAGAAAAACGATCAATAATGTAAACCCAAGCAGCAATGCATAGCCTATCGCATTATTGGCCACAAAAACGATGGCAATGAACAGAAAGACAAAAAGAATTTTTGCCCGCGGGTCCAGCCGGTGGACCAATGAATCACCAGGAATAAAGCGTCCGAAAATCATTTTCTCCATCATAGCCGTCCACGCCCTTCCGAGAGAGCCGCTGCGATATTTTTCGCCAGCGCTTCTTCAGTGAGCGAAACACTGCCCAGCAATAAACCCGTGCGTTCTTCAAAATCCTGCTGAAGCTTTACACTCCTCGGCGGCTGGAGACTGAAATCACCCAATTGCTCTTCATTGGAAAAAATCGCTGCCGGTTCTCCCGTTGCCACGCAATGCCCTTTATGCATAATGGCTACACGGTCGGCATATCTTGCCGCATCTTCCATACTGTGAGTCACCAAAATGGTTGTCAGGTTTTTCGTCATGTGCAATTCATGGAAAAGGTCCATGATCTCCCTGCGCCCTCTCGGATCGAGGCCCGCTGTCGGTTCATCCAGCACCAGCACTTCCGGTTCCATTGCCAGCACACCGGCGATAGCGACACGCCGCATCTGGCCCCCGGATAGATCAAACGGCGATTTCTCCAATACACCGGCTGGCAGCCCCAATTGCACCACAAGCTCACGCGCACGCCTTTCAGCTTCTTCCTCCGGAACGCCAAAATTGAGCGGACCGAACATGATATCTTTCAAAACGGTCTCATCGAACAGCTGCTGCTCCGGAAATTGAAAGACGATCCCTACCTGGCGGCGAACCCCCCGGAGATCTTTCGCTTTCACACCGGCTTCGATCTTCCGGTCCCCTATCAGCACTGTGCCTTCTGTCGGTTTCAAAAGCGCATTCAAATGCTGCAGTACGGTTGATTTTCCGGAACCGGTATGACCGATAATGGCAGTATAGGAACCGGAAGGGATATGAAGGTTTACATCCGTTAATGCCCTTTTTTCAAAAGGCGTATCTTTTGCGTAACTATAGCCTAAGCCTTCGAGTAATATTTCCACAGTTCATCCACCAACTTATCTTCTGTCATATGCTCTTCCTGCAGCCCGACTCCCGCCCCCTGCAATAAATGCGTCATCCGCATCGCAAAAGGCAGATCGAGGCCCATTCCGGTAAGTTCGTCGCCGCGCTTAAAAACATCTTTCGGTGCACCTTCCACATGCTTATGTCCTTCATTCATGACAATCATGCGTTCCGCGAGGGCCGCTTCCTCAAGATCATGGGTAATGGAAATTACTGTGAGACCGGTTGATTCGCGCAAGCGCCGGATGGTATCAATAACTTCCAGCCGTCCCTGGGGATCAAGCATCGAAGTCGCTTCATCCAAAATCAGCAGCTTCGGACGCATTGCGAGTGCTCCTGCTATGGCCACCCGCTGCTTTTGCCCACCGGACAGATGATGGGGTTCATGATCTTTATAATCCGCCATTTTTACCTGATGCAAAGCTTCATGCACCCGGTCTACCATTTCAGCATGCGGCACCCCGTTATTTTCGAGTGCGAACGCAACGTCGTCCTGGACAGTCGCGCCGACAAACTGGTTGTCCGGATTCTGAAACACCATGCCCATCTGCGACCTTATATCCCACAGCGTTTCTTCAGACATTGCATGGCCAAAGACCTTTACTGTCCCTTTTTGCGGAAACAGCAGGCCGTTCATCAGTTTCGCAATGGTTGATTTTCCGGAACCGTTATGGCCAACCAGCGCGACCCATTGTCCCTGTAAAATAGAAAAAGAGACATCCTCCACTGCCGGCCGTACCGTTTCATCCTCTGTATCGTATGTGAATGTCACGTTTTCCAGTGACAAGATTTCCTGATTCATCTCAGCTGACCTCCTCTGGCTCTTCTCATCTCTACTCTACTCGTTACAAGAAGCGTATGTAAAATCTAAAAAGAATAAAAAAAAGCGCGCACCTCATTCAGAGAAATGCGCTTTTCTGTCTCTATGGCGACCCGGTTGCTTAAGCCGGGGGTGAATGAGGTGCGTAGAGCTAGACAAGACGCCGCCGGTTAAGGCTCGCTCATCATAACACTCAGCTTTTCATATGTGTCGTATAAATCAATATGCTAAAAGAAGAGGGTTTGAACCCTCTCCAGATGAAAATTAAACTAATTCGATGATAACGATTGGTGCGCCATCTCCGCGACGAGGCCCCATTTTCATGATGCGCGTGTAGCCGCCTTGACGGTCAGCGTAACGTGGTGCAACATCATCAAACAATTTCTGCAAAGCAAAAATTGTCGTTTCGTTGCCTTCAGCATCAGTAGATGTTACCAATTCACGGCGCATCCATTCTGCTGCTTTACGGCGAGCGTGAAGATCTCCACGTTTACCAAGAGTAATCATTTTTTCTACAGTCGAGCGCACTTCTTTCGCACGGGCTTCAGTTGTTTGAATGCGTTCGTGTACGATCAGGTCTGTTGTAAGGTCACGTAATAGTGCTTTACGTTGAGAACTTGTACGTTGAAGCTTTCTCATTGAAGTTTCCCTCCTTTATTAAAAATAGTTCGGATCCGAGTTCGGAACTCAGTCTTCTTTACGAAGGCCAAGGCCCAAATCTTCCAACTTCACTTTGACTTCTTCAAGTGATTTACGTCCAAGGTTACGTACTTTCATCATGTCATCTTCCGACTTGCTTGCCAGTTCGTGTACCGTGTTGATACCCGCACGTTTTAAGCAGTTGTATGAACGGACTGAAAGATCAAGCTCTTCGATAGTCATCTCCAAGACTTTCTCTTTTTGGTCTTCTTCTTTTTCAACCATGATTTCAGCAGTTTGCGCCTCATCTGTCAATCCTACAAAGATATTCAAATGCTCAGTAAAGATTTTAGCTCCAAGCGCAATCGCCTCTTTTGGACCAATGCTGCCATCTGTCCAAACATCGAGTGAAAGTTTATCGAAATGCGCCAACTGGCCCACACGAGTATTTTCCACCTGGTAATTCACGCGTGAAACTGGAGTATAAATTGAGTCAATCGGGATAACACCGATCGGAAGATCTTCACGTTTGTTCTGATCTGCTCGAGCGTATCCACGGCCTCTGTTGGCATACATGCGCATGCGCAGGTGGCCGCCTTTGGCGATTGTTGCGATATATAGATCCGGATTCAGAATTTCTACATCACTGTCGTGAGTAATATCTGCAGCCGTAACCGTTCCATCACCTTTTACATCAATTTCAATGACTTTTTCTTCGTCAGAGTAAATTTTCAGAGCCAGTTTCTTGATATTCAGGATGATTGATGCCACATCTTCTTCTACACCTTCGACAGTGGAGAATTCGTGCAACACGCCATCAATTTGAATGGAAGTAACCGCGGCGCCTGGTAAAGATGAAAGTAAGATTCGACGTAAGGAGTTTCCTAAAGTGGTTCCATATCCACGCTCAAGGGGTTCAATAACAAACTTGCCGAATTTGGCATTGTTATCGATCTCAACCGTTTCAATCTTTGGTTTTTCTATTTCGAGCATTCATTTTACCCTCCTTCAAAACGTCGGTGTTTTCGTTAAATCAAGAATTCGATAGTCACAGACTTTCGCAACGATTCGGAACACATTCAGTAAGTCGTGATGTTCAAAAATCCTATTCAGATTAACGATTATACGCGACGGCGTTTTGGCGGACGGCAACCGTTGTGAGGAACTGGAGTTACATCTTTGATAGCTGTAACTTCTAGTCCGGCAGCTTGAAGTGCACGGATAGCAGCCTCACGACCTGAACCAGGACCTTTAACTGTAACTTCCAAAGTCTTTAGACCGTGTTCAATCGATGTTTTAGCAGCGGTTTCTGCAGCCATTTGTGCAGCGAAAGGTGTAGATTTACGTGATCCTCTAAATCCTAGTGCACCTGCGCTTGACCAAGATACTGCGTTACCTTGCATATCTGTAATCGTAACAATTGTATTGTTGAATGTTGAGCGGATGTGAGCAATACCTGATTCGATATTCTTTTTCACACGACGCTTACGAGTTTGTTGTTTACGTGCCATGTTAAGAAGAAACCTCCTTTACTGATTATTTTTTCTTGTTCGCAACAGTTTTACGAGGACCTTTACGCGTACGCGCATTGTTCTTCGTATTTTGACCGCGTACAGGTAGTCCACGGCGGTGGCGGATACCGCGGAAGCTTGCAATTTCCATCAAGCGTTTGATGTTCATTGATACTTCACGGCGAAGGTCACCTTCGATTTTGTATTGATCCAATTGTTCACGGATATTGTTCAACTCATCTTCTGTAAGATCACGAACTCGTGTATCTTCAGAGATACCAGCAGCAGAAAGAACTTTCTGAGCTGTTGTTTTACCAACACCGAAAATGTAAGTTAATGAAATAACTACGCGTTTGTCGCGCGGAATGTCAACACCAGCAATACGTGCCATGTGTTCGATGCACCTCCTTCAATATTAGCCTTGTCTTTGTTTGTGTTTCGGATTTTCACAGATTACCATGACTTTTCCGTTTCTGCGAATAACTTTACATTTTTCGCAGATCGGTTTCACAGATGGTCTCACTTTCATCTAACCCAACCTCCTTAGTAGTCCGGAGTGCAAAAGATTATTTAAAACGGTATGTGATACGACCGCGCGTTAAATCGTAAGGAGATAGTTCAACTGTAACTTTGTCTCCAGGCAGAATGCGGATAAAATGCATGCGAATCTTGCCAGATACATGTGCAAGAATCGTATGGCCATTTTCCAATTCTACTTTAAACATCGCGTTAGGCAAAGTCTCAACGACTGTTCCTTCGATTTCAATTACATCGTCTTTCGCCATCGACCCAGTCTCCCTTCTGTATACAAGTCAGCCCTCATCTTCGAACAGTAGATGCTGATTGAATAATTGTTTTCTATTCATTCACCAGGAATGCGTAAGTGACATATAAAAGACATCTTCCGGGTTCCGCTTCCCACGATGGGCAGGTCGGAATAATCCGGTTAGGCCCTACAGCCTCACGTATCCTCGAGCGCCCGGACTGTTTTGGATGAGTTCCAAACCCGTTACACAGATGCTTCCACGAAACCCATTATACTATTTCCAGTGCTGAATTGCACGATTCAGACCAGGTCTGCATGCATCTCGCACCGGCTTTCATATAATAAGCACCAAGCTTTTGCAGCTCTCGAAAATTCATATCTCCGGTGCTCCCTAAAGCCGCATGGAGGCAACTAACTGCGCCCGGCGCCGGGGATTATCATCGGTCGCCCTTTAAAAGAGCATCAATGTCAGCAAATACTTTTTGAATGTCCTGCTGTCCATTTATATTTTCCAGCACACCTTTGCTTCCGTAGAAGTCAAGAAGCGGCTGAGTTTGTTCCATGTTGACTTCGAGACGGTTCTTGACGGTTTCAGGCTTGTCATCTTCACGCTGGTAGAGCTCTCCGCCATCCTTGTCGCATACGCCCGCAACTTGCGGCGGATTGAACACAGTATGGTAAGCAGTTCCACAAACTTTACAGATCCAGCGGCCAGTCAGCCGTGCAATCAATTCGTCCTGATCAACTTTAATATTTACGACATGCTCGATTCTTTTGCCGATATCAGCAAGAAGAGATTCTAGAGCTTCAGCTTGAGGGACTGTTCTGGGAAAGCCATCTAATAGAAAGCCATCTTCACAATCCGCTTTACTAAGGCGCTCACGGACGATACCGATAGTCACTTCATCAGGCACCAAAGCACCTTGATCCATGAACGATTTTGCTTTCAAGCCCAATTCCGTGCCGCCTTTAATGGCTGCACGAAACATATCACCTGTAGAAATATGAGGGATGTCGTACTTCTCAACAATTTTGTCTGCCTGTGTGCCTTTGCCGGCTCCCGGCAGACCCATTAATACGATATTCATACGGAATGCCCCCTCAGACAAGCGGATAAGGAACGTTTTCACGTTCCCACCAAACATCTTTTATTTCATAAAGCCTTTGTAATGACGTTTCACAAGCTGCGATTCCAATTGTTTCATTGTCTCAAGCGCAACCCCTACGACGATCAATAGGCTGGTACCACCGATTTGTGCTGATTGCGGCAATCCCGCAACGTTGATGAAGAAAATTGGCAGAACAGAAATGACGGCAAGGAAGATGGCTCCGACAAATGTCAATCGGTAAAGCACGCTCGTTAAGTAATCCTGTGTATTTTTACCCGGCCGGATACCCGGGATGTATGCACCCTGCTTTTTCAGGTTGTCCGATACGTTTTCAGGATTAACCTGAATGAATGCGTAGAAATACGTAAAGGCAATAATCAGAGCGACATAAATGATCATGCCGACAGGCTGAGTATAATCAAACGTATTCTCGATCGCTTCCGTAAACGCATTGGCTCCGAAGAAAGAAGCAATGGTTTGAGGCGTGATAAGAAACGCTACTGCAAAGATTACCGGGATAACTCCGGCCGCGTTCACTTTCAAAGGTAAATGCGTTTGCTGCCCGCCTGTTGTCTGGCCACGGCCAGCAACACGTTTTGCATACTGGATCGGAATTTTACGCAGCGCTTGCTGAACGTAGATGACCAATACAGTAATGGCAACAACTGCTAATGCAAGCAACGCCATGATAGCGATGTTGATCGGAAGCTGATCGCCAGCTCCTTGGATCTGCTGTGCATATAATTGGTTAATTGCACCTGGTACTGCAGCGACAATCCCCGCGAAGATGATAATCGAAATACCGTTCCCCACACCTTTTGCCGTAATCTGCTCACCCAGCCACAGTAGAAACGCCGTACCGCCAGTCAAAACGATTGCAATTACAATGTAAGTTGAAATTGAATCGTCAGTGATCAACATCCCGTTATTCATCTGGTTGAACCCGTAGGACATACCAATTGCCTGGATGAAGGCAAGTACGATTGTGAAGTATCGAGTGAATTGAGCAAGTTTCCGTCTTCCGACTTCTCCTTGTTTCGCCCACTCAGCAAATTTCGGTACAACATCCATCTGCAATAATTGCACGATGATCGACGCTGTAATGTAAGGCATGATTCCCATTGCCAAAATCGAGAAGTTGGCAAGGGCGCCTCCACCGAAAGTATTTAAGAAGCCAATCAGACCGACCTGATCGGCAGCCTGCAAAACTGACGCATCGACATTCGGCACCGGAACAAAAGTTCCGATACGGAAAATGACGAGCATCAATAATGTAAAGATGATTTTATTTCGAATATCAGTCACGCGCATAAAATTTGAGATTGTCTGAAACATTAAAGCACCTCTGCTTGTCCACCGGCAGCTTCTATCGCTTCTTTAGCTGATCCAGAGAATTTGTGAGCTTTAACATTCAATTTCTTTTCTAAGCTACCATTACCAAGGATCTTGATTCCAGATCTTTCGTTGCTGACAACACCAGATTCAATAAGCAATGCAGGTGTAATTTCTGTGCCTTCATCGAAACGGTTCAATACATCCAAGTTCACGATTGCATAGTCCTTACGGTTGATGTTAGTGAATCCACGTTTTGGCAAACGACGGTAAATAGGGTTTTGGCCACCCTCAAATCCAGGACGAACACCGCCGCCTGAACGTGCGTTTTGACCTTTATGACCTTTACCTGCTGTTTTACCAGTACCTGAACCGATACCGCGTCCGATGCGCTTTCTTGAGCTGCGTGAACCTTCTGCTGGTTTTAATTCATGAAGTTTCATTTAGTTGGCACCTCCTTCTATAGAAATCAGGGATTAAACTTCTTTGATAGTTACTAAGTGAGCGACTTTATCAAGCATACCGCGGATTGCGGCATTGTCCTGATGCTCAACTGTTTGATGCATTTTGCGTAAGCCCAGTGTCTGAACAGTTATGCGTTGTGCCGGTTTAGAACCGATCACAGATTTTGTGAGGGTAACTTCTAATTTAGCAGCCATGATATTTTCCCTCCTTAGCTGAATAGCTCTTCTTTAGTTTTGCCGCGAAGTTTTGCAACGTCATCAGCACTTTTCAGTTGAGTCAATCCGTTGATTGTTGCACGAACCATGTTGATTGGTGTGCTGGATCCGAGAGATTTAGACAGGATGTCCTGTACTCCTGCAAGCTCAAGCACCGCACGGACAGGTCCGCCGGCAATTACTCCAGTACCCGGTGAAGCAGGTTTGATAAGAATCTGGCCTGCACCAAAACGTCCAGTTACCAGATGTGGAGTTGTACCTTTAACCATAGGTACTTCAATCAGGTTTTTCTTCGCATCTTCAATAGCTTTACGGATGGCATCTGGAACTTCTTGTGCTTTCCCAGTACCAAAGCCGACTTTACCATTTTTGTCGCCTACAACAACTAATGCGGAGAAACGGAAACGACGTCCACCTTTTACAACTTTCGCTACGCGGTTAATCGTAACTACGCGTTCTTCAAGTTCAAGTTTGTTTGGATCAATACGACGCATGAAATGTGTCCCTCCTTCTTTTAAAATTGTAAACCATTTTCACGTGCAGCATCTGCAAGAGCTTTTACACGTCCATGATATAAATAACCACCGCGGTCGAAAACAACCGATTCCAAGCCCTTTTCAGTAGCTTTTTTCGCAATTGTTTCGCCAACTTTAGCTGCTGCTTCCACGTTGCCGGTTACATCTCCGGAAAAATCTTTATCCATTGATGATGCGCTTGCAAGTGTTACACCATTCACATCGTCGATCAATTGTGCATAAATGTATTTATTCGAACGGAATACGTTCAAACGCGGACGTTCTGCTGTACCCGTAATTTTAGAACGTACGCGAGCGTGACGTTTTTTACGTGATGCGTTTTTATCGAGTTTCGTAATCACTGAGGTCACTCCTTTCAGCCTGCCTAAGCAGCATTATTTACCTGTTTTACCTTCTTTGCGGCGAACAACTTCACCTTCGTAACGGATACCTTTGCCTTTATACGGCTCTGGTGGACGCGTTGCGCGGATGTTTGAAGCAAGAGCTCCAACGTGTTCTTTGTTGATGCCTCTTACGATGACTTTTGTGTTTCCTTGAACTTCAACTTCAACGCCCTCTGCCGGAGTGAATTCAACCGGATGAGAGTAGCCTACGTTAAGGATCAATTTAGCACCTTGCTGCTGAGCACGATACCCGACACCCACCAGTTCAAGCGTACGCTCGAATCCTTGTGAAACGCCAGTAACCATGTTCGAAAGCAACGCACGGCTTGTACCGTGGTTTGTGCGGTGTTCTTTTGAATCAGAAGGGCGTGTCAAAGTCAACACGTTGTCTTCTTGAGAAATAGTGATATCTTGATGGAATACGCGAGTCAACTCGCCTTTAGGTCCTTTAACCGTTACTTCATTCTTGTCGCCAATAGTGATTGTAACGCCAGCCGGTACCTCGATTGGTTTTTTACCTACACGTGACATTCTGTTGCACCTCCATTCGTTTGTTGCTTATTACCAAACGTATGCTATGATTTCTCCGCCGATTTGTTTCGCGCGGGCTTCTTTATCAGTAATTAGACCTTGAGATGTAGATACTAAAGCGATTCCTAGACCATTCAGTACGCGTGGCACCTCGTCAGTTTTCGCATAAACACGCAGTCCTGGTTTTGAAATACGTTTCAATCCAGTAATAACGCGTTCGTTGTTTGATCCGTATTTCAAGAAAATCCGGATCATGCCTTGCTTGTCATCTTCAACATATTCAACGTCACGGACGAAACCTTCACGCTTAAGAATTTCAGCGATGTCTTTTTTCACATTAGAAGCCGGAAGCTCTAATTTCTCGTGACGAACCATATTCGCATTACGAATGCGAGTAAGCATATCTGCAATCGGATCAGTCATTGTCATTACATTTACCTCCTTCCCAAATTAGGGGATTACCAGCTGGCTTTTTTGACACCAGGAATTTGTCCCACATATGCAAGTTCACGGAAACAAATACGGCAAAGTTTGAATTTGCGCAGTACTGAATGCGGTCGTCCGCATCGTTCACAGCGTGTGTACTCTTGTACTTTAAACTTTGGCGTGCGTTTTTGTTTTGCGATCATAGATTTTTTAGCCACGTTTACGCCTCCCTCACGTTTACTTTTGGAACGGCATTCCGAATTGTGTCAATAACTCACGAGCTTCTTCATCAGAGTTCGCAGTTGTTACAATTACGATATCCATACCGCGTACTTTGTTAACTTTATCGTAGTCGATTTCAGGGAAGATCAATTGTTCTTTCACACCAAGTGTATAGTTGCCGCGGCCGTCGAATGATTTATTCGAGACACCACGGAAGTCACGTACACGTGGAAGTGAGATAGCAATCAATTTATCCAGGAAGTCATACATACGCTCTCCGCGCAGTGTAACTTTACATCCGATTGGCATACCTTCGCGAAGACGGAAGCCAGCAATGGATTTCTTAGCTTTTGTGATAACTGGTTTTTGACCAGAGATTGTCTGCAATTCTTCAACAGCTGCATCAAGTGATTTAGTGTTTTGGACTGCTTCGCCGACACCCATGTTGATAACAATCTTATCAACTTTTGGAGCCTGCATGACTGATTTATATTCAAACTTGCTCACTAGAGCAGGAGTGATTTCATTCACATATTTTTCTTTTAGGCGGTTCATGTGTGTACCTCCCTTCATTCAAGAGTTTTAGTTGTTAAACTTTTCACCGGATTTTTTTGCAACACGAACTTTTTTGCCATCTTCAATCTTGTATCCAACGCGTGTCGGCTCACCTGATTTAGGATCAAGCAACATTACGTTTGAAACGTGGATAGCTGCTTCCTGGCTGACAATTCCGCCTTGCGGGTTTGCCTGGTTCGGTTTTGTGTGTTTTTTGATGATATTGATACCTTCAACGATCACACGGTCTTTTTTAGGAATCGCAGTCAAAACAACGCCTGTTTTGCCTTTGTCTTTGCCTGAGATCACCTTAACTGTATCACCTTTTTTAACATGCATTCTGTCGCACCTCCTTGGTATGGCACATTGATTTATTAAAGAACTTCAGGAGCAAGTGAAACGATTTTCATGAAGTTGTTGTCACGCAGTTCACGTGCAACAGGTCCGAAAATACGAGTTCCGCGTGGACCTTTATCGTCACGGATAATGACGCATGCATTTTCATCAAATTTGATGTAAGTACCGTCTTTGCGGCGAGCTCCGCTTTTCGTGCGAACGATGACAGCCTTAACGACTTCACCTTTCTTAACAACGCCACCTGGTGTTGCTTTTTTCACGGTACAAACGATTACGTCACCGATGTTTGCTGTCTTGCGACCAGAACCACCAAGTACTTTAATCGTAAGTACTTCACGAGCACCCGAGTTGTCTGCAACTTTTAAACGACTTTCCTGTTGGATCACTTAGGTAACCTCCCTCCGGAATTTCTTAAGTTCCGAAATTATTTAAATTAAATGATAACCGCTTTTTCTACAACTTCCAACAAACGGAAGCGTTTCGTAGCTGATAGTGGGCGAGTTTCCATGATGCGGACGATATCGCCGATTTTAGCTTCGTTCTGCTCATCATGAGCTTTATATTTCTTCGAGTATTTTACACGTTTGCCGTAAAATGAATGCTTCTTTTGAGTTTCAACCATTACTGTAACGGTTTTGTCCATTTTGTCAGACACAACACGGCCTGTGTATACTTTGCGTTGATTACGCTCAGTCATACTTGCAAACCTCCTCTCGATTTATCAGTTATTGCCACTGAGTACTCTTTCGTGAATCACAGTTTTCATACGGGCAATCGCTTTACGAACTTCGCGGATGCGAGCCGTATTTTCTAATTGACCAGTAGCCAATTGGAAGCGAAGGTTGAAAAGCTCTTCTTTCAGTGATTTCACTTTTTGTTCGATTTCAGCAGTGGTAAGGTCACGGATTTCATTAGCTTTCATTCGATTCACCACCAATTTCTTGACGTTTTACGAACTTGGTTTTAACCGGAAGTTTGTGAGCTGCAAGGCGCAATGCTTCGCGTGCCACTTCTTCGGATACTCCAGCAAGTTCAAACATTATTTTACCAGTTTTTACTACAGCTACCCAGCCTTCAGGTGAACCTTTACCAGAACCCATACGAACCTCAAGAGGCTTTTTCGTGTATGGTTTATGCGGGAAAATTTTGATCCAAACTTTACCGCCACGTTTCATGTAACGTGTCATTGCAATACGTGCAGATTCGATTTGACGGTTAGTGATCCAAGATGATTCCAGTGCTTGAAGACCGTATTCGCCGAATGCGATTTCCTTGCCGCCTTTAGCTTCCCCGCGCATCTTGCCTCGGTGCTCACGACGATATTTAACGCGTTTAGGCAATAACATATTATTTGCCTCCTTCCTCAGTTTTCTTCTTAGTTGGAAGGACTTCACCGCGATAGATCCATACTTTTACGCCAAGTTTGCCGTAAGTTGTGTCAGCTTCAGCATGTGCATAATCGATATCAGCACGAAGCGTATGGAGCGGAACAGTACCTTCACTGTAGTGTTCAGCACGCGCAATGTCAGCGCCGCCTAGACGTCCAGATACTTGAGTTTTGATCCCTTTAGCGCCAGAACGCATAGTGCGCTGGATTGCCTGTTTTTGTGCACGGCGGAAAGACACACGGTTTTCCAGTTGACGTGCAACACTTTCAGCAACTAGTCTCGCATCAAGGTCAGCTCTTTTGATTTCAATGATGTTGATGTGTACGCGTTTGCCAGTCATGGAGTTAAGCTGTTTACGAAGTACTTCTACTTCAGAACCACCTTTACCGATTACCATTCCTGGTTTTGCAGTATGAATTGTAACGTTCACACGGTTTGCAGCGCGTTCAATTTCGATTTTGGAAACTGAAGCTTCTTTCAAACGTGCTTCGATGTATTCACGGATTTTAATATCTTCGTGAAGAAGTGTCGCATAGTCTTTTTCAGCGTACCATTTGGACTCCCAGTCACGGATGATTCCGATACGCATCCCTATTGGATGTATTTTTTGTCCCACGAATTATCCCTCCTTCTTGTCAGATACCACTAAAGTGATGTGGCTTGTACGTTTATTAATTGCGCTCGCGCGTCCCATTGCTCTTGGACGGAAACGTTTCAATGTTGGACCTTCGTCAACGAATACTTCACTGACAACCAGGTTGTTCAGATCCATTTCGTAGTTGTGTTCAGCGTTAGCAGCTGCAGATTTCAACAACTTCTCAACAACAATAGATGATGCTTTCGGAGTGTGCTGTAAAATTGCAACGGCTTCGCCGATTTGCTTGCCTCGGATTAAATCTACTACTAAACGGACTTTACGAGGAGCAATACGTACTGTTCTAGCGACAGCTTTTGCTTGCATGGGGAAATCCTCCTCTCAATTAACGTCTTGTTTTCTTATCGTCAGCACCATGGCTGGCGTATTTGCGTGTTGGTGCGAATTCACCAAGTTTATGGCCTACCATATCTTCAGTCACATAAACGGGAATGTGTTTGTGACCATCATAAACTGCGATTGTTTGTCCGATGAATGTCGGGAAAATTGTAGAACGGCGAGACCAAGTTTTGATCACTTGTTTTTTCTCAGAGTCCTTTTGTGCGTCAACTTTTTTCAAAAGATGATCATCTGCAAAAGGTCCTTTTTTCAAGCTGCGGCCCATTTGGGATCCTCCCTTCGTGATTGCACCACGGTTCGTACCTCGAACCGCAGCGGAATCAAATTATTTTTTACGGCGACGTACGATAAATTTATCGGATTTGTTCGTTTTCTTACGAGTTTTGTATCCAAGAGTCGGTTTGCCCCATGGAGACATCGGTGATTTACGTCCGATTGGCGAACGTCCTTCACCACCACCGTGCGGGTGATCGTTAGGGTTCATTACAGATCCGCGGACTGTTGGGCGATTGCCCTTCCAGCGGTTACGGCCTGCTTTACCGATGTTGATCAATTCGTGCTGTTCATTTCCTACTGCACCGATTGTAGCGCGGCAAGTAGCAAGGATCATACGAACTTCACCTGATTGCAGACGAACTGTTACGTATTTGCCTTCTTTACCAAGAACCTGAGCTGAAGTACCAGCTGAACGAACCAATTGTCCGCCTGCGCCCGGCTTCATTTCAATGTTATGGATTGTAGAACCCATTGGAATGTCTGACAACGCCAAAGCGTTACCTGGTTTGATGTCAGCAGTCTCACCTGACATGATCATTGTTCCAACGCCGACTCCTTTAGGAGCAAGGATGTAACGTTTTTCCCCATCAGCGTAGTGGATCAACGCGATGTTGGCCGAACGGTTCGGATCGTATTCGATCGTAGCAACGCGTCCTGGAATGCCATCTTTGTTACGTTTGAAATCGATGATGCGGTATTGGCGCTTATGTCCACCACCGTGGTGGCGTACAGTGATTTTACCTTGGTTGTTACGGCCGCCTTTACGCTTAACTGGTGCTAAAAGCGATTTTTCAGGCTTGTTCGTAGTGATTTCAGCGAAATCTGAACTCGTCATGTTACGACGACCGTTAGTGGTAGGTTTGTATTTTCTAATCCCCACGTTGTTTCCCTCCTTCTTTAAATAGTTCCTAGCAGAACTTTAGGAAATTAAATATCGAACAATTCGATATCTTTAGATTCAGCAGTCAACTTTACAATCGCTTTGCGGCGTTTGTTCGTATAGCCTGCGTGTTTGCCCATGCGTTTGAATTTACCTTTGTAGTTCATGATGTTGACTTTCTCAACTTGAACACCAAAGATTTCTTGAATCGCTTGTTTAACTTGTGTTTTGTTTGCGCGAGTGTCCACTTCAAAAGTGTACTTCTTATCTGCCATTACTTCAGAAGATCGCTCAGTAATGACCGGACGTTTTATTACATCACGTGCTTCCATTAACTAAGCACCTCCTCAATTTTTTCGATTGCAGCTTTCGTCATTACAACTTTCTCGTGTCCAAGAAGATCAAGAACATTGATACCAGTTGCCGAGATTACTGTCATACCTTGAATGTTGCGTGCAGACAATGCTAAATTTTCATTTACATCAGCTGTTACGAACAATACTTTTTTGCCCAATGACAGATCATTCTTCAATTGAAGGAACGATTTTGTTTTTGGTGCATCAAAAGTCAACCCTTCAAGTACCATCAGGTTTTCGTTGACTACTGTCGAAGACAAAGCCGAACGCATTGCCAGACGACGTACTTTCTTAGGCAATTTATAGCTGTAGCTGCGTGGTGTTGGTCCGAAGACAATACCACCGCCGCGCCATTGTGGTGAACGGATCGAACCTTGACGGGCACGTCCAGTCCCTTTTTGACGCCATGGCTTTTTACCGCCACCGGCTACTTCAGAACGGTTTTTTACTTTATGGTTACCTTGACGAAGTGAAGCGCGTTGTGCGATGACTGCGTCAAATAGTACGGCTTCATTTGGTTCGATACCGAAAACGTAATCGTTTAACTCGATATCTCCAACCTGAGAACCTGTTTGATTTAATAAAGCTACTTTAGGCATTCCTGTTTCCTCCTTTCTTCAAAAAATAATTATTTAGCTTTGATTGCTGATTTAACGCGAATCAATGCTTTGCGAGATCCAGGAACATTACCTTTAATAAGAAGCAAGTTACGTTCAACGTCAACTTTCACGATGTGAAGGTTTTGAATCGTAATTGTCGTGCCACCCATTTGACCAGGTAATTTCTTCTGCTTGAATACACGGTTAGGAGCAACCGCACCCATTGAACCAGGACGACGGTGGTAGCGTGAACCGTGACTCATTGGTCCGCGTGATTGTCCGTGGCGTTTAATAACACCCTGGAAACCTTTACCTTTCGTTGTTCCTGTAACATCTACTACATCGCCTTCTGCGAATATATCAACTTTGACTTCCTGACCAATCTCATAATCAGCTAAGTTTACATTGCGAAGTTCGCGAATGAAGCGCTTAGGAGCAGTGTTAGCTTTTGCGACGTGTCCTTTAGAAGGTTTGTTGGCAAGCTTCTCGCGCTTGTCTTCAAATCCAATCTGGATTGCTTCATAGCCGTCAACCTCAACTGTTTTCTTTTGAAGCACTACGTTTGGAGAAGCTTCAATTACAGTTACAGGGATTAAATCACCGTTCTCAGCAAAAACTTGCGTCATACCGATTTTTCTACCTAAGATTCCTTTGGTCATTTGTCACACCTCCTGCAAATTTTTGTGTTTTCTATTTCGTTGCCGATTAAAGTTTAATTTCAATGTCAACGCCGGATGGTAAATCCAATTTCATCAATGCATCTACAGTTTGTGGTGTAGGATTGACGATATCGATCAGACGTTTATGTGTGCGCATTTCAAATTGCTCACGAGAATCTTTATAGATGTGGACTGAACGCAGGATCGTGTATACAGACTTTTCAGTCGGCAACGGGATCGGTCCCGAAACACTTGCACCTGAACGTTTTGCAGTTTCCACGATTTTCTCTGCAGACTGATCCAGAATTCTGTGATCATATGCTTTTAAACGGATACGAATCTTTTGTTTTGCCATTATTTTCCCTCCTTTTCGCCTATTTTTGATAGACATTCTCCACGAAAATTTTCCAATCACTCGCCATGGCAAAGCGGCCGGGTGTATCGGTAACCTCTCGCTTCATCGCAGTCAAAGACCAACATTCACCATTATACAAAATAAAAAAGAACTTCGCAAGTGTTTCCACGAAATTCTTTCTAATTCGCTTTTATTAGTATAACAGGATTCTCTCGAGATTCAACCCATTCGACGTAATTCTGAATATTTTTTTCTCAGCCCAGCAGCATCACGGCTGCCCAGCCAAAAATGATGAGCGGTATATTGTAGTGGATGAACGTGGGGACGACTGTATCCCATATGTGATTGTGCTGACCGTCCACATTCAAGCCGGCGGTCGGCCCGAGTGTCGAGTCGGATGCCGGGGACCCAGCATCCCCCAGCGCTCCGGCTGTTCCGATTAAAGCGATGATCGCTGTCGTTGAAAATCCAAACTCCATCGCAAGCGGCACGAAGATGGCTGCGATGATCGGAATCGTTGCGAACGATGAACCGATGCCCATTGTCACCACCAGACCGACAACCAGCATCATCAGCGCTGCTGCGGCTCTGTTGCCAGCAAACAATTCCGAGACGCTGCTCACCAGCGGTTCAACAGCTCCCGTGGCCTGAATCACCGAAGCGAATCCATTGGCCGTAATCATGACGAATCCGATGAACGCCATCATGCGCATCCCTTCCGTCAGCACGTCGTCCGCTTCCCGCCATTTCATCGCGCCGAACACATACAGTACCACGATGCCGGCCAGCGCGCCGATAATCATCGAGTTTGTTTCAATCTGCGCATATAATGCGGCGGCAAGTGCGATTACTGTGACGATTACATCTTTGGTGGAAGCTTTCTTTTTTTGAGTTTCTTCTATAGTAACCGCCGTTTGATAGTCTCTCGGTTTCCGGTAGGAGAAAAAGACTGCAATGATCAGGCCGACCGCAAGCCCCGCGACTGGCAATGCCATCGCCCTTGGAATATCTGCTATATCAATTGTCAGGCCGGCAAGCTCCATCTGAGTTGCCAGGATCCCGTGAAAAATCAACCCAAAGCCATACGGCAATAAAATATATGGCGCGGTCAATCCGAAAGTTAATACCGCGGCAATCAATCGGCGGTCAATCCGCAATTCATTCAATATGTGAAGAATGGGCGGAACGAGCAGCGGGATGAAAGCGATGTGTATCGGTATGGCATTTTGCGACAGGATCGCCATAGACAGCAGCGCGAAGATAATCAAAGCCCTTGCCAGGCCCTCTCTGCTCGTCTTGCCGTCCTTATTTACAACTTTTAAAACCCCCTGCACCAGCAGTTCCGGTATGCCTGTGCGGGAAATGGCTACCGCAAACCCTCCAAGCATTGCATAACTGAGGGCGATGGTTGCACCAGCTCCGAGGCCCTCCGTAAATGCAGTGATTGTGTCCATAAATGACAGGCCGCCAATAACCCCTCCGGCAAGAGCGCCGATCAGCAGTGCAAAAACTACGTTGACTCTCAAAAGACTTAGAACCAGCATGACCAGTACGGCCAGGATAACAGCATTCATGTATAAAAACCCCTTTAGTTTGCTAAAGCGCTAAAGCACAATAATTAAAATAACAAATCGGAAACGCCTTGTCAAACAAGCGGTGTTCCATTTTTTATTCGTATTTTTAATAGCTCTCTACGTTCACACAAAAAAATCCCCCGCCTCATTTAAGAGACAGGGGATTTTGGAAAGGAAATTACTTCTGGATAGTAGCTACTACTCCAGCGCCTACAGTACGTCCACCCTCACGGATAGAGAACTTAGTTCCTTCTTCAAGTGCGATTGGAGAGATCAGCTCAACATTCATTTCGATGTTGTCGCCAGGCATAACCATTTCTACACCTTCAGGAAGGTTGCAAACACCAGTTACGTCAGTTGTACGGAAGTAGAACTGCGGACGGTAGTTTGTGAAGAATGGAGTGTGACGTCCACCCTCTTCTTTTGAAAGAACATAAACTTCAGCTTTGAAAGTCGTGTGTGGAGTGATTGTGCCTGGTTTAGCCAATACTTGTCCACGTTGTACGTCGTCGCGTGAAATCCCGCGAAGAAGTGCACCAATGTTATCGCCAGCTTCAGCATAGTCAAGCAATTTACGGAACATTTCTACACCAGTTACAGTTGTAGGTTTTGGCTCTTCAGTAAGACCAATGATATCTACAGTGTCACCGACTTTGATTTGTCCACGCTCAACGCGTCCAGTTGCAACCGTACCACGGCCAGTGATTGAGAATACGTCCTCAACAGGCATCATGAATGGTTTTTCAGTGTCACGCGGTGGAGTTGGGATGTAGCTGTCTACAGCATCCATCAATTCAACAATTTTATCTTCCCATTCTGCTTCACCTTCAAGAGCTTTAAGAGCAGAACCTTTGATAACTGGGATGTCATCGCCAGGGAAGTCATATTCAGATAGTAGGTCGCGAACTTCCATTTCAACTAGTTCAAGAAGCTCTTCGTCGTCTACCATATCACATTTGTTCATGAATACTACAAGGTAAGGTACACCTACTTGACGTGAAAGAAGGATGTGCTCACGAGTTTGTGGCATTGGGCCGTCAGCAGCAGATACTACTAGGATCCCGCCGTCCATTTGAGCAGCGCCAGTGATCATGTTTTTAACATAGTCAGCGTGTCCTGGGCAGTCAACGTGTGCATAGTGACGAGACTCAGTTTCATACTCAACGTGAGAAGTGTTGATTGTGATACCGCGCTCTTTTTCTTCTGGAGCGTTGTCGATTTGAGCATAGCTCATTGCAGTACCGCCAGAACGTTTTGAAAGTACTGTAGCGATTGCTGCAGTCAAAGTTGTTTTACCATGGTCAACGTGACCAATTGTACCGATGTTTGCGTGTGTTTTAGAGCGGTCAAATTTAGCTTTACCCATTAGAAAAATCCTCCTCATAATTTAAGTTGATTATTAATTTGCTGTGCCGGAATAACAGGGCCCTATTATTCCTGGCATACAAATCATTTATACTTCATTAAAGGTCAAAATTCAATTATTGGCCTTTATTTTTTTTGATGATTTCTTCAGAAATTGATTTCGGAACTTCTTCATAGTGATCGAAGTGCATTGAGAATACACCGCGGCCTTGCGTGTTTGAACGCAATGAAGTTGCATAACCGAACATTTCAGCAAGTGGAACCATTGCACGGACAACCTGTGCGTTTCCGCGGGCGTCCATACCTTCTACGCGTCCACGGCGTGACGTGATGTCACCCATGATATCTCCAAGGTATTCCTCAGGGATAACAACTTCAACGCGCATGATAGGCTCAAGGATTACCGGGTTAACTTTAGAGATGGCGTTTTTAAGAGCCATAGATGCAGCAACTTTAAATGCCATTTCGTTGGAGTCAACATCATGGTAAGATCCGTCGAACAATTTAGCTTTGATGTCGATCAATGGATAGCCGGCGATAACACCGTTATCAAGAGAGTCGCGAAGACCCGCTTCAACTGCTGGGATGTATTCACGCGGAACAACACCACCAACGATCGCGTTTTCAAACTCGAAACCTGCTCCTTCTTCGTTTGGAGAGAATTCAATCCAAACGTGTCCGAATTGTCCACGACCACCAGATTGGCGTACGAATTTCCCTTCAACTTGAGCAGACTGACGGAATGTCTCACGGTAAGATACCTGAGGTGCACCCACGTTTGCTTCAACATTGAATTCGCGTCTCATACGGTCAACCAGGATATCAAGGTGAAGCTCACCCATACCCGCGATGATCGTTTGGCCAGTTTCCTGGTCAGTGTGCGCGCGGAAAGTAGGATCTTCTTCTTGCAGTTTCGAAAGGGCTTGACCCATTTTGTCTTGGTCCGCTTTTGATTTCGGTTCCACAGAAAGGGAGATAACCGGTTCTGGGAATACCATGCGCTCAAGGATTACCTGGTGCTTCTCGTCACTTAAAGTATCACCCGTCGATGTATCTTTAAGGCCGATTGCAGCAGCAATATCTCCACAGTAAACTTCAGCGATTTCTTCACGGGAGTTCGCGTGCATTTGCAGGATACGTCCTACACGTTCACGTTTTCCTTTAGAAGAGTTTTGAACATAAGATCCCGATTTAAGCATTCCAGAATACACACGGAAGAAAGTCAATTTCCCAACGTATGGATCTGTCATTACTTTAAACGCCAATGCCGAGAACGGCTCGCTTTCATCAGGTTTACGCAATACTTCTTCATCAGAATCCGGAAGAACACCTGTCATTGGAGGTACATCCAGTGGTGATGGCAGGTAATCAATTACTGCATCAAGCATTAATTGAACCCCTTTGTTTTTGAATGCAGTTCCGCAAACCACTGGGTAAAACTCAACATCTAGCGTTCCTTTACGGATACCAGCTTTAAGTTCTTCTTTAGTGATTTCTTCGCCGCCAAGGTATTTTTCCATCAAATCTTCGTCAAGCTCAGCAACAGCTTCCACTAATTTAGTGTGCCATTCTTCAGCGAGCTCGCGGTACTCTTCAGGAATTTCACCTTCTGTTATTTCAGTTCCCAAATCGTTTGCATAGAAACGCGCATTCATTTCAACAAGGTCAATAATTGCTGAGAATTCGTCTTCTGCACCGATTGGCAATTGGATAGGATGTGCATTCGCTTGTAGGCGGTCATGCAGCGTTCCTACCGAGTAAAGGAAGTCAGCACCGATTTTGTCCATCTTGTTGATGAACACGATACGTGGTACTCCGTAAGTTGTTGCTTGACGCCATACAGTTTCAGTTTGCGGCTCAACACCTGATTGAGCATCAAGAACTGTAACTGCACCATCAAGTACGCGCAGTGAACGTTCAACTTCAACTGTGAAGTCTACGTGTCCTGGAGTATCGATGATGTTGACGCGGTGTTCTTTCCATGAAGCTGTTGTTGCAGCAGAAGTGATTGTGATTCCACGCTCTTGCTCTTGCTCCATCCAGTCCATTTGAGAAGCACCTTCATGCGTTTCGCCGATTTTATGGATTCGGCCTGTGTAATATAGAATACGCTCCGTAGTAGTCGTTTTACCGGCATCGATGTGTGCCATGATTCCGATATTACGTGTTTTGTCTAAGGAGAACTCTCTTGCCATGATGTTCTTCTCCTTCCGTCTCGGATTAAGATTTTAAAATCTTGTAAGAAATTACCAGCGGTAATGGGCGAATGCTTTGTTCGCTTCTGCCATTTTGTGGATATCTTCGCGTTTCTTAACTGACGCACCAGTGTTATTGGCAGCATCCATGATTTCATTAGCCAAACGCTCTTCCATTGTTTTCTCTCCACGAAGACGTGAATAGTTTACAAGGTAGCGAAGACCTAGAGTTGTACGGCGTTCAGGACGAACTTCAACCGGTACCTGATAGTTAGCTCCACCAACACGGCGTGCGCGAACTTCAAGAACTGGCATAACGTTAGTCAATGCCTGCTCGTATACTTCAAGTGGATCTTTACCGCTGCGTTCTTTAACTAGTTCGAACGCTCCGTATAGGATCTTTTGTGAAGTACCTCTTTTTCCGTCAACCATCATTTTATTAATTAAGCGTGTCACCAATTTGGAATTATAAATCGGATCTGGCAACACATCACGTTTTGCTACAGGACCTTTACGAGGCATGTATGTTCCTCCTTTCAACGAAAGTTATTCGTTAACTTAATTGATTATTTTTTTTCTTTAGGGCGTTTAGTTCCGTATTTAGAACGTCCTTGCATACGGCCGTTTACGCCAGCAGTATCAAGTGCTCCACGAACGATGTGGTAACGTACACCCGGTAAGTCTTTTACGCGTCCGCCGCGAAGAAGAACTACACTGTGCTCTTGAAGGTTGTGGCCTTCGCCAGGGATGTATGCGTTGACCTCAAGTTGGTTTGTCAACCGTACACGCGCATATTTACGCAATGCAGAGTTAGGTTTTTTCGGTGTCATCGTACCAACACGTGTACAAACTCCACGTTTTTGTGGTGAGTTAACATCAGTCTGAGACTTTTTGAAGCTGTTATACCCTTTGCCCAAAGCTGGTGAGTCTGATTTTGTGTTTTTCGGTTTACGAGGCTTGTTAACTAATTGGTTAATTGTAGGCATCGATTTTTTCCTCCTCTCAAAAGGTGTTCTAATACCACATATCCAGGTGGTTCATTTTTGGGTAAAAAACAAAGTCTTTGTGTTTTCTACACAAAAACTGGTATCCAGTAATTGCTTCAGCAGCTGCAGGGGTTGGATTTCCACTGCTCAGCCAAGCTTAAATCTTGAGTGAATCCGGTTGACCTGACTTTGTCTAGATGTCCGGACGATCTGACAAATCAATCAATCGTTCCACTTATATATTCTTGGACAATGCCACTTTATACGCCATTACTGTTGCTTAGTACCGAAGATAATTCGCGGTTCTTACACATTCATCCAGGCATTTGCATGCTGCAGAAATGAAAGTCCGCTAACCATCAACCTTCAACATAATATCACCCTATGAATTTCATGTCAACTAGATTCATAAAAATTCCGGGGAGTTAATGGCACTCCCCGAAACCGTTTTGTCTGAATTACGATTCAGAGCCGACAATCTCTTCAGCGGCTTTTTTTTCGCTTTGTGCAATTTTTATCTGGCGGTAACGCTGCATTCCGGTACCAGCCGGAACGAGTTTACCGATGATGACGTTCTCTTTCAAGCCAAGCAGCTCATCACGCTTCCCTTTGATTGCGGCATCGGTTAAGACGCGCGTAGTCTCCTGGAAGGATGCAGCTGACAGGAATGATTCTGTTTCAAGAGAAGCTTTCGTGATTCCGAGGATAACCGGACGGCTTGTCGCCGGAAGGTTGCCTTCAAGAACCGCTTTAACGTTCGCTTCTGTGAACTGATGGATATCAAGCAGTGAACCTGGCAGCAATTCTGTATCGCCGGCTTCAATGACACGCACTTTACGGAACATCTGGCGAACCATGACTTCCACGTGTTTGTCGCCGATTTCAACACCCTGCATCCGGTAAACTTTTTGAACTTCCTTCAATAGATACACTTGAACAGCCTGAACATCTTTAACTTGCAATAATTGTTTCGGATCGATCGAACCATCCGTCAATACCTGGCCGCGAACGATTGCATCATTCTCCTGAACTTTCAGGCGGGCGTTATATGGCGCCAAATATTTACGGGTTTCAACTTCACCTTGAATCGTGATTTCTTTCTGGCCTTCGCGGATTTCATCAATTTCAGTAACCGTACCTGTAATTTCTGAGATCACTGCCTGGCCTTTCGGATTTCTTGATTCGAAAATTTCCTGGATACGCGGAAGACCTTGTGTAATATCGTCTCCTGCTACCCCGCCTGTATGGAATGTACGCATCGTAAGCTGAGTTCCCGGTTCCCCGATTGACTGAGCGGCAATAATACCAACTGCCTCGCCCACTTCAACTTCGTCACCAGTCGCCAGGTTTGTGCCGTAACATTTTTTGCAGACGCCGTGTTTCGTATTACATGTAAACGCAGAGCGGATTGTCACTTCTTTGATCCCTGCTTCAACAATGAGACGGGTCAAATCTTGTGTAATCAATTCGTCTTTCGCGACAATAATATCTTTTGTTTCCGGATGGCGGATCGTTTTCTTGGCGTGACGCCCTACGATGCGCTCTTCCAGCTCTTCGATTACTTCAGAACCTTCCATCAATGCTCCAACCAGTAATCCGCGGTCAGTGCCACAGTCGTTTTCACGGACGATTGCATCTTGTGCAACGTCTACGAGGCGACGGGTCAAATAACCTGAATCGGCTGTTTTCAGTGCTGTATCGGCAAGACCTTTACGCGCACCGTGAGTCGAGATGAAGTATTCAAGTACCGTCAAACCTTCACGGAATGAAGACTTGATCGGAAGTTCGATGATGCGTCCTGCCGGGTTGGCCATAAGTCCGCGCATACCGGCTAATTGTGTAAAGTTGGATGCGTTACCACGTGCTCCGGAGTCACTCATCATGAAAATCGGGTTCATATTGTCTAGGGAAGCCATCAATTTTTCCTGAATAACATCTTTCGCGCTGCTCCAGAAGGAAATAACACGTGCATAGCGTTCCTCTTCAGTAATAAGACCGCGACGGAATTGCTTCATGACTTTATCAACATTTTCCTGTGCTTCTACAAGGATTTCTCCTTTGTCAGGAAGAACGACGATATCGGAAATACCAACCGTAATACCTGCCTGAGTCGAATACTTGAATCCAAGGCTCTTCATGCGGTCAAGCATTCTTGATGTTTCCGTAATATGGTAACGCTTGAATACTTCAGCAATGATTTCCCCAAGGATTTTTTTCTTGAATGGAGTCACCAATTCTGCTTCTGCAATATGTTTCGAAATGTCTGTTGTTGTTGAAACAAAATATTTCGCCGGGGTTTCAACTTGCAGGTTATAATCGGTCGGTTCATTGATATAAGGGAATGACTTCGGCAGAATTTCATTGAAAATGATTTTACCGACAGTTGTCAGCAATAACATTTTATTCTGTTCAGCCGTGAATGTCGGGTTGTTGACAGAGCTGGCTTTGATTGCGACACGGGTATGCAAATGCACATGGCCCGTCTGGTATGCAACCAGCACTTCATCGGGTCCTGAGAATACAGCACCTTCGCCAGTTGCGCCTTTGCGCTCCAACGTAAGGTAATAGTTGCCCAAAACCATATCCTGTGAAGGTGTAACGACTGGTTTTCCGTCTTTCGGGTTCAAAATGTTCTGCGCGGCAAGCATCAATAATCTTGCTTCAGCCTGTGCTTCAGATGAAAGCGGTACGTGAACAGCCATCTGGTCACCGTCAAAGTCGGCGTTGTACGCTGTACATACTAACGGGTGAAGGCGAATCGCCTTACCTTCGACCAATGTCGGTTCAAAAGCCTGGATACCGAGTCTGTGAAGCGTCGGTGCACGGTTCAAAAGAACCGGATGCTCCTTGATGACTTCTTCCAGTACATCCCACACTTCAGGGTGAAGACGTTCGATTTTGCGTTTGGCACTTTTGATGTTATGGGCAAGGCCGCGTTCAACAAGCTCTTTCATAACGAAAGGCTTGAACAGCTCAATCGCCATCCCTTTCGGCAAACCGCATTGATACATTTTCAGGTTCGGTCCGACAACAATAACGGAGCGTCCTGAATAATCGACACGTTTACCCAGAAGGTTTTGACGGAAACGTCCTTGTTTCCCTTTCAGCATATGAGAAAGAGATTTCAACGGACGGTTACCCGGCCCTGTTACAGGGCGGCCACGGCGGCCGTTATCGATCAGCGCATCTACAGCTTCCTGCAGCATGCGTTTTTCGTTTTGCACAATGATGCTTGGCGCGCCAAGATCCAACAGGCGTTTCAATCGGTTATTCCGGTTGATTACGCGACGGTAAAGGTCATTCAAATCAGATGTCGCAAAACGGCCGCCGTCCAATTGAACCATCGGACGAAGTTCCGGCGGGATTACAGGAAGAACATCCAGAATCATCCAATCCGGGTTGTTGCCTGAATTACGGAAAGATTCCACAACTTCAAGGCGTTTGATCGCACGTGTACGGCGCTGTCCCTGAGCTGTTTTCAATTCTTCTTTCAATGAATCGGTTTCACGCTCGAGATCGATTTCCTGAAGAAGGCGTTTGATTGCTTCCGCTCCCATTGCCGCCTGGAATTTTTTACCGAACTTATCACGATAAGCGCGATACTCTTTTTCTGACAGCAGCTGTTTCTTTTCAAGCGGCGTATCCGCCGGATCGATAACAACATATGAAGCGAAATAAATAACTTCTTCCAACGAGCGCGGTGACATATCAAGGATGAGTCCCATACGGCTCGGGATTCCTTTGAAATACCAGATATGCGACACAGGTGCAGCCAGTTCGATATGGCCCATGCGTTCGCGGCGGACTTTTGAACGTGTGACTTCAACGCCACAGCGATCACAGACTACACCTTTATAACGGACGCGTTTGTATTTTCCGCAATGGCATTCCCAGTCTTTTGTAGGACCGAAGATACGTTCACAGAACAAACCGTCTTTTTCAGGTTTTAATGTACGGTAGTTAATTGTTTCCGGCTTTTTGACTTCTCCATAAGACCATGAGCGAATTTTATCGGGTGACGCCAATCCGATTTTCATATACTCAAAATTATTAACATCTATCAAGGAGCCTACCTCCCTTTTGTCTCGAGTTTCTACGTGGCTCTTCCTCGTTTATGACCAAGTGAATGGAAATGGGGCAGTTGGTGGCTGCCCTTATCCAATTAATTATCAATCAACTGTTCCAATAGCTTTTTCCTGATCTGCAATCGGCAGGATATTTAAAGAATCAGCCGGCTGAAGATCTTCTTCTTCATCCAAATCGCGCAATTCAATTTCCTCATCGTCGATTGTCAGCATTTTCACGTCCATACCCAAACTTTGAAGTTCTTTTATCAATACTTTAAATGATTCCGGCACGCTTGGTTGCGGTACACTTTCGCCTTTGACAATTGCTTCATAAGTTTTCACACGGCCAACTACATCATCCGACTTGACTGTCAGGATTTCCTGCAATGTGTGAGCGGCACCATATGCTTCAAGCGCCCAAACTTCCATCTCTCCGAAACGCTGTCCACCGAATTGTGCTTTACCACCAAGCGGCTGCTGCGTAACAAGCGAGTATGGCCCAGTTGAACGGGCATGCAGCTTATCGTCGACCATGTGGGCCAGTTTGATCATGTACATGATTCCCACAGACACACGGTTATCGAAAGCTTCGCCGGAGCGGCCATCATACAGGATGGTTTTTCCGTCACGCGGCATCCCTGCTTCTTCCATTGTTTCCAGCACATCATCTTCATTGGCTCCATCAAATACAGCTGAGGCCATATGAATTCCGAGTGAACGGGAAGCCATTCCCAAATGGAGTTCCAGCACCTGTCCGATATTCATACGGGAAGGAACGCCAAGCGGGTTTAACATGATATCTACAGGAGTGCCATCCGGCATGAACGGCATATCTTCTTCCGGAAGAATCCGGGAGATAACCCCTTTGTTACCGTGGCGGCCAGCCATCTTATCACCGACAGAAATTTTACGTTTCTGGACGATATAAGCGCGGACCAGCTGGTTTACACCCGGTGGCAGCTCGTCGCCGTCTTCACGGTTGAAGATTTTAACATCCAATACAATACCGCCGGCGCCATGAGGCACTCGAAGTGATGTATCGCGGACTTCACGTGCTTTTTCACCAAAAATAGCGTGCAGCAGGCGCTCTTCCGCCGTCAATTCCGTTACACCTTTAGGCGTTACTTTACCGACGAGGATGTCTCCGTCTTTTACTTCTGCCCCTACACGGATGATTCCGCGGTCATCAAGGTTGCGAAGCGCATCTTCTCCGACATTTGGAATATCACGCGTAATTTCTTCAGGCCCAAGTTTCGTATCACGGGAATCCGATTCATATTCTTCAATATGAACAGAAGTATAAACATCGTCTTTAACCAGACGCTCACTCATGATGATCGCATCTTCATAGTTAAAGCCGTCCCACGTCATGAATGCTACCAGGACGTTTCGGCCCAACGCCATTTCTCCTCGTTCCATTGAAGGACCGTCAGCCAGGATATCGCGTTTTGAAACGCGGTCTCCGACTTTGACGATCGGACGCTGGTTATAGCTTGTTCCCTGGTTGGAACGGATAAATTTCTGCAATCTGTAAATGTCCGTGTCACCTTTGACTTCATTGCCGTCGACTTCTTCGATGCGGCGGACGCGAATTTCCTTCGCTTCCACGTATTCAACGATTCCGTCATTTTTAGCGATGACCGCGGCACCTGAATCTCTTGCTGCCAGGTGTTCCATGCCGGTACCTACAAATGGAGCTTCCGGATTCAGCAAAGGAACAGCCTGACGCTGCATGTTTGCACCCATCAGGGCACGGTTGGAGTCATCATTTTCTAGGAACGGGATACAGGCTGTCGCGACTGAAACGACCTGTTTCGGCGAAACATCCATATAATCCACGCTGCTGCGTTTATAAAGCGTGTTCTCACCGCGGAAACGGGCCACTACTTCGTCTTCAAGGAATGAACCATCCGGGTTTAATACAGAGTTCGCCTGTGCAACTACATAATTATCTTCTTCATCAGCTGTCAGATAATCAATTTGTCCAGTCACAAGGTGAGTTTCGGGATCAACGCGGCGATACGGTGTTTCAATAAAACCAAATTTATTCACTTTCGCAAAAGTGGAAAGTGTGTTGATCAAGCCGATGTTCGGCCCCTCAGGCGTTTCAATCGGACACATGCGCCCATAATGCGAGTAATGGACGTCACGGACTTCGAAACCTGCGCGTTCACGCGTCAGACCACCGGGCCCAAGCGCAGACAGACGGCGTTTATGCGTCAATTCAGCAAGCGGGTTCGTCTGATCCATGAACTGTGACAACTGGGAACTGCCGAAGAACTCTTTGATCGAAGCGATAACAGGACGGATATTGATCAGTTGCTGCGGTACGATCGCTTGTGTGTCGTTGATCGACATGCGCTCACGCACAACACGCTCCATCCGGGATAAACCGATGCGGAACTGGTTTTGCAGAAGTTCCCCTACTGAACGCAGGCGGCGGTTTCCAAGGTGATCGATATCATCCGTGTTTCCAACTCCGTATAAAAGGTTAAAGAAGTAACTGATGGAAGCAATAATATCTGCAGGCGTTACATGTTTGATCTTGTCTTCTATATAAGCGTTGCTGATAACAGTGATTTCTTTTTGCTCTTCATCATTCGGAGCAAAGATTTTAACAGACTGCAGCGTTACGTCGCCTTCCAGAACGCCTCCCGCTTGAGAAACAGTCTGGAAGCCCACACCACTTTCAAGATTCGGAATGATTCTGTCAAGGACGCGGCGATCGATAAGCGTGCCGGCTTCCACCAGAATTTCACCTGTTTCAGGATCGACCAGTGTTTCAGCAATGGTCTGATTGAAGAGGCGGTTCTTGATGTGAAGCTTTTTATTCATTTTATAACGGCCAACATTGGCCAGGTCATAGCGTTTTGGGTCAAAGAAGCGCGAATACAATAAACTCTTGGCGCTTTCTACTGTTGGGGGTTCACCTGGACGCAGACGCTCATAAATTTCCAGAAGCGCTTTTTCAGTGCTTTCTGTATTATCTTTTTCAAGCGTGTTGCGCAAGTATTCATTATCACCCAGCAAATCGATGATTTCCTGGTCAGAGCCAAAGCCAAGCGCTCTTAAAAGGACAGTGACAGGAAGCTTTCGTGTGCGGTCAATTCTGACGTACACAACATCTTTTGCATCTGTTTCATATTCAAGCCAAGCACCGCGGTTTGGAATGACAGTTGCGCCAAATCCTTTTTTACCGTTTTTGTCTGTCTTGTCATGGAAATAAACACTAGGTGAACGAACAAGCTGTGAAACGATAACGCGTTCAGCGCCATTGATCACGAAAGTGCCGGTTTCTGTCATCAGAGGGAAATCTCCCATGAAGACATCCTGCTCTTTCACTTCATCCGTTTCTTTGTTGTGCAGTCGCACTTTCACGCGCAGCGGAGCTGCGTAAGTGACGTCCCGTTCTTTTGATTCGTCCACTGGATACTTTGGTTCTGCAAGACTGTAATCAACAAACTCGAGCGAAAGATTTCCTGTGAAATCTTCAATCGGCGAAATATCGCGGAACATTTCGCGCAGCCCTTCTTCTAGGAACCACTCATAAGATGATGATTGAATTTCAATCAGGTTCGGAAGATCCAGCACTTCACTGATTCTCGAAAAACTTCTGCGTTGACGATGTTGACCGTACTGAACTAGTTGACCTACCAACTTATTCACCCCTCAATAAAACGATTATAGGTCTTTGCGATTCCCACAAAATAGTGTATGATATCGAAAAGACAAAAAGAAAACGAGTCCAATTGAATCAGCTCATTTTCGGTTAACACGTGATTGGTACTGTCGCCATGCTCTGCCCAAAAAAGGGCAAACGACCTCAAAATAATAAATTTTGCATTTCATTATAATATCACAGGGATTTTGTCAAGTCAAATTTTTCTGGCCTCAAAAATGAAGTATCCCTTCTTCTTATCAGCCACCCGGCAATTGCCGAAAAGCTCTTCCAGTTTAGCCTGCGTTGAAGCAGCGCCCTGTTTTTTCTGGATGACGACCCACAGTGATCCGCCTGCCGCAAGTTTCATGCCGGCTTCCTCATAGAATCTGAAAACCGTCTCTTTTCCGGCCCGTATCGGCGGATTGGTCAGGATGGCAGAAAACCCTTCCTCTTTTACCGAAGAAAGTCCATCACTTTCGTAGATTTCAACGTTTTCCGCATTATTTCTTGCTGCATTTTTCCTGGCAAGTTCGATGGCGCGCAAATTGACGTCCACCATATGAACTTTTTTCTGGGGAAAGGATCGGGCAATGGCGATTCCGATCGGACCGTAGCCACAGCCGACATCGAGCAGCGGCCCTACCACGGAAGATTCTTCAAACGCTTCGATCAATAGGCGCGAACCGAAATCCACTTCATTTTTGCTGAATACACCGGCATCCGTCTGAAAATGGATTTTTTCGCCTCGCAATGTGTAAGTCCATTCTTGGGGTTTGCTTGTGGTCTGAGGATTTTTGGAATAATAATGCTGTGACATAAAAAGCCCTCCTTACATTAATCAACCAGCGGTGACGGAATTAAAATGAAAATGAAGAAAAAGCTCGTCGGTGTATACTGACGAGCTTTTTCTGTATTGCTATCGGGCATAGAAATTACTTAACTTCTACTCCAGCGCCAACTTCTTCAAGTTTGCCTTTGATTTCTTCTGCTTCTTCTTTAGTAACGCCTTCTTTAAGAGCTTTAGGAGCTTCGTCAACTAGTGCTTTAGCTTCTTTCAAGCCTAGGCCTGTGATTTCGCGTACTGCTTTGATAACTTTGATCTTCTGATCGCCAGCAGATGCAAGTACTACGTCGAATTCTGTTTGCTCTTCAGCAACAGCAGCGCCGCCAGCAGCAGCAGCCACAGGTGCAGCAGCAGTTACGCCGAATTCTTCTTCGATTGCTTTTACTAGGTCGTTAAGTTGAAGAACTGTCATTTCTTTGATTGCGTCTAAGATTTGTTCTTGTGTCATTATAATTTCCTCCTATGATAGGTAATTTTTTTGTGTTGCTAAGCCGGGGCTATGAGGCGGATTGAATTACGCGCCTTGTTCTTCTTTGTGATCTGCAACTGCTTTCGTAGTGGCAGCAAAGTTGCGGATTGGAGCTTGAAGTACGCTGAGTAGCATGGACAATAGACCTTCGCGTGATGGAAGTTCTGCCAATGCTTTGATATCTTCCGCAGAAGATACAGCGCCTTCGATAACGCCCGCTTTAATTTCAAGCGCTTCGTTCTTTTTCGCGAAATCGTTGATGATTCTCGCTGGCGCAACTACATCTTCGTTAGAAAATGCGATTGCATTAGGACCTGTAAAGTGTTCGTTGATCGCTTCAAGACCATGCATTTCAGTAGCACGGCGAGTCATTGAGTTTTTGTAAACTTTAAACTCAACGCCTGCTTCACGAAGCTGTTTACGAAGTTCTGTCAATTGTGCAACGTTCAAACCGCGGTAATCAACAACTACTACAGATGCTGCAGAGCCGAATTTATCAGCGATTGTTTGCACGACAACTTTTTTCGTTTCAACTGCTTTTGTCATTTTGGCACCTCCCATAGATTTTCCATTCATACCGTTTCCATAAGAAAAGCCCCTGGTCCATTACAGACACAGAGGCATAAAGTCAGCATCAAAAAGATGTTTACTGAATTCATTGTCCTCGGCAGGGATAATTTAAGCGACTGGCGCCCCTGCTGTCTGCGGTACAAACGTATATTTCACAACTCCGCTATTATAACGGAGAATTTCTGCGATGTCAATAAATTATTTAACGACAACTTTCAGTGGATCCACTTTTACAGCAGGTCCCATCGTAGTTGTTACGTTAAGTGATTTGATGTAAGTTCCTTTTGCAGCCGATGGCTTAGCTTTAAGAACTACATCATGGATAGCCGCTAAGTTTTCAGCAAGTTTGCTGTCATCAAAAGAGACTTTTCCGATTGGCGCGTGGATGATACCTGTTTTGTCTGCACGGTATTCCACTTTACCAGCTTTGATTTCCTGAACAGCTTTCGCTACATCAAATGTAACAGTGCCTGTTTTCGGGTTTGGCATCAAGCCTTTTGGTCCCAATACGCGACCGATTTTACCAACTTCACCCATCATGTCCGGTGTAGCAACGATTACATCGAAGTCAAACCATCCCTGTTGGATTTTTTGGATATATTCAGCATCGCCCACGAAATCCGCTCCAGCTGCTTCAGCTTCTTTCACTTTATCGCCTTTAGCGAATACCAATACGCTTTGCGTTTTACCAGTTCCGTTTGGAAGCACTACTGCCCCACGGATTTGCTGATCGTTTTTGCGTGTATCGATTCCAAGACGGAAAGCCACTTCCACTGTTGCATCAAAGTTGACTGTGCTTGCTTTTTTCGCAAGTTCAATCGCTTCATTCGCGTCGTATAATTTTGTGCGGTCGATCAATTTTGCTGCTTCTTGCAGCTTTTTGCCTGTTTTAGCCATTTTAACGTCCTCCTTGTTGTGGTCGAGCGGTCTTAAACCTCCCACGATTAAAGGCTGCGCAGCCCTTTACGAACTTGCGCAACCCGTCCAAAAACAACTGCTAGATTAGTCTTCGATTGTAATGCCCATGCTGCGAGCAGTACCTTCAACCATCAACATTGCAGCTTCAACTGAAGCAGCATTTAGATCTGGCATTTTAGTTTCTGCGATTTCGCGAACTTTGTCGCGTTTCACAGTCGCTACTTTATTGCGGTTCGGTTCACCTGAACCTGATTCAATACCGGCTGCTACTTTAAGTAGAACAGCTGCGGGTGGAGTTTTCGTAATGAATGTAAATGAACGGTCTTCAAATACCGAAATCTCAACTGGAATGATCAGTCCTGCTTGATCCGCTGTACGCGCGTTGAACTCTTTACAGAATCCCATGATGTTAACACCTGCTTGACCCAATGCTGGACCAACCGGGGGTGCTGGATTTGCTTTTGCTGCAGGAATCTGCAACTTTACAACTTTAATAACTTTTTTAGCCACGAAACACACCTCCTTAAGTCCGTGATGTGGTAATAGGGTTTCCCCTCCCACTCAATATCTGTCTGTCAACTATGTTGAAAGAATTAGTTAAATTGTACAGATTGCCCTATGACAGTCTGACCTATGAAATAATACCACTTCTGAATCAGAATAGCAAGCAGCTTTTATATTTTTTGGACTTGTTCGAAATCAAGTTCCATTTTCGTTTCACGGCCGAAGATATCAATGGAAACTTTTACTTTGCCTTTTGTTTCATCGATTTCTTCCACTTTGCCCTGGAAGTTCGCGAATGGCCCTTCCATTACTTCGACAATATCCGTAACCTTGAAGTTGATGTCGACGCGGCGTTCCGTCATGCCCATCTGCTTCAGAATAAAGTCGACTTCCTCATCAAGCAGCGGCGTCGGTTTCGCTCCGCCTCCCGAAGAACCGATAAAGCCGGTCACTCCCGGTGTATTGCGGACCACATACCACGATTCATCCGTCATGATCAATTCGACCAGCACATAGCCGGGGAATGTTTTACGCATGACAGTGCGTTTTTTGCCATCTTTAAAATCCGTTTCCTGCTCTTCAGGAATGATGACGCGGAAGATCTTATCCTGCATGCCCATCGTTTCAACACGCTTTTCCAGATTCGCTTTAACTTTATTTTCATAACCGGAATACGTGTGGACTACATACCAATTCTTTTCCATATTCGCACGGACTAGACGTCCATCCCTCCTTTTTTCCAAATGAAAAAACCCGTTCTCGTAGAATGACGGGCTATTTTTTATTCATTATTCTTGTTGCACGCTTATGATTACAGCGCTAAGAACCAACGGAATAATTCTGATATGCCTGTATCGATCAATGCGAAGAACAGCGCCATAAAGATACACGTGGAAAGAACAACGATTGTATAGCGCGTCAGTTCTTTGCGTTTAGGCCAGCTTACTTTTCTCATTTCCGAAACGACGTTTTTAAAGAAATCCCCAATGTTGCCCATTGTTCAAAAACCTCCGAAGTTTAAAAATTACTCTATATCGCTCGGCATTCACTTAAATTCATAACGTTTGTTTATGCACGGTATGCCCATTGCAATGAGCACAGAATTTATTAAGTTCCAAACGTGTGCTGGATTCCGCTTTCGCAGGAACCGTGTAATTGCGGGATGCACATTTCGAGCAGCTTAAAACGATTTTTTTAGCCATTTCCCTCACCCTATTCGAGTTTGCAGCTTTTTCAAGGTTATCACCTTAAAACTTCCATGTCAACAGCGCATCAGGAGGTGCGGGTTTCATCTATTTGAAGATGCCGCTCCAGTTTCCTTTTCACACGCTGCAATGCATTATCGATCGATTTGACATGGCGCTCCAATTTTTCTGATATTTCCTGGTAGGTCTGTCCGTCCAGATACAGGGTCAGCACCTCCCGTTCAAGTTCACTGAGCACTTCGCCCATTTTTTCTTCCATATACATGAACTCTTCATTATTGATCATTAATTGCTGCGGATCATCTACTCCGTTATCTGTCAAAACGTCCATCAGCGTCCGGTCGGATTCCTCGTCATAGATCGGCTTGTCCAGAGAGACATAGGAATTCAGCGGAATATGCTTTTGCCGTGTGGCAGTTTTGATGGCGGTGATAATCTGCCGGATGATGCACAGTTCGGCAAACGCCCTGAAAGAAGACAGTTTATCGCTGCGGAAATCACGGATGGCTTTATACAGGCCAATCATGCCTTCCTGGATAATGTCTTCTTTGTCAGCTCCAATCAGAAAATAGGATCGGGCTTTCATTCGAACGAAATGCCGAAATTTATTGATCAGAAAATCCAGTGCTTCAGTATTTCCGTCGTGGACCAAACTGACAAGTTCCTCATCTGTCATTTCCATAAATCGCCGGGCTTGAACTTGTTCCTGATTTCCCACGGTTATCCCTCCGGTCGCGCGAACCTCGATATCATCAGTATACAGGAACCAAAAATTGAGCGTCAACCGTTCATTTCAGCCCACGCCGCCATTTTTCAAATATTTCAGCAATTTCTTTCGGCAGCGTGATTTTTGAGAAGGCTTGCTGCTCCTGGATTTCTTTCACTTTTTTCGAAATTTTCTGTTGGATTTCCTCCACTTCAATTTCCAGTTCACGGGCGGAGATCCGAAGTGCTCCTTTGGCAAAAATCACCGATTGTTCCGTCAAATCTGAAGTGGCGACATAAATCTGGTCACGCCTGTTGTTTAAACTGGTTGCCAGTTTTTCAATGCGTTCATCGGCAGTTTCACTTTCTTTCGTGTATATCACTTCGACATCTGATTTCAAATCACGGGCTTCTATCCCGGGCACTAGATGAGCGTCAAAAACGATGATGACCCGCCAGCCTTTATAACCGCGATATTCCGCCATCCGCTCGATCAGCCGGTCCCTGGCATCCGCCAGTTTGTCTTTTTTCAATTCCCTTAGTTCCACCCAGTCTCCAATGATGTTATAGCCATCAACCAGCAGAATGTCCATATCGCTTAACCCAGTGGATGGCGCTTCCGGTAGACTTCGTACATGAGCAGGCTCGCTGCCACCGAAGCGTTCAGGGAAGTAACATGGCCGACCATCGGCAATTGGTAAAGGAAATCACATTTCTCGCGCAGGATCCGGCTCATGCCTTTGCCTTCGCTGCCGATTATGACAGCGAGCGGCAAATTGGCATCCATCCGGCGGTAATCCACCGATTCTTTGGCATCGGTTCCCGCAATCCAGACGCTGCGTTTTTTCAGTTCATCCACTGTCTGCGAAAGGTTATTGACGCGAACGACCGGAATATGTTCAATGGCTCCGGTGGAAGACTTTGCGACGACCGCCGTCAAACCGACTGCGCGGCGTCTCGGGATAATCAATCCGTGTGCGCCTACTGCATCCGCGGTCCGCATGATTGAGCCGAGGTTATGCGGGTCTTCCAGTTCATCAAGGATCAGAAAGAACGGATCTTCCGAACGCGACTCTGCCACCTTGAATAAATCATCCAGTTCCGCATAATTATAAGCGGCGACTGCAGCTGCAATGCCCTGATGATTCGAATCCGTCAGGCCGTCGATTTTTTTCTTCGGCACAAACTGGACAATGACCTTTTTCTCTTTCGCCAATTGCAGCAGTTCAGCAATCCCTTTTTTCTGAACGCCTTCTGCAATCCAGATTTTATTGATATCGCGATTTGCCCGCAATGCTTCGAGCACCGGGTTTTTGCCTCCGATAATTTCAGGCTCCAATTCCTCAGTCATTTGATCACTCCTTTCACTTCTTCTATTATATCGATGCTGTACGAAATGATTTCACTGACCCGCTCCGTATGCCCTTTTAAATAATTCCAGCCCAGCACCGCTTCGAACGCGGTACTGAAATTATACGTCTGGACATCGGTGTTTTTCGGCACCGAGCCTGATTTGGCATTGCGGCCGCGCCGCATGACAGCCAGTTCCTCTTCGGATAAAAAGCCTTCTTCCGTCAGCCGCTTCAGCACGATTGCCTGCGCTTTTGCGGAAACGAAAGTCGTCGACATGCGGTGCAGCGTATTCGGTTTGACCCGGCCCGAGCGCAGCAAATGCTCACGCACTGCCTGCTCATACACCGCATCGCCCATATAGGCGAGTGCCAGTGCGTTCAATTGATCCACATCCTGGTTGCGCAACACTTCCAAGACCTTACCCCCTCTTCCAACGCGTGCCCTGGGCAGTGTCTTCTAAAATGATATTTTTCTCTTTGAACAAATCACGGATCTCATCGGCGCGGGCAAAATCGCGGTTCTTGCGTGCACTGATCCGCTCTTCCAATAAAGCCTCGATTTCCGCATCCAGCAATTCTTCCTCTTGTTTGAACGGCAAGCCGAGCACATCCGCCAATTCATCAAAGACAGCCAGGAACGCTTCCAGCACTTCTGCTGATGTCTGCTTTTCCAACAGATACGTGTTCGCAAGACGCGACAGATCAAACAGCTTCGAAATTCCGTGTGCCGTGTTGAAATCATCATCCATCGTTTCAATAAATTCTTTTTTGATTGCTTCAATTTTCGACAGCCAAATATCGGAATGATCGCCTAGTCCTGCTGTTACACCGAGGCGATGCTTCAGGTTGGCATACGAAGTGCGCAGACGCTCCAGCCCTGCAATGGCGTCTTCCACCAATTGCTGCGAATAATTGATCGGGTGGCGGTAATGCACCGACAGCATGAAGAAACGCAGCACTTGCGGATCCATCTCTTTCAGAATATCGTTCACCAACACGAAATTATTCAGCGACTTCGACATTTTTTCATTGTCGATATTGATATAGCCGTTGTGCATCCAGTAATGCGCAAACGGTTTACCTGTAAAGGCTTCCGACTGCGCGATCTCGTTTTCATGATGCGGGAACGTCAAATCCTGTCCGCCGGCGTGGATATCGATGGTGTCGCCCAGATGTTCGCGCGCCATCACCGAGCACTCGATGTGCCAGCCCGGGCGCCCTTCGCCCCACGGACTTACCCATGAGATTTCATTTGGCTTGGCTGCTTTCCACAGCACAAAATCCAGTTCGTCTTCTTTTTTGTCGCCGGTTTCGATGCGCGCACCGATTTTCAGCTCATCAACCGACTGATGCGACAATTTTCCGTAGCCTTCGAATTTGCGGGTCCGGTAATAGACATCGCCCTGCGATTCATAGGCAAAACCTTTTTCGATCAGCGCCTCAATAAATTCAACGATCTGCTCGATATGATCCATGACACGCGGGTGCACATCAGCAGCTGCACAGCCAAGCGCCTCCGTGTCATCGAAATATGCTTTGATGAAACGTTCAGCGATTTCCGGCACAGTCTGCCCCAATTCATTGGCAGCCTTGATCAGTTTGTCATCCACATCCGTAAAGTTGGACACATATTTCACATCATAGCCGCGGTATTCGAGGTAGCGGCGGACTGTATCATAAACGATAACCGGCCGTGCGTTGCCAATATGAATGTAATTATAGACAGTCGGTCCGCAGACATACATTTTCACTTTTCCTTCTTCGAGCGGGACAAACGGCTCTTTCGTGCGTGTCAGTGAATTAAAAATCTGAATTGTCATTCGGCATCTCCTTCTTTCTTCCTGGCTTGTTTTAATAATTCCACTTCGCGCCGAAGTTCGGCGATCTTCAATTCCATTGAATAGCACATATCTGCTACCGGGTCCGGCATATCCTGATGGTTCAGGTCCTTGTTGATCCGTACGCCGTCCCTGACGACCACTTTCCCCGGAATCCCGACAACCGTTGAATTCGGCGGCACATTTTTCAATACGACAGAGCCTGCACCAACTTTAGAACTCTCACCAATCGTAATAGATCCCAGCACTTTGGCTCCAGTTGCCACCAGCACATGGTCTTCCAGTGTCGGGTGCCTTTTTCCAGTCTCTTTTCCCGTTCCGCCCAGGGTGACTCCCTGGAACAGCGTTACATTATCCCCGATCATACACGTTTCCCCGATTACTACCCCCATTCCATGGTCAATGAAAAAGCGGCGGCCGATCACAGCGCCCGGGTGGATTTCGATGCCTGTGAAAAAACGGCTGATCTGTGAAATCACGCGTGCAATGAAAAACAATTTATTCTTAAAGAAGAAATGTGCCAGCCGGTGAGCCCAAATCGCATGCAGCCCCGAATAAGTGAGAATCACTTCGAGATAACTCCTTGCCGCCGGATCCTGTTCGAAAACGACATCCACATCTTCTTTTATTCTCTTAAACATCTATCTCAACTCCTTTTAATGCAAAATAAAAAGCGCCCCTGTCAATAAATTGACAGAGACGCATGCCTGCGCGGTTCCACTCTGATTAAAAAGGGCTCACCCTTTTTCTCTCGGCACCTTTAACGCAGGTGAAACGTCTGGTCTACTCGATTCGACTCAGCACTCGGAGAGGCATTTCCATGCGGCAGCGGCCCGGATCCCTTTCAGCCGGTGAGGATCTTCTCTGGAGAGCATGCTGCATGTACTTCTTCCCGTCAACGATTTTCTGATAGTAAATTCATTTTACACTTTTGTACCTATAAGTCAATCTTATGCACTTGCGTATTGGGCTACCCGTGCGATTGTCTTGTCTTTGCCCAAGAGCGCGATGGCGTCCGGCAATTCCGGGCCATGCGTCTGCCCGGTCGTTACGACACGGATTGGCATAAAGAGGTTTTTCCCTTTATGGCCGGTCGCTTTTTGCACCGCTTTGATCGCCGCTTTGATTTCAGCGGGTTCGAACGCTTCCAGCGCTTCCAGCTGCTCTTTGAATGAAGCCATCACTTCAGGAACCTGTTCCCCTGCAAGCACTGCCTGCTCTTCTTCCCCGTAATGAAGATCATCCGTGAAGAATTGTTCTGACAGCTCAGTGATTTCTGCTCCGAAACTTAATTGATCATGGTAAAGAGCAACCAGGCGGTGTGCCCAGTCCTGCTGATCCGCATTCATTGTTTCCGGCAGTCTGCCCGCTTTCTGCAGATGAGGCACAGCAAGTTTCACCACTTCTTCGAGAGGCATTTGCTTGATGTACTGGTTGTTCATCCATGTCAGCTTCTGCTTGTCGAACATCGACGGCGATTTCGACAGCCGGTTGGCGTCAAAAATTCGGATCAATTCCTCTTTCGAGAAAATTTCCTCTTCCCCTTCAGGCGACCAGCCGAGCAGCGCGAAGAAATTGAAAAGCGCTTCAGGGATATAACCAAGATCTTTATATTGAGAGATGAACTGGATGATCGACTCATCACGTTTCGACAGTTTCTTGCGGTCTTCATTAATGATTAATGTCATATGGCCGTAAGTCGGATGCTCCCAGCCGAATGCATCGTAAATCATCTGCTGACGCGGCGTGTTAGACAGATGCTCTTCTCCGCGGAACACATGCGTGATCTTCATCAGGTGATCATCGATTACAACAGCGAAATTATACGTTGGGATGCCGTTCGTCTTCACCATAACCCAATCGCCGACATCTTTTGATTCGAATGAAATCGGTCCGCGCACCAAATCGTCAAACTTATACGTAACGTCAGTCGGCACTTTCGCACGCAGTGTATACGTTTTGCCAGCAGCTTCCCGCTCTGCCACTTCGTCAGCCGTCAAATTGCGGCAAGTTCCGCTGTACTGCGGCGCAGCAATGCCGGAAGCTTTTTGCGACTCGCGCTCTGCTTCCAATTCTTCTGCCGTACAGAAACATTTGAACGCCAGGCCTTTTTCCAGCATTTCATCGGCATAGCCTTTATAGATATCCAACCGCTCCATCTGGCGGTACGGACCATAATCGCCTCCAACATCCACCGATTCGTCGTAATCGATGCCAAGCCATTTCAGATTATCAAGCTGTGATTCAATTCCCGTTTCGATATTGCGGGCCGTGTCCGTATCTTCAATGCGGACGATGAATTTGCCGTCATGATGACGTGCATATAAATAATTGAAAAGCGCTGTGCGTGCTCCGCCGATATGTAAATGTCCGGTCGGACTCGGCGCATAGCGTACGCGTACTTCCTGTGTCATAAAATTTCCTCCTAGAAAACGTTTATCTTCTGCTATTCTATCACTTCCGGGAAAGCGTTTAAACCTTCCGTTCCACCAATAAAATCACGGCCAGTGCCGCAATTCCTTCTTCTCGCCCTAAATATCCGAGCTTTTCATTCGTTGTCGCCTTGACGTTTACCTGCGAAACATCCGCTTCCAGTAAACCGGCGATCGACTCCCGCAATTGTTCGATATAAGGTGCCAATTTCGGTTTTTGCGCAATCACCGTGCAATCCACATTGCCGAGTTCATAGCCCTGCTCTTTCACATACTGCCAAATGTGCGTCAGCAGCTTGCGTGAATCGGCATCCTTGAATTCCGGATCCGTATCCGGGAAATGCTTGCCGATGTCGCCTCCGCCAATCGCGCCGAGTGCCGCATCCGTAATGGTATGCAGCAGCACATCCGCATCCGAATGTCCGAGAAGCCCTTTACTATGGGGAATTTCAATCCCTCCTAATATGAGTGGCCTGCCCCCCACCAATTGATGCACATCATATCCCTGTCCAATCCGAATCATTGCTGCTCCTCCTGTCTGCGGCTCTCCAAAATGGCTTTTCCATAAATCAGATCATCCGGCGTCGTCATTTTCACATTTTCATAATTGCTTTCCACTATCTTCACGGGATGCCCCAGCCGTTCCACAAGCATCGCTTCATCAGTTCCCAGATATCCGTCTTCAAAAGCCGTAGTTGCCGCTCGTTTGATCAATGAATAATCAAATGCCTGCGGAGTCTGGATGATCCACAATTTATCCCGCTCCACGGTCTCCGTAATAATGCCGGATTCCGCTTTTTTGATCGTATCCTTTACCCGCACAGCGGCAATCGCTGCTCCAGTTTCCGCCGCTTCTTCCGCAAGACCGGAAATCACAGCCGGTTCAATAAAAGGCCGTGCCGCGTCATGGACCAGTACCACGTCACACGCAGGAATCATGTCGAGACAGGCTCTGACGCTATCCTGCCGTTCAGCGCCGCCTGCAGCAAAACCCGCCACTTTCGAAATTCCATATTTCCCCACATAATTCTTGATCAACAACCGCTCTTCTTCCTTTACAGCCAGCCAAATCGACTCGCAGTTCGGGTCCCGCTGAAAAACTTCCAGCGTATAGATGAAAATCGGTTTATCGAATAATTCCAGCAGTAATTTATTTTTATCAGCTTTCATGCGCTTGCCGCTCCCGGCGGCAGGCAGTACTACTGTATATTTCATGAGCTTACATCCTTTTATCCATCATTTCCCGTTACGTGGCTTAGCGAAAATCATGCGTCCCGCAGAAGTCTGCAGCACACTTGTCACCGTAACATCAATCGCATCGCCGATGTATTTCTTGCCGTCTTCAATGACGATCATCGTGCCGTCATCGAGATAGGCGACACCCTGGTTCTGTTCTTTGCCGTCTTTAATGACGACCACGTGCATATCCTCACCGGGTATGACCACCGGTTTTACGGCGTTCGCCAAATCGTTGATGTTCAGAACAGGCACATTATGCAATTCGCAAACTTTATTAAGATTGAAATCGTTCGTCACGACCTGGCCGCCCATTTTCTTGGCAGCGCGCATCAGCTTCAAATCGACTTCCGCCACTTCATCGAAATTCTCTTCCGTGATCATGATCGCACCTTCGCGCTCACTTTGAAGCCGTTTTAAAATATCTAGTCCGCGGCGTCCTCTTGTGCGTTTCAGCGTATCCGACGAATCCGCGATATGCTGCAGTTCCGATAACACAAATTGCGGCACCACAAAAGTTCCTTCCATAAATCCGGTAGCTGAAATATCTGCAATCCGGCCATCGATGATGACGCTTGTATCCAATAGTTTATAAGCCGTTTTCTCTGCAGGCAAAGCTGTGATTTCCTGCCCCGCTTCATTTTTCTTGGAATTTAATGAAAGCCGGGTTGGCGTCAGCATGCCCAGCATTTCTTCGCGTTTCTGAAAACCTACCTGAAATCCGAGGTAACCGAGCACCACTGAAAGTATGATCGGAGCGGCAGTCGCAACAAGCGGAATATCAATCGTACTGAGCGCAAATCCGATGAGGAATGCCACAATCAGACCTATAATTAGCCCCACGGTCCCGAATAACAGATCCGGCGTCGGCGCATGAAGCAATTTCTCTTCCATCCACTTCATAAACCGCACCAGCGTATCTGCAAACAACAGAGATAACAGGAAAAAAATGACGGCTCCCACAAGAGCGGAAACAATTGCATTATTGATCCAAGGATTGTCGACAATAGGTATAAGTTCAAAAACATAAGGTAAGAATATAATTCCGACAGTTGCACCGATCAATAAAAATAACACTTGAATAATTCTTTTTAACATTTTTCCACCTCCTTGTACTTAATTATACACACATCATTTACAAAACGCTGTTATGACCATGCACTGAAAAAAATAAAGGAGGCTAAAAGCCCCCTTATTGTGGAAAAATCTCTTTTAATGCATCATTCACTGTTTCAACGCCAACTACCCGAATGCCTTCCGGGAAATCCCAGCCCCCGATATTGGACTTGGGAATAATCGCCCGCTTGAATCCAAGTTTCGCCGCTTCCTGCACCCGTTGTTCAATTCGGGAGACGCGCCGCACTTCGCCGGTCAGGCCGACTTCACCGATAATACAATCAAAGCCGTTGGGGGCGGTATCTCGGTAACTGGACACAATACTCGCAAGAACCGCCAGATCGATTGCCGGCTCATCCAGTTTAACACCACCCGCCACTTTAATATAAGCATCCTGAGCCTGCAGGAGCATGCCCATCCGTTTTTCCAGCACAGCCATCAAAAGAGACACCCGGTTCTGATCCAGCCCTGTCGCCATCCGCTTCGGATAATTAAAGCTGGACTGTGTAACAAGTGCCTGGATTTCCACCAGAATCGGCCGTGTCCCTTCCATTGAAGCGACTACAGTTGAACCTGCCGATCCGCTTGAACGCTCCTGCAGGAACAATTCAGATGGGTTCAACACTTCTTTCAGCCCGCTTTGCAGCATTTCAAAAATCGCGATTTCATTCGTTGAACCAAAACGGTTTTTCACACTGCGCAAAATCCGGTACGTGTGATGGCGTTCCCCTTCAAAATACAGCACAGTATCCACCATATGTTCAAGGATTCGCGGTCCGGCAATCTGGCCTTCTTTTGTCACATGCCCGACAAGGAAGATGGCAATATTTTTCGTCTTGGCAATCCGCATCAATTCCGCTGTACTTTCACGAACTTGCGTGACACTGCCGGGAGCGGATGTCACTTCAGGGTGATGGACAGTCTGAATGGAATCGACGATAACGAAATCAGGAGCCACTTCTTCGATGGTGTGGTTGATCATCTCGAGATTCGTTTCGGCGTAAATGTACAACTCCGATGAGGAAGCGTCAAGGCGCTCTGCCCGCAGTTTTGTCTGGCGCACCGATTCTTCCCCGGAAATGTAAAGCACGCGGCTGCCGCTGTTCGCGAGCATCGCCGACACTTGCAGCAGCAGCGTCGATTTCCCGATTCCCGGATCTCCTCCGATTAAGATCAGAGAGCCCGGCACAATCCCCCCACCGAGTACCCGGTTCAGTTCACTGAGTTCCGTTTCCACCCGTGGTTCTTCTTTTGTTTCAATCGAATTGATGGGAATGGCTTTTTGAGGCGCAGATGCTGTGTGCTGGAAAGCATTTCTTGTGCCTTTCGGGACAGCCATCTCCACTTCTTCGGTCATTTGATTCCATTCGCCGCAGTTCGGGCATTTCCCCATCCATTTTGCCGATTCGTAGCCACACGATTGGCAGACGAACTTTGATTTCTTTTTAGCCATGGGCTCCTCCTTCTAATGAAAAACCGCCCGCCGGGAAATCTCTCCGGCGAGCGGAATATCTTATCGCTTATTTCTTAACTGTTTCATTTGTACGCACTACAAATTCATCATTTTCGACATCAAAGACAATTTGCTGTCCAGCGAGTGCGTTGCCTTTCAACAGCTCTTCAGACAAACGGTCCTCGACATGCTTTTGCAATGCCCGGCGAAGCGGACGCGCTCCGTATTCCGGATCGTAGCCTTCTTTCGCAATCTTATCAAGAGCCGCGTCTGTCAATTCAAGATTGATATCCTGCTCTTTCAGTCTGTCAGCCAATTGTTTCGACATCAATGTCACAATTTCGCGCAGATTTTCTTTTTCAAGTGAATGGAACACAATCATATCGTCAATCCGGTTCAGGAATTCAGGACGGAATGCTTTTTTCAATTCTGCAAGCATTTTTGATTTCATGTCTTTATAATCCGTCTTCGAGTCTTCGAGATTGAAACCGACGTATTTATTGTACTTCAATTCTTCCGCTCCAACGTTCGAAGTCATGATGATGACCGTGTTGCGGAAATCGACCCGGCGCCCTTTTGAGTCTGTTAAGCGTCCGTCTTCAAGCACCTGCAGGAGGATATTGAATACATCCGGATGCGCTTTTTCAATTTCATCAAGGAGCACGACAGAATATGGTTTTCTGCGGACTTTTTCAGTCAGCTGACCACCTTCGTCATAGCCGACATACCCTGGAGGTGAACCGACAAGACGCGAAGTTGAATGTCTTTCCATATACTCGGACATATCGATGCGGATCATCGCTTCTTCGTCACCGAACATGGATTCAGCCAAAGCGCGTGCCAATTCTGTTTTACCGACACCAGTTGGGCCAAGGAAGATAAATGACCCGATAGGACGTTTCGGATCTTTCAATCCAGCACGTGCACGTCTGATCGCTTTCGAGATGGAAGTGACAGCTTCAGACTGGCCAATAACACGTCCATGAAGAATCTCTTCCAGATTCAATAATTTATCGGATTCAGTCTGTGCCAGTCTTGATACCGGAATGCCTGTCCACATGGATACGACTTTCGCAATATCTTCCACAGTCACTTCAGACTCTTCCTTGCCTTGCTTTTCTTTCCATTCTTTCTTGGTTTTCTCCAATTGATCTTTTAATTTCTGTTCAGAATCACGGAGAGAAGCCGCTTTTTCAAATTCCTGGCTTTGCACCGCTTCATTCTTTTCAGAACGTGCAGCTTCGAGCTTCGCTTCCAATTCTTTCAGATCCGGTGGAGTTGTATACGAGCGAAGTCTAACTTTCGAACCCGCTTCATCAATCAAATCAATCGCTTTGTCCGGCAGGAAACGGTCGGAGATGTAACGGTCAGACATTCTGGCTGCAGCATCAATCGCTTCGTCCGTAATTTTCACGCGGTGATGCGCTTCATAGCGGTCACGCAGACCTTTGATGATTTGGATTGACTCTTCCACAGTCGGCTCATCCACTTGAATCGGCTGGAAACGTCGTTCAAGAGCCGCATCTTTTTCAATATATTTACGGTATTCATCCAATGTCGTAGCACCGATACATTGCAGTTCCCCTCTTGCCAGTGCCGGCTTAAGGATATTCGAAGCGTCAATCGCACCTTCTGCTCCGCCTGCACCGATCAATGTGTGAAGCTCATCGATAAACAGGATGACGTTGCCTGCCTGACGGATTTCATCCATCACTTTTTTCAGGCGGTCTTCAAATTCACCCCGGTATTTCGTGCCCGCAACAACTGTACCCATATCCAGCACCATAACGCGTTTATCGCGAAGCGTTTCGGGAATTTCATTGTTTACAATTTGTTGCGCCAAACCTTCTGCAATTGCCGTTTTACCGACACCAGGCTCTCCGATCAGAACCGGGTTATTCTTGGTACGGCGGCTTAATATTTCAATCACTCGCGTAATTTCATCGTTTCTGCCGATTACCGGATCCAGGCTGCCTTCACGCGCAACCTGTGTCAAATCACGGGCCAAACCATCCAGTGTCGGTGTATTGGCTGATGCGTTCGGGCTCATGCCGCCAGCCGACGCCTGTTCATTGCTGCCCAGCAGCTGCAGCACTTGCTGGCGTGCTTTGTTCAGGCTCACTCCAGCGTTGCCAAGCACCCGTGCCGCTACTCCTTCACCTTCACGGATCAGAGCCAACAGCAAATGTTCAGTACCTATATAAGAATGACCCAGTTTTCTGGATTCATCAACCGATAATTCAATAACTTTTTTTGCTCTCGGCGTATAATGTACAATCGGTCCCACATTTTTTTCGCCAATTCCTACAAGTTCGGTAACTCCTTCTTCGATCAATTGCGTATTGACTTCGATTGCTTCCAAAGCTTTAGCTGCAATACCGCCGCCTTCATGAATTAAACCAAGTAAAATATGTTCTGTTCCGATAGAATCATGTTTCATGCGAATCGCTTCTTCTTGAGCCAGTTGAAGAACCTTCTGTGCTCTTTGTGTAAATCTGTTTAACATCATTCAGAATCCTCTCCTTCTTTATCTCCATTAATTTTATATTCTTCTTTCAGGCGTTCCCGGAAAAGCTGTGCCCGGGCGATATCCCGTTCGTTTGGTGACAATGGTTTTTCTGAATAGCGCTGCAGAAAAGCCGGTTGCATAAATATCATCAACTCGTTCAGAATCGACATATCAATATTCTTAATCAATCTTAAATCTATTCCCAAACGGACATCTGAAAGGCATTTTGCCGCTTCTTCAGTCGTCAGCAATCTTGAATAAGTCAGAATACCGAGCGAGCGGTAAATACGGTCCTCAAGCTTCAATGGCGAATTATTTAAAATTGCCTCTCTTGCCCTGCGCTCCTGCTCAATAATCTGCTCGGTCATATTCTGCAGATCCTGAAGAATTTCATATTCTGATTTTCCAAGCGTCAATTGATTGGAAATCTGGTAAACGTTGCCCAAAGCTTCGCTTCCTTCTCCATAGATACCCCTCACGACCATTCCTAAGCGTGAAATAGCAGGAATAATGCGAGTAATCTGCTGCGACATTGTCAAAGCCGGCAAATGGAGCATTACCGAAGCTCTCATGCCCGTTCCCGTATTCGTCGGACAACTTGTCAAATACCCGAATTTCTCGTGAAATGCATACTGCAGATTCTCTTCTATCAAAGTATCCAGCTCGTTTGCAATTTTATAAGTTTCCTGCAGATGAAAACCGGATTGCAAACTCTGAATCCGAAGATGATCTTCTTCATTCACCATAATACTCAGTTCTTCATTCTTCGACAATAGAACTGAACCAGCATGTGCTCCAGCCGCCAAATGCGGACTGATCAAATGCTTTTCCACTAATAATTCTCTATGCAACGGAGAAATCTCATGGATGTCAATATGGGTGAACTCCTGATTTAATTCATTTCCTTTATCCAATAGAACCGAAGAAATAGCCTTATCAACTTTCAAAGCTTCATCTTCTGTAAAAGCATAAGGAAATTTAAATTCACTTAGATTTCGTGCCAACCTGATTCTGGTACTCATGGCTATATCGGTATTTTCACCCTCATTAGCCATCCAACTGCTCGCTTTTGGCTCTAAAAAACGGTCAATCGCCATGATTAGCACTCCCTTCGAGCTCTTTACTCAATTCACGAACTTTATCACGCAGTCTTGCTGCTTCTTCAAACTCCTCTGCGTCTATTGAGGCTTTCAGTTGTTTCCTTAACTCTTCGATTTCTTTTTTTATTTTTAATGTACTTCCATAAGAGGCAGGTATTTTACCGGCATGTTCTTTATTGCCATTATGGAGACGTTTAAAAATCTCTTCCAGATTCGATTCGAAAGCTTCATAGCAATTCGCACAACCGAATTTACCTAACTTCAAAAAATTGTTGAAAGTAAATCCGCATGAAGGACAGACTGAAACTTCTTTTTTAACTGGACTAACAGACGGCGATTGAACCGGAAACCAATTTGAAAGCAGTTGGTGAATTGCCAGTGGATCCTGCTCAAATGCTAAATTCAAATTATGATTTTCCGCTGCACACACATGGCAAAGATGTCTCTCCGTCAGTTGTCCATTTCTTTTTTGTTTCACTAATACAGATGCAGGACGTTCTCCGCATTGGTTGCAAATCATCTTACCACTCCTCGTTAACTCGACTCAAATTTAATTGTGAATAACATGGCTATTAGAATTCGTGCCCTGACTTCATCTCTTAAAGGGAGCCCCAGCAAAAGTGTCGATCGATCGATCGCACTTAAAATCATTTTTGCTTCCCGCTTCGTTACAATGTCTTCATCTAATAATCGATACACAATGTCTTCAGCCATGCTTTGAGTAGCGCCATTCTCCAAGTGCTTTACAATACCTGCAATAACATCTGACTTGCGGTGAAGACGTATACGTTTAATGCGGATATAGCCACCGCCACCTCTTTTACTCTCCACCAGATATCCTCTCTCCGGGGTAAACCTTGTATTAATTACATAATTAATCTGGGAAGGAACACATTGAAATTTTTCTGCTACTTCATTTCTTTTAATTTCAATATATTCTCTTTCGCTTAATTCGATAACCTGCTTTAAATAACCTTCAATCACATCAGAAATGTTACGCATTGCATTCACCTCTACATCCTGCATTTCTAAAATTGACTTTGACTATCTTTGACTTAATTATAGCCTATGTTTTTTATATAATTCAAATAGTACGTACTGAAATTAAAAAAATCCCGGAATATTTTATTCCGGGTAAGCTTTTAATCTTCATTAAGTAAACGCTTCTTAAAATCTTTTAAATGACTTTTAACTGATCTCGTTTCTTCTTCAAGGTATTTTGTTCTCCAGTGGGTACCTTCAAGCCAAATCTCAACCATATCTCCAGCTGATACTTCATGTGTAAACTCACTTACAGGGAAGGTATACTGTTCATCTTCCTCATTTAAAGGTTTTAATAATGCAGTTCTTTTATCAATAATTTCTACTTTATATATACCTGACTTCATAATAGCCGCCTCATTTCTATTTTTCTATATCTTAAGTTTTAAAAATTCTTTATTAATTTTTGTGTATTTAAGATACGTTAACATAAACAAACCAAAAATTTTTATTAGTAATATCTATAGAACCTATTTTATCTGAAAAATTAGATAATCTCTAGTTATTGATTTATTGTTCTTTTAAATTTACTTGAATGTATCTTACTTTTGAAAGACTCTATGTTGTCTTGCCCACTAATTAACCATGGCCCGTGATCCAATCGTTTCTTTTCTATTCGGCAAATAATAACATATAAATACTAGTAATTTTTCTTAAGTAGTGTGCTTGTATTTACTCTGATTAACCAGATACTTAAATTCCTGAAAAAACATCAAGAATTCCATTATATTTCAAATAAAACCTCATACTCGTGCTACATACAACATAACAAAGTATTATAAAGCGACGCGAAAAAAAAGCCGCTACCGCAGATGCGGTAACGACCTTT
>NZ_JRGN01000247.1 GCF_000775575.1 Planococcus sp. CAU13
TAATAACCGATATTCCGCAAAACAGCTTCGAAGATTTGGCCGACGCCTGCGAGGCCGAATCTTTGCGACGAAGTGCGCAGCACTGAAGGAGCACGGTTTTTAAAACCAAGCCTGTACAGGGACGATTTCTGCGCTGTTTTCTCCATATCTTATTTCTTTAGAAGCTGCATCATGAAGCCAACTCGGACATTCGTCCGAGTGGACCTTAGAACTTCGCTAAGACTCAAAGGATTCTCTGCCGCCTTCTTTTTTGTGCAGAAGTGAACCCCGGCAAAGGTGCGCCTCAGGACCAGGTGGAGCAATAAGACGAGT
>NZ_JRGN01000321.1 GCF_000775575.1 Planococcus sp. CAU13
GATCGGCAAAACTAGTTTTATGATCGGCAAACGGCCGTTTATGATCGGCAAAAAATTCCCCATTTATCTGGCAATAAAAACTCGACAAACTCCATATAAAAAAAGCATTTCCGCTGTCGTCAGCGGAAATGCTTTTCTTATTTGAATACGCTTGTGCTGTGCAATGGCTGCACTTTCGATTTCGGATCAAGATACGCTTTTGCGTTATTGATGGCAGTCGGCGCTTCGCCGAACCCTACTGCAATCAGCTTCACTTTACCTTCATAAGTGGCAACATCCCCGGCTGCATAGATGCCTTCGATACTCGTCTCCATTTTTGAATTGACGACGATAGAACTTTTCTCCATCTCGAGGCCCCAGTCTTTCAAAGGCCCAAGCGAAGTGACATTTCCGTAGTTGACAATGACATGATCGACTTCAAGACGTTCTTCATTTCCTTCTTTATCAATCAATACCAATTCACGGATTTCACCGTTCTCCCCGACCAATTCCTTAATGCCATATGGTTTTTTTACATCAACGCTTGACGCCATCATTGTATCCACATTGGCTTCGTGCGCTGTCATTTTTTCACGGCGGTGGCTCAGTGTAACGTGGGAGGCCACGTTCTCAAGCATCATCGCCCAGTCAACCGCGGAGTCTCCCCCGCCCAGCACGACAACTTTCTTGCCACTGAACATCGTCAGATCTTTGACTCCGTAATGCAGTGTCTTACCTTCAAATTCTTCAGATCCTTCAACTGCAATCTTCCGCGGCTGGAAAGCTCCGACACCTGCAGTCAATAAAATCGTTCTTGAATAATGTTCGCCTTTATCGGTACGGATCACAAAATGGTCACCGTGGCGTTCTGCCGCTGATACCGTTTCTTCGAGGCAAATTGTCGGATCGGCGTAGTTAGCCTGTTCCGTCAAATTGTCCACAAGATCTTTCGCCAGCACTTTGGGGAATCCGCCGACATCGTAAATATATTTATCAGGATAAAGCTCTGTCAGCTGTCCGCCAAGCTGAGGCAGGCTGTCCAAAATCTTTACCTTCATTTTTCGCATACCGCCGTAAAAGGAAGCAAACAAGCCTGTTGGCCCGCCGCCGATGATCGTAATATCATAAATTTCGCGTTCTTCCATTTAAAACACTCCCATTAGTCTCAATATTTATATCCTATCATATTTTAGCCTATTTCACGCCATTGGACTAATGACGGAACTTGGGATAAGAAAATTCAGAATTCCGGCACTTTTTGACTGCAATATAGCCGGACTTTCGGTAAACTGGAACTTGCAGACATTTAGAAAGGGTGAAGATTGGATGGATTTGGGGTTAAAAGATAAAGTTGTAGCCGTAATGGCATCAAGCAAAGGGCTGGGAAAAGCATCAGCTCTCGAATTTGCGAAAGAAGGAGCGATCGTTTTCATTTCAAGCCGCAGTGAAGATAAATTGGAGCATACGGCTGAAGAAATCAGAAAGCAGTCACAGAATGACCAGGTTTTCTATAAATCATGTGACATGACGAACGAACAGGATATTGCGGATTTCTTTTCGTTTGTCATCGAAAAAGCCGGCCGCATTGATGTTCTGGTCAATAATACCGGCGGACCGAAAGCCGGCGGATTTGGCGGCGTGACTGATGAAGACTGGTACAAAGCTTTCGATCAGAACCTGTTAAGCTATATCCGCACGTCACGTGCAGTGCTTCCTTATATGAAAGAACAGCAATTCGGACGCATCATTAATGTTTCATCTTCTTCAACCAAAGAAGTGCTGGACGGGTTGATCCTATCGAACACATTCCGTGCGGGGATGGTCGGTTTCGCGAAAACACTGGCTCGTGAAGTGGCGGGCGATAATATCATGGTCAATACAGTCGGACCGGGTAAGATTTCGACAGACCGCGTCGCTGAACTAAATCAGATTGCTGCGGACAAACAGAACCTGACGCTGGAACAAGTTGTTGAAAATACTGAAAAGCAGATCCCTAGAGGCCGCATGGGGCAGCCTGAGGAATTCGCGAAAATCGTCGTCTTCCTCGCTTCTTCGGCCAACTCTTATCTGACCGGCCAATCCCTTGTGGTCGACGGCGGCTTGCTGAAAGCACTGTAAGCCGGCAAATCATTATACACAGACCATCAAAATCGCTATACTTGAGAATGAACAAACCGAAAAGGAGATGTTTTAAATGGCAAAAAAAGGCCACATCCACATGGAAAACGGCGAAATCATCAATTTCGAACTTTTTCCAAATGAAGCACCAAACACAGTAGCAAACTTTGAGGAACTGGCAAACTCCGGTTTCTATAACGATGTAACTTTCCACCGCGTCATCCCTGGCTTCGTAAGCCAAGGCGGCGACCCGACCGGCACTGGCGCAGGCGGCAGCGGCAAAACAATCAAATGTGAAACGGACAACAACCCGCATAAGCACCAGGCAGGCAGCCTGTCTATGGCACATGCAGGAAAAGACACGGGCTCAAGCCAATTCTTTATCGTTCACGAACCACAGCCGCATCTTGACGGCGTGCACACAGTTTTCGGCAAAGTCGATAAAGCTGGCGTGGAAGTCGCGCGCGCAATGAAAAACGGCGACAAAATGACGAAAGTTCATGTGTTTGACGAAGAGTAGAAATTTAATGTAAAAATCCGTACCGGAAATCTTCCGGTACGGATTTTTTCTATTTACAGGACTTTACTCAAGAACGCTTTCGTCCGCTCATGCTGCGGATTGCCGAATAATTCCTTTGGAATGTTTTCTTCGACAATATAGCCACCGTCTATAAACAGGACGCGGTCGCCCATTTCAGCAGCAAAGCCCATTTCGTGCGTGACAACCACCATTGTCATGCCTTCCCGGGCAAGATCCTTCATAACATCAAGCACATCGCCGACCATTTCAGGGTCAAGTGCGGATGTCGGTTCGTCAAACAACATGATTTTCGGATCCATCGCAAGAGCCCGCGCAATGGCGACACGCTGTTTTTGTCCGCCCGACAGTTCGCCCGGATAAGCCTTCGCTTTCTCACGCAAACCTACCTTATCAAGTAATTCATACGCTTTTTTTTCGGCAGCAGCCTTATCCAGACCTTTCAGCTTCATCGGTGCCAGGGTCACGTTCTGCATCACGGTTTTATGCGGAAACAGATTGAACTGCTGGAACACCATGCCGACGTCCTGCCGGATTTTATTGATATCATTTTTTGGATCTGTAATATCCGTCCCATCAATATAAACATGGCCGCCTGAAATTTCTTCCAATCGGTTCAGGCAGCGGAGGAATGTACTTTTCCCCGAACCGGAAGGGCCGATTACACAAATCACTTCTTTTTCTTCCACTACCGTACTCATATCTTTTAAAACTTCCAGGTCGCCGAATGATTTCTTCAGGTTTTCAACTCTGATCATGGTCATCGCAATACAAACTTCCTTTCTATAAAGTTTGCCAGCATCGACAGCAGGTAAATGACGATGAAGTAGATTACACCCAGGATTAAGTAAATATTAAACGCATCGAACGTCTGGCTGGCTTGGATCTTTCCTTCCTGCGTCAAATCCGCAACGCCGATAACCGACAACAGCGATGTATCTTTCAATGAAATGATTGCCTGGTTGGTGATGGTCGGAAGCATTCTCCGGAAAGCCTGCGGCAAAATAATATAACGCATGTTCTGGGTGGAATTCAGGCCCAGTGAACGAGCCGCTTCCGTCTGGCCTTTATCGATCGACTGGATCCCTGCACGGATAATTTCAGAGAAATATGCCCCTGCGTTGATTGCCACGGTTACTATGCCGGCCGTGGTATTGCTCATTGAAAAAAAGTCCAGTGAATTCAGACCGAAATAAATGAAGAACAGCTGGACGATAAATGGTGTTCCCCTGATGGCATCGACGAAAATTTTGGCAATCCAGTTTAATATCTTGAACGGTGAAAGCCGGAAGAGCGCAACAATTAGGCCGATGATAAAGCCGATAATGATGGCAATGACGAATATGTAAAGCGTGACCTGCAAACCTTCCATTAAATACGGCAAGGCATTTATAATGTTATCCATTCTCACGTCTCCTTTAAGGAAAAATGCAGCGCGCATCAGCGCGCTGCATCCTTTTTCTTATTCTGCGATGTACTTGTTCAAGATTTCATCGTATTCTCCGCTGTCGCGCAATTCCTGCAAACCAGCGTTGATTTTTTCAAGCAAATCAGCGTTTTCACCTTTTAATACAGCAATTCCGTATTCATCACCGGTTAAACGATCGCCGACTATTTTCAAATCCAAATTACTTTCGGCAATTGCATAAGCGATAACCGGGTAATCTTCAAACAGGACGTCTGCGTTTCCATTGGCAACTTCCTGGAACATCGCCGGGCTGTCATCCAGCTGAGTGATTTCATAGCCATGTTTATCCTGATGTTCACGGGCAAATTCTGCTCCTGTTGTTCCGCTCTTCACGACAACGGTTTTTCCATCCAGGTCCTCCAATGAGGAGATGTCCGTATTATCTTCAGCAACAACAAGAGAAATTCCGGCTTCGAAATAAGGATCAGAGAAATCCACAATTTCTTTGCGTTCTTCTGTAATACTCATACCGGCAATCGCCACATCCAACTGGCCAGCCTGCATAGCAGGGATAATCCCACCGAAATCCATGGCATTGAATTCAATATCAAAACCCTGATTTTCGGCAATAGCGGTAATCAGGTCAATATCAATCCCCGTATATTCGCCGTCCACTTCAAATTCGAAAGGCGGGTACGTTGTATCAATTCCTACTGTATATGTTTCCCCTTCCCCTCCGCCTTCACTGCCGCTTCCTTCTCCACCTGAATTCGACCCTTCGTCGGACCCACAAGCTGCGATAAACAGCATCAATGCTAAGAGCATTGCAATAAAACTGAATTTTTTCATGCCATTTCCCCCTCTTTCTGAAATAAGTACATGTCTAATATATCACAATTTATTTAAACTTAATAAAATAATCGGAATTAAGCGAATAATCATTTCATGTTTTCGGCCACTTCCCGTTTCCTCCGCAGCCTCATGAACAGCCTGAAATTATGGACAAGTGTTTTCACCACCGCGTATAGCGGGATCGCTATCAGAAGTCCGATAAATCCATACAGCGCCGCGGAAACCATCAATAACAGGATAATGGTCAGCGGATGGATATTCAGCCGGTTGCCCATGATATTTGGCGTAATGAGATTACCCTCCAATTGCTGGACGACGATCAAAACAAGCACAACTTTTATTGCCATAAGCGGTTCACCGTTAACGAGCGCCACGAACATCGCCGGAATAATACCGAGGATGGGACCAAGAAACGGGATGATGATAAGAAACATTGCGAATATCGCGAGAGTCAGCGCGTAATCCAGCCCGATGATCCGGTAGCCGATAAACATCAGCACACCCACCGTCAACGCGACCAGCGCCTGGCCGATAATGTAAGTCGCCAGCGTCGCATCCATGTCTTTCAGCAGTTTCCGGCCTTCCGGCTTCCGCTCTTCCGAAAGATATTTTGTAATATGCGGAATCAGTTTTTCGTCATCTTTGAGTAAAAAGAAAAGGATGAATGGCACTACGACGATGACGACTGCAATATTCACAATCATGGACAAAACGCCTATGACATTATCAAGCAGACCATCGGAAGCGGTTTCGACAGCCGACAAAGCCCTGGATCGTATCTCCGCTCCCTGAATACCCATGAACTCAAAACCGTCCACCGCCGTGGCGGATTCCTCAGTCACTTCTTCCACTTTCTCGGGTGCCAGTTCCAGAAAACTCTGCACCTGCTCCTGTACCGTAGGCCCGAACAGATAGGTACCGCCCGAAAGGACGATGGCAATCAAAGTAAAAACGATGGCGATACCGGCAACTTTTGGGACCCGGCGGCTCAGGAGATTTACAAATGGACGCAGTAGATAATAGAAAAGGCCTGCTATCAATAAGGGTGCAAAAAGAGTTGCGATGATGACTTTGAACGGCCATAGTGCGTAATCGATTTTTCCCAGGAAAAACAGAAAAATCACTATCAAAATTGCCCCTGTGGCATATTCAAAAAACGGCTTTCTGATCCACAAATGGCATCTCTCCCCTCAAATAAATAAAAGCGTCAAAAAGAGCGAAAGCAAGTCTTGTCTTCGCTTTCGCTCCGAAATAATTCGATTCTTAGTTGTCTTCTTCCAATTTTTCCATTTCACGGTGCGTCTGCGGGAAAGCATTCGCCTGCCATTCATCTCGGTATGCTGAATCCAGTTGTGTCAGGCCTTTTTCAGCCGAATCGACATCTGCTTCCACACTTTCTTTCTCATCGACTTCTGTGCTGTTGCGCATGTCTGTATCTTCAGCGACTTTCGGATTATTTTTTTGCTGATAGGCTTTAAAGACAAAAATTCCTGCCGCTGCCGCCAATGCGCTGCCCACGACTGTGTTCATTGTTGATTTCTTCATCGAATCCCTCCAAATAGAAACTTGATTTCTCTTCATATAAGTCTGTATACCCTTAATGTGCAATTCTAACTAGTAAAAATGAAAATTTTAATTTTCCTTAATTTTCCAATTGACGCAGCGCTTCTTCTTCTGCCGGGATACGGACAAGCAGCAGCAGGAGCGCATTGGCAACCGTAAACACAAGCGCAGTGCGCCAGGCGCCGAAAATCAGCGGCAATGAAAAGATTTCGAGTGCCACGACGACGTAATTGGGATGCGGGATCCAGCGATACGGTCCTTTCCTCACTTTTTCCGCTCCCGGCAGCACGAGGATTTTAGTGTTCCAGAATTGGCCCAGTGAGGCCAGTGCCCATACCCGCAAAATCTGTGCTGTGATGAAAATGACCAGGAACAGCCACCAGAAGCTGTTGCCGAAGAGGTCAAAATAGAGCACTTCAATGAGCAGCGCAATAAAGAACAGTACATGAAGCAGCACAATCCATTTATAATGCGCGGCGCCCGATTCGACCGCTCCCTGCTGCTTCATGCGCTTTTCATTGGACTTCGCATACAGCATTTCCGCCAGCCGCTGCACGATGACGAAAATAAAAACAACAGCAAAAAAAGGGGTCATCCGCTCTTTTCCCTCCATTCCAGCCACAGCATTTCTGAACTGAAACCGGGGCCAAGTGCCGTCAGCAATCCCTGTTCCCCCGCATTCGGCTGCTGCTCCATAAATTCCTTCAGCACATAGAGTACAGTCGGCGAAGACATATTGCCGAAATCCCTCAGCACATTTCTCGGATTTTCCGTTTTCCCGGTTCCGATCGACAAGGATTTTTCATAGGCGGACAATACTTTTTTACCGCCCGGATGCGCGATGAAATGCTCGATATCTTCTGGTTTTCGGTCCAGTTTTTCCAGAAACTGATCCAGATTCGGCTTCAGCCAGCTTTCAATGATCTTCGGGATATCACGCGAGAAAACGACATGCAGCCCTTCATCTTTCACATCCCAGCCCATGACGTCTTCGGATTCCGGCATTAAAGTCGATTGGGTATCATGGATAAAGAATCCTGCATCGTCGCCGGCAGCCCTTTCGCCGGTGACGAGCGCGCAGGCCGAGCCGTCTGCGAACAGGGAAGTGCCGATCAGATTGCTCTTGGTAAGGTCCGACCGCTGAAATGTCAGGCTGCACAACTCGAGACACAGCACCAGCACTTTGGCATCGGGATAAGCGCGGCAATAATCATGTGCACGGCTGAGTCCTGCGGCACCCCCTGCACATCCGAGCCCCCAGATCGGCAGGCGCTTGATATGGGCAGGCATCTTCAGGTTATTCATGATGCGCGCATCTATCGTCGGCGTTGCCATGCCTGAACTCGACACAAAGATGAAGGCGTCCACTTCTTCTTTTGCGGTTCCTGATTCCTCCAGGCAGCGCTCGACTGCCCGGCTGCCCATGCGCACGGCTTCTTCTATATAAAGGCGGTTCTTTTCTTCCAGCCCCCGCTCTTTTTCAAACCATTCCAGCGGCGCCGCAAAATAGCGCCCTTCAATCTGGCCGTTGCCGAAAACACGCAGCAGCCGCTCGATATCACTGAAATGGTCTCCGAATAAATTCCGGACAACCTGAACAATTTCTTTTTGATCGACATGATACGGTGCATTTTCTGTTACCACTTTCCGAATTATGGACATCGCATATACTCCTTTTCCGAATTTGAGTCCATAAAAAGCCATCCTTCATATGCAGGATGGCTTTCCAGGCTGGCTTTATAAACGGTCCCTGTCAGTTCGTCTGCCAAGTGCTTCGTCAATCCCGTCTCTTCTGTGTTCAGCATGACTTCCTGTCACTCGATTGCCGGATTCCCGGTGTTTCTGTTCCAACAGCACCAGAATTTTTCCTTCATTGAAGTGAGTTTCGTACTCTTTCGCCTCTTTTTCGGGAATCCCCATTCCGATCAAAGCACCCGCAAGTCCGCCGATTCCGGCTCCCGCAGCTGCACCGGTCAAACCGGCCACAATCGGTCCAGCCGCGACAATCGGTCCGATTCCCGGAATCGCCAAAGCGCCAAGACCGGCCAGCACACCGCCGAGACCACCTAATGCCCCGCCCGTCAATGCGCCGGCCGCTGCACCTTCCCCGGCATGGGTGCCGGTTTTTTCCGTCACCGTCTCAACTTCTTCCTTGCTTTTGCTGAGTACCGAAATATCATCAGTCGAATAGCCCTGGCGTTTCAAATCTTCGATCGCATCGATTGCCTCGTTTTCATTACTGTAAGAGCCTACAACAATTCTTTCCGTCATCGTCAACTTCCTCCTCTTGAACAACTAATTATTGGTAATAAACTACCCTATTCAAAACCCCTTAAACTTCCCTTGCCGCCGGAAGCTGATCCAGCAGTTTCAGGGCCACCCCTTTTGCGGATGCCGGATTCTGCCCCGTGATCAAACGGCCGGACTGAACGGTGCAGGCGGCCATCGGCACAGAAGCTCTCTTAAAAAGGCCGCCCCGTTCTTTCAGCACCTGTTCGAGAGAAAACGGAATGTGCCTATACATGCCCATCGTTTTTTCTTCCATATCTGAAAAGCCGGTTACTACATGCCCCGCAATCAGCAATCGCCCATTCGACAGCCGGACGTTCTGCAAACCGCTCGGTCCGTGGCACACTGCCGTCACATAACCGCCCTGTTCATAAATTTGCTGCGTCAGCGCCTGCAGTTCTTCATTGTCCGGAAAATCCATCATCGTCCCGTGGCCGCCGGTGAAGTAGATCGCTGCATAGTCTTCGGCAGTTACCTGCGCCGGCACCAGGGGCTTCTTCAGCTGCACCATAAAATCATCATCCATATAATAATCCCGTGTCTGTTTATGGACCACCGCTGCGACCAGGCTCCGTGGATCGATTGGAACCCGTTCAGCGGAAGTGCTGATGATATCAATGGCATACCGGTCCTTCACTTCATGATAAAAATCCGTCAATTCCCGGAGCCATAAACCCGTCTTTTTGCCCTTTTTCCCAAGCCTCGAACTGTTCGTCACGACAACCAGTATTTTCTCCATGCCAATCCCCTTTCACATAAATCCGCTTTTTTTACTTTATTCCCTTTTGAAAAAAGTTTACTCCTGACACCAAAGTTCTCAGCCAATAAAAAACGCAAAAACGACAGGACAGCCCTCTCAAGGCTGTCTCTGTCGTTTATGTAAGCAAATTATTTCTGATCAGTTCTTCAAGGTTCATCCTGAATTTTTCATTGTCTTCCGGCTTCCGTTTCTTCGGACCTTTTATCCGCCCTCCGCCTTGCCGGATTTTTTTCGCAACATGACGGCCCTGAAGCAGCTGGTCAATATTTTCTTCGGAATAAACCCGCCCGTTCTGATCGATCGGATATCCCTGTTTCGCCAAAACCATCGCAGCCAGGCCATAATCCTGCGTCACAACGATATCCCCTTTTTTCACCCGGTTGACCAGCACAAAATCAACCGCGTCCGGCCCTTTTGAAACAGTGATCGTTTCGGCACCTTCCCGGTACATCTCGTGGGAGGTGTCGCAAATCAGGATCACGTCCAATTGAAACCTGCGGGCAGCGGCAATGGTCTGGTCCACCACCGGACAGCCGTCTGCGTCAATCAACACTTTTGCCATCAGCCCTCATTCCCTTCCGCCAATTCATCAACCAGGATTTCGGCTGCTCTTCTGTACAGATTGCTCATGTGGACAAGGGATGCAATCAGCAGCACTTTTTCAATCTCCTGCCTGTCTTCCCCGAATTCCGCCGATGCGGTCGCCGCTCTTTTTACCTGCTGCTCCAGATTCTCCGTGAACAGCGCTTCATCCTGTCGCTGAACTTCCAGATAACATGCGTAAAATTCCGTGAGATCCAGGTTGTGCCGGGCCGCCTTGTCATTGATGTCAGCCAGCACTTTTTTCACATCGTTGATCGACAGAGCACTTTTCATCTCGTAAATCAGTCTGATTAACATGACATGGTTGCGGGAATATTTCTTACTGGTCACGGGATAAAATAACTTTGCTTTGGCGTAATTATTGATCATTGTTTTTGTAAGGATCTTGTCATCGGGCTTTCTTTTCGTGTCAGAAAAGCCGTTCTCGAATAATTGAATGACCTGATCGACATATAAATCGATTTTCGGAATCTCTTCAACCGGTATTTGCTTATCCAAAGCCAAACGGCTGATTATTTCCTGAGCATCTGCCATTCTGTAACTCCCCCTCAATAGAACTGCTGCTTTGATTTGATTTTATCCTATGATTGCAAGTTAGCCAAGCTTGACTGCAAAATATAATACGTATATTATATTAAGTAGTTTCAATAACTACATAACGTTAGGAGCCTTTATTATGCAACTATACTTCAGAGAACCGTTCAACGCCATATCCCATCTTGTGGGAGCCGTCCTGTCGATTGCCGCTCTTTTCGCAATGGTTTTTAAAGCGGTCGACGAGAACCTGCCAACCATGCAGATCGTGTCGGTGATCATTTTCGGGACCAGTTTAATCTGCCTGTACACCGCTTCGACCGTCTATCATTCGGCCAAAAGAAAACCCGAGACCATCGCATTCCTCAGAAAACTGGACCATTCGATGATTTTCCTGCTGATTGCCGGATCCTACGCCCCGTTTTGTCTGATTGCGCTCGGCGGCACACTGGGCTGGACCCTATTCATCCTGGTGGCGGCTTTCGGAATCAGCGGCATCCTGTTTAAAATGGTCTGGTTCCATTCACCGCGCTGGCTTTCCACCGCCATCTACATCATCATGGGGTGGATCATCGTGTTCGCGGTCGTCCCGCTTTCGGAAAGCCTTTCCGCAGCGGGTCTTGGCCTGCTTATCGCCGGTGGAATTATGTACACAGTGGGCGGCATCATCTACGGACTGAAGCCCGGCTTCCTGTCCTTTAAATATGCCGGTTTCCACGAGATTTTCCATATCTTCATCCTGCTCGGCAGCCTGTGCCATTTTCTTGCGGTATATTTTTATGTGCTGTGAAAACAATCTTATGAAATAAAACAAAAAACCAGCCGCCTGTTTTTACAGCGCGACTGGTTTTATTTCATTGTCATTAAGCCTGTTCCAGGGCCCGCATCAAATTGGCGTGGACTTTGATGCCTTTGAAATCGATACCCAGCGTGATGGCGGTCTGCGCGATTTCCGGCCGGATGCCGGACAGCACCGATTCGACGCCGATGATTTTCAGGGACGCCATGACCTGGAAAATCTGCTGCGCCACCATGGTATCGATGATGGCGACGGCTGACAGATCGATGTAAAGCGTATCCAGCTGCTGGTTCACGCTTTGTTCGAGTGCTGTTTCCAGGATAAGTTTCGCCCGGTGAGTGTCGATATCCCCCACAAGCGGCAGGATGCCGACGCCTTTTTTGATCGGTATGACCGGGCTGCTCAGCTCATTGATCATCTGCTGCTGGCTTTGAAGAATTCGCTGGTCGGCTTCATAGTGGCGGATTGCGAACCGTTCGATTATATAATCGAACGAATTGTTCAGGACTTCGGCCCATTCCAGCGCGTCGTTCCGGTCCGCCTCCGAATGCTCAACGAAGAAATCCCGTATATATCCCCAGTAAATTCCGCGGAAAAGGCGAATCTGCGCAATCACTTCATGCAGAGGAACTGCCTGGCGCGCACGCGCTGCAGCAACAGTTTCCACCCAATTTTCCATGGCCTCCGAACATTCTTCTTCTTCTTTGCTGACAAAAACCGGTGTCATCGCTTCGATGAAGGCGGTATTCTGCTTCCTCAATTGCTCTTCAATCAGCGGACTGACATTTTTGGAATACATGGAGCCGTCCGCTTTTTTGCGGCTCGCGAGCCATTTTTCCGTTATCTTCTCTTTATTGCCGATGATGTAATCGTATAATTCAGCTGATTTATGTCCCATGAAAAGCAAAACTCCTTCGACTGTATGCTTTCTTCCCAGTATAATGCATATTCCTTCTTTAACAAATATTATTTTATGCCTGCACAGCCTTCGAACCGGCTGCTTTGGAACTGATCCCTTTATAATAATAGCTTGAATTCCCAGTTATTTGGATATGCTGTCCGGATTGGATACAATACTATCCGCATTCTGTAAATACTATCCGAAAATGAAAACTACTATCCGGAATTATTTTCGTTCAAAAAAATCCCGGAAACAGCAGCGCTGTCCCCGGGTCAGGCAAAACGTATTTTAAATAATAACCCCATTCTTTTTCGCATCAAAAAGCAACTCTTCCCGGAAATTCGGATGCGCGATGCTGATCAGGCGTTTCGCGCGTTCGGAAATGGATACGCCGTGCAAACGGGCAATCCCGTATTCCGTCACAATATTATCCACGTCATTTTTGCCGGTCGTAACGACGGAACCCGGTGTCAAATTGAGTTTGATGCGCGACAGCGTGTCGCCTTTTGCAGTCGAAGCCATGCAGATATAGCCCTTGCCGTTTTCCGCAAAGCGCACGCCTCTCGCGAAGTCCACCTGGCCGCCGCTCGAGGAATAATATTTGCCGCCCACTGTTTCGGACGCGCACTGGCCGAACAGGTCCACTTCCGTCGTGGCATTGATGGACACAATATTCTTTTCCTTGGCGATTTCCCGCGGATCATTGACCGTGCTGACCGGCAGGAATTCGACGACCGGATTATTATCAATAAAATCATAAAGCTTCTTCGAACCGAATGCGAACGTTGCGATAACCTTACCGCGGTTCGTGAATTTTCGCGTGCCATCAACTGCGCCAGCTTTGATCAGGTCCACTACTCCGTCCGGCAACATTTCCGTATGGATACCGAGATGGCGATGGTCTTTCAGCATGCTGATGACCGCATTCGGCACCGACCCGATGCCGATCTGCAGCGTGTCGCCGTTCTGGATGTCTTCAATAATCGACGATGCAATCAGCAAATCCTTGTCGCCGACCGCCCCGACTTTTTCTTCGGCAAGCGGGGCATGATGCTCGACGAATCCCGCGATTTGGCTGATGTGAATCTGGTTATGGCCGTAAGTTCTCGGCATGTTTTCATTGACTTCAAGGATGAACGGCACTTCTCCAACAAACTCGGCTATGTAATCAGCCTGCGTGCCAAACGTGAAATAGCCGTGTTCATCCATCGGCGAAGCGACGGTCATGATCATCGACATTTTCGTGGTTTTCTTCAGCATCCTCGGGACTTCATGGAAATTATTCGGCACCAATTCCATTTTCGCCTGCTGATAGACTTTCCGCGTTGCGCCGCTGAGGAAATAAGACACGTGCTTTAATTGCGCCAGCTCACCTTTGATGTAATTGCGTTCACGCAGTGCCAGCATCTGGTGGATTTTTACATCTTCCAGCCGCTCCGCATTTTCTTCCAACAGATCCAGCAAATGGACCGGTTCACCGTTGGCAATCGGTATGATGATATCCGCGCCTTTATCGATCAATCCCAGCAATTCTTCAGGATTCAATTTCTTTGTCATTTTCTTCACTCCCGCTTTACAGATATCAATCACTTTATCATATATATTGCCTCCTCCCGTATTTGCAAACTTCACGAGAAATTCGCGCTTTTCTGCAAAATAAAAAAAGCGCAGACTATTGTCCGCGCCTCTTCTTATTTTTGCTCATTGTATAAAAGATGCCGCCCAAGCCGAACGCCACCATGATGCCCCATAAAACAAGCAGGACATAGGAGCCGGTTCCGACATCATTGTTTATGACGGCGTAAAGCTGCAGGAGGAAAAACAAGAGACTGAAAAATCCGATCAACCCAAAATACAATAATCTTGATCTGTAGCTGAATTTATTCATCTTCACGACCTCTTTCCGTTGTTAAACGCCTGTTCTCCAAATGAATTTTCGTCCATACGAGCGAAGTCAGCAGGATGAGTTCGAAAATATTCGTCACAGCTGCGCTCTCAACTGGAATCGTTACGCCGCTGCCGATGCCCATGATAACGGAGCCGACGAACATCCACGCCCAGCCGGCCTTTTTCCAGACAATCGCACCTGCAATCAGCAGCGCAGCGGATACCAGCAGGATCATCAGCGGCGGACCGGATGCTTCTTCAACGGCCGAATATTTCAGCACGCCGTATTCCCTGACCGGCTCCAGGACTGTGCCCCAGGTCACCTGCCAGATTTCGATGATGATGAGAAGAATGAATGCGGCAATCGCCCCGTACAGGACTCCTTTTTTCTGTGCCCATCTCACCCCAGCGGCACGGAGGGCTCCAAGCGAAAACAGCACGAGTGCCGGCGTCAGGAACGCATGAATCCAGAATCGCAGAGCATTGAGGTTTTCGAGCAGCGGCCCTTCGCCGACGAATTTGCCGAGCGCAATAATGCCGTTGTCATAAACCAGGCCGAACAGCACCAGATAAACGGTTGCCATGAGCGTCCATCTTTCCTGCCTGATAAACGCCCAGACAATCAAACCAATATATGCAGCTGTCAGAAGAAAGAACAAAACCAAATCCATCCAATCACCTTCCGGAAATTACCTGTTACTCTATAAGTTCACTTTCCGGCAGGGTTTTAAACGTTCAGGGGATAAAGCACCCTATTTTATATGGAAGCTCGTTTTACTGAATCCTTCCTTCGACTTCCTCACTTCCAGAATCGCCGGTATCGCTGCCTTCAATTCCTGGACATGCGAGATGACGCCGATCATGCGTCCTGAGCGCTGCAGGTCAATCAGCGTTTCAATCGACTTACTCAAAGATTCTTCATCCAGTGAGCCGAAGCCCTCGTCGATGAACATCGTGTCGATCGAGACATTACCCTGGAAACTCTGGATGACGTCGGCCATGCCGAGCGCCAGGCACAGCGAAGCATTGAATTTCTCGCCGCCGGACATGGTTTTGACATCGCGCGTCTGGCCGGTGTAGGAATCGTAGACATCAAGCCCAAGTCCGCTTTGCTTGCCTCTCGCTTCCTGACGGTCACTGCGGATCAGATAGAACTGGCCATTCGACAGATGCCGCAGCCGCTCGTTCGCTGCCTGGATAATCTGTTCAAGGTATTCAATCTGCAAATAACGCTCAAAGGAAATTTTCAGGCTGTTGTGCCCGCGGATCATGTCGTGAAGATCTGCCACCCGGCTCAATTGCGCTTCAGCTTCAGCCGCTCCTTCCACTGCCTGTGAAATCTGGACAATCAAAGCTTCGCCTTTCGCGCAGCAGTCTTTTGAATGGTTCAAGCGTGCCAGCGCCTGTTCATACTCCACTTTCATCCCTTCAATTTCCGTTTCCGTCCGGGACAGGTCTTCATTTTTCCGGCCGGCCAGCAGTTCAGCCAACTCGCTGATCTGCTGCTGAAGCGTGTGACGGTCCTGGTGGAACCGGTTGATCTGCTGCTTCGTTTCTTCCAGTTCACTGTCCCGCATTTTCGCCCGCTGATACGCGTCTTCGCTTTCGAATTCCGATTTCTCCAGCGCCTGCTTGAATTCCGATTCCGCTTTTTGGCGTTTGGCGGTCATTTCCTCGGCAGCCGTTTTCGAATGCTGCAGGGACATGGCAGCAGATGCCAGCCGTTCTTTCGCTTTCTGGAGTTGCTCCTGTACCGCGTTCCAGACTTTTTCCATGTCGTCTTTAGCGGCAACTGCCTGTTCGATTTCTTTTTCCAGAACCGCGAGTGAACGCAGCGCTTCCGGAATCGACGCCAGTTTTTCCGTCAGCACAGCCTGCGCGGATTCGAAAGCGGATTTTTTATCATTCATTTCCGCCAGCAGGAGCGAACGGTTCTGCCCCAATTTTTCTGTTTCCTCCATTAAAGCCGCAAGCTTAGCCCTCAATTCGCGAAATTCCGCTTTCTTGCTTTGCAGCAGCTGGATATCTTCTTTCAATTGCTTCTTCAATTGCTCGAGAGCGGCAACTTCCTGTTCGGCACTGCCTGCTTCAATTCCCTGTTCCTCTGCTTCCGCCTGTTTGCGGCTCCACTGCTCTTCCAGTGACACAAGACGTGCAGCGGCATTCCGGTACTGGCCGTCAAGCACGTCCAGACGGGATTTCTCCTGATCCAGCTGTTCTTTTGAAACGGCCGCTTCGCCCGCTCCCTGCTGCTTCATCGGATGTTCATGGCTGCCGCATACCGGACACGCTTCGCCGTCCTGCAATTGCCCCGCCAGCATATGCGCCTGATCGGCAAACCAGCTCTTTTCAATTTCTTTATATTCCGCCAGAGCCCCGCTGTAAGCCGTTTCTTTCTGCATGGCTTCTTTTTTCTGGACAGCCAGCTCCTTCTCCATCGCCAGCAATTCCCCGGCAATGCGCAATCGGCCTTCTGCCACCCGCAGATCCTCAGGCTTGCTGTCGAATGCTTCCACCTGATTCTCCAGTTCCCCGACTTTTGCAGCAATCGTTTTTTGCTGTTCTTTTTTGGCAGCCAACTCTTTTTCTTTCATATGACTGCGCTGTTCCGCTTCTTTTGCAGCTCTGTCCAGAACTGCCAATTCTTTTTCTTTGGCGGCCAGTTCCTGCACCTGCGGCAGCAATTGCTGAAGGCGAAGCACATGATCCTGCGCCGCCGTCCGTTCGGTGCTGCGCCCCTGTTCTGCCAGGAACTTTTCTTCCGCTTGTGCCTTCGTCTGCACAGCCTGTCCTTCTTCTTCCACAGCCCGCTTCAGCAGTTCATGTTTATCGGTTTCATTCCTCTGAAGTTCACGGTAGAGATTTTCGATATTGGCAATAAATCCTGCACGTTCGGCCTGCTGTACTGCTTTTTCTTTCCCGGCGATTCCCGGCAGCTGTTCCGTCAAAGCATTGAAACGCTGTTCTTTTTCCAGTTTTTCATCAAAGCGGCCATTCCATTTTTTCGCTTCGTGGTAATTATCCAAATGAACCTGATGTTTTTTATACAGCGTTTCATATTGAGTAAGATCATCACTGATTTTGTCTTTATAGAAAGCCGTCTCCAGTTCAAGGGCCGACAGGATCTGGTGGATGTTGTGCTGTTCCCTGCCAAGCACTTCGAACAATTCGGATTCCCGCTCCGGCAGTGCAGAAACAATATTCCGGAGATGGCCGTTCAGCACCTGCGCTTCCAGCATGTAAGCTTCTTTCGCCGCGTCGCGTTTTTGCTTCAGCCGTTCGCTGATCATTTTATACGGCTCTGTCTTAAAAATGCGGCGGAGGATTTCTTCTTTATTGTCCGTTTCAGACGTCAGCAGTTTCCGGAATTCCCCCTGCGGCAGCATGACAATCTGGCTGAACTGATTTTGCGTCAGCCCCAGGATCTCTTCGACGCGCTGATTGATTTCCGACACGATCTGCCGCTCGACACAAGGCTTTTCGCCTTCTTCATGAATTTCAAAGAATTCATAGCGTTCGCCGGTCGGGCTTTTATTGCCTTTTTTCACATGTGGCATCTGCCGAAGAATCCGGTACTTCTGATTATGTATCTCGAATTCCATCTCGACACAGGTGTGGATCCCGTCATCCGCGAAATCACTGCGCAGGCTGCGCGTTTCGCTGCGATCCGAACCGCTGGCCGCACCGTACAATGCAAATGAGATGCCGTCGAAAATCGTCGTCTTGCCTGAACCTGTGCTGCCGGAAATGACAAACAGCCGATTTTGCTGAAGATCGTTGAAATTGATTTCTTCCGTTTCCTTATAAGGTCCAAATGCCGTCAGCTTCAGTTTAAGCGGTCTCATGCCTTCACCTCTTCCTTTTCAGCAGGCTCTTCCTGCAGGAACTCCTGCAGCACTTCTTCAAAAATCTCCGCCGTTTCTTTGGACGCTTTCTCGCCTTTCACTTCTTCGTAAAACGAATGGAATAAAGACAAGGCATCCATTTCACGCCGCGACTGGCCGTTTTCTCCGGCAGCTTCCCGGATGAAATTTTTCCGTTCCACATGCATCGCGTTCGGATAGACGGAACGGACTTTTTCCATTGGAAACAGCACAGGCGACTCGTCCAGCAGCGTCACAAAGACAAAATCCTCACTGATTTCATGGCGCAGAATTTCATCGATTGTTCCTTCCACCCGGCGCATATTACGGCGCGGATGAAGCGATCTTTTTTCGATTTCCACTCCGCCGTCAGCGTCCATTTCAATCACAAGAAAGCCTTTTTGATGATGTTCTTCCGAAATGGAATATTTCAGCGGCGATCCTGCATAACGAATGGTTTCATTTCTTACAAAATGGGCTTTGTGCAAATGCCCGAGCGCGCTGTAATGGAATCCTTCGAGGTGTGCGGCACTTACATGTTCCGCTCCTCCAATCGCCAGCGGACGCTCGGAATCGCTCGTGTTTTCTTCCTGTTCGCCGTGTGAGGTCAAGAATGCGTGGCCCACAAAAACATGGCGTGCTTCCGGATTCCACATCGCTTTAATGTTAGCGGTAATCGCCTGGAGCGCATCATTATGGGTGCGGATAGCCGGATCATCGAACAGGTAGCGCACCATCGAAGGGTCCGTATACGGCACCAGATGGAAGTGGACTTCACCGTGTGCGTCATTCAGTACAACCGGCTGATGGTTCCTCTGCACGTGACCCGCAATATGGATCCCTTTGTCTTTCATCAGGCGGCTGCCGAAATTCAGGCGTCCGGGGCTGTCATGGTTGCCTGCAACTGCCAGCACCGGCGTCTTCAGTTCGAGCACGATTTCAGCGAGCAGTTCATCAAGCAGGTTGACCGCATCTGTCGGCGGCACCGCGCGGTCATATAAATCTCCCGCAATGATCACCGCATCCGGCTTTTCCTCTTTGATCGCATCTATAAATTGCTGCAGCGCGAAACGCTGTTCTTCTGTCATGTAAATCCCCTGGATGAGCTTCCCTAAGTGCCAGTCGGCCGTATGAAAAATTTTCATGGTTTTGCTCCCCTCTTCTTCTTAAAAGAATATATGTTCGTTCCATTATACACGATTCTGTTTAGTTGTTTTAGAGGGTAATTTGTTATATAATGAGAACAAATGTTCCGTACAAAAAGATGTAACGCTTCGGTGCTTTGGACCAAGTGCCCACAATAAGCCGAGAAGACCACTCGTCT
>NZ_JRGN01000304.1 GCF_000775575.1 Planococcus sp. CAU13
CTGATATGTAAACTTCTATTAATTTATATTTATATGTTTATTATCAGCTAATAAATGAAATTTCTTCATGCGAGTAAACGTCTGCAAACCAGCGTAATACGCCATTGTGATGATTGATTATTTGCTGGGCAGTAAGTTCATCCGTATCCCATGTGCTGTGTGTATCTGAAGCTAAAGTAACTTTATAGTCCATACTAAATGCTCTTCTGCAAGTTGTATCAACACAGGCTTCTGTCTGGATACCTCCAACTACTAAATGTTCAATTCCTTGTTTTTTCAATTCCTCATTTAATGAAGTATTAAGAAATGAATCCGGAGTAGTTTTTTGAACAATTATGTCTTGAGTTTCTGGAGCAATTTCAGGATGTATCTCCCATCCCTTTGCACCAAATTCTAACGGCTTCCCAACTTGGGCATTATGCTGTATATAAAAAATTGGTGTCCCAGCAGAACGGGCTTGTCCAATTAGACTTTTTAAATTTTTTAGCAGCTTGTCCCAGTTATACACCACATTACCTTCTTGAAACATTCCATTTTGAACATCTATAACCATTAATGCTTTCTTCATTAATTCACCCCCTCTTTTACACTTCTACATTATTTCTAAAGTAATTCCCCCAGTGAGGTTGAGAACCATCAACATCCTTAAATCCGTACTCCTCAGAAAGATTCCATGTGCTATAAACTCCACCCGTTTTTACATCTATATTAGGATCAGTGACTAAACACCGTATAGCTTCACCAATATAATATGGGCTTTCAGATGCTCCAAAATGTTGATCTATCTTAGCAGCTTCTTTCCAATTTTCTTCTGTAACTCCAAACTGTTCAAGCATGGCTTCAGAACGTAAAAACCCTGGAGTTACTGCAATACAAGTTATATTGTATTCTTTCAAATCCTGTGCCATTGCTTGTGCCATGTGAATTGCAGAGATTTTAGCCAAACTGTAGTAAAAATTTCCACGTGGCTTATAATCCATTCCATCAGTAATTTCAATAATAATCCCTTGCTTGTTTTCTTTAAATAGAGGGATACTATAATGAGAGGTAATAATATGAGATTGAACAGCCTGCTTTTGCATCTGAAGACCTTTATGTAAGTCGTGTTCCCCTATCGGTTTGCCCCATTCTGTAAGAGGATCTCCACCCCAAATATCGTTAATTAGTATATCTAAAGTTCCGTGTTCCTTTTGTATTTGTTCAAACAAGGCTATTACTTCTGTTTCGACAGTATGGTCTACTTTCACTGGAATCCCAAGGCCTCCAGCTTTCGTTACCAACTCTGCTGTTTCCTCTATCGTTTCTTTTCGCCCCATTGGTGACTGACTATTACTAGTAGTTCTTCCCGTCACATAAACTATTGCTCCAGCTTCACCTAATTTAACTGCTATAGCCCGCCCTGCTCCGCGAGTTCCACCAGCTACTAATGCAATTTTCTTTTTTAATAAAGACACAATTTATCATTCCTTTCGTCAATTTATTAGTATTAATTAAAATATTCTAAAAAAGAACTTACGTTCCCATGATATCATACTGCCCTTTTCTATAATACTTATAATTGGCAAACTGTTTTTTTCTTTTCAAAAGTTTTAGGAAATGAAGTAGATGACATTGTCTGATTTCCCAATGCAAATCTGAACAAATAAGAAAGTTCCAGGATATATTCACGGAATAGCGAGTTATTGTATTTCGGAATTGAAAATCCCCTCTTTTAATTTATAAAGCGTTCGTAAAAGTACACTTTTACGAA
>NZ_JRGN01000127.1 GCF_000775575.1 Planococcus sp. CAU13
AGGAGGCTCAGGCCGCTCCCCGCGGAAAGCATCCGCCTAGAGCAAAATGGTGGAAGTGGGCAAAAGTTTCTCGAAAAAAATAAAAACTCCCGCAAAGCATATTCTGCTTTGCGGGATTTCCTTTTAGATCTCTCTTGATTTTTCGCCTTCGTGGATGGCGAGCAGGCGCTGCTTGAGTTCATTCTCCATTTTGCCGATTTCCAGTTCAGCGGCGCGGCGGTTTTTGCGTCCTTCTGTCTGAATCTGCAGCGTTTCTTCAATAGTAGTAAGCAAGTTTTCCTGTGTTTTCTTCAATGTCTCGATTTCAATGATGCCGCGTTCATTTTCCTTGGCGGTTTCAATCGAATTCATTTTCAGCATTTCAGAGTTTTTGAGTAACAGGTCGTTTGTCGTAGAAGTCACTTGCTTCTGCGCTTCTACAGCTTTCATCTGTTTATTGAGCGTCAAGGCGATGGCGATCTGGTTTTTCCAAAGCGGAATCGACGTCATGATCGACGACTGGATTTTCTCGGCCAGCGTCTGGTTGGTCTGTTGGATCATACGGATCTGCGGCGCGCTTTGAATCGTGATCTGGCGTGATAATTGCAGATCATAGATGCGTTTATCAAGACGGTCGACAAATTGTACCATATCATTGACTTCCTGATAGGCCATCTGATCGTCCGAAGCTTCCGCTTTTTTGCGAAGAGCAGGGATCGTTTCGTTCAGGATTTCATCCCGCTTCAGTTCAGCCGCAGCGATATAGACGTTCAGCGCCTGGAAGTACATTTTGTTCTGATCGTATAATTCTTCGAGCATCTGCACATCTTCGAGCAATCCGCGCTTGGAATGGTCCAGCTGGATGCTGATGCGGTCTACCTGTGTGCTGAGTTTCTGGTATTTTGTCATGATTTCCTGAACCGAATATTTTGCTTTGGCAAACAGCTTGCGGAGACCGGACTTTTTCGTATCGGTTAATTCTTCCGGATTCAGTTCCTGCAATCGTTTCATCAGGTCATGCAGGACATCGCCGACCGGGCCGATGTCTTTCTGCTGGACATGGTCAAGCATCTTATGCGAAAAATTGCCGAGCTGGCTCTGGGCGTTGGCGCCATATGTCAGAATGGCTTCATGGTTGCCGGCGGGAATCTGTTTGGCGAGGTCCTGAGCTTTTTTCCTGTCTTCATTCGAAAGCTTGTCCATTAAGAGGACTGGGCGTGCCGTCTGCTGTTCGGCAGGAGTCTGCTCTTTTTCAAGCGCAATGCCGAATGGTGATTGCAACAGGTCATCCAATTCACTGCGAGTCGATTGATTTTCGTTCATTTTCCACGTCTCCTTCATCATCGGTCAAAGGTTGAACCAATAGTTTCTGTGTGTTCTGGCTTTCAACTGCGAGTTTTGCGTAATCAAGTTCCATCCGAAGCTGTTCGACATCGGAAGACAGCACTTTCTTCAAATCATTTTCCATTACGCGGTTCATCGATTGCAGCGTTTCCCGTGTATCCTGCAGGGCGATCCGGATGTCCCGGTCTTTCACCGGCTGGCCGACCAGCAGCGAGTACTTTTCGGTCAATTCCAAAGCCGAATCGAGATGCGAATAAAAGAAAGATTCAGCGAGATAGAACTTTCTCGGATTTTCCTGGACCACCAGTACGATCTTATTCGCGATTTTCGTCATCTCCATCAATTGCTTGAACGACGAGATGGAGCGGACCCGGTAATAATGGCTCTGCAGTCTTTTAATTTTCACTTTGGCATCCTGCACTTGCTTGATGACATGTTTGTATTCACTTTTCGTCATTCCAAGTTCTTTGGAAGTGGAAGAGAATTGCACGTGTTTCATGGTTGTATTGCTGGCCAGGTAGCTTCCGGCAGCGACTGCTCCTGAAGCGAGCAATCCGATTTCCGCTCCCAGATAGAGAACTGGAAACATGACTCCCATCACCGGGAGACTGACAGATTGGCGTTTAATGAAATTTTGGACTCGCTTCATGCGAAAGTCACTCCTTCAATGCATTTCCTTATATATATACGATTCAGTGTACAGAAAGTTTCAATTATAGTGCCCATATCCCTATTTTACGTGAAAGGAAGGGGCAATACAAACTTCGGAATTTCTGCGGAAATGAGAGGCATTTTACTGGACATAAAACGGATGATTTGGCAAAATGCATATAGGGATATCGATTTGTCACGTTATACAGAATATTTATCAGAAAATAATTATAAATATTTAGATTTGTTTGACATTTTCATTCAATTTGGTTATTATAGAGGAAATTAATACATCTCCACCAGATACAGCTATTCACATATTCCAAAAAGTGATCAGCACGTTATGGTACTTTTTGGAATATGTGAATTTTTTTTATGGATTCACATATTGAAAATTTTTTTATTATCAGGAGGTTTTTTAACATGCAAGAAGGTACAGTAAAATGGTTTAACTCAGAAAAAGGTTTTGGCTTCATCGAAGTTGAAGGCGGAGACGACGTTTTTGTACACTTCTCAGCGATTCAAGGCGAAGGCTTTAAAACGCTTGACGAAGGTCAAAGAGTTGAATTTGAAGTAGAGGAAGGCAACCGCGGACCTCAGGCTACAAACGTAACTAAATTGTAATCTCCAAGAGCTGCTCATCTGAGCGGCTCTTTTTTTTGGATACTATTGTTTCTATAACCATTACGCTTCAGACGGACGCTTTCCGCGGGCATG
>NZ_JRGN01000262.1 GCF_000775575.1 Planococcus sp. CAU13
AATCTACTTGTAGACGATATTTTTAGATTTCTTTGAAAAAATAAAAAAGAGAGAAAATAAGATTTTCCCCCTTACCTGTTATTTAATTTACTTTTATAGAGATCAAGAATAATCTCCAATTGTTTCTTTTCATCCTTGGACAAAATATTTGTGACATATTCATCTATCAATACATCTGCTAACTGGTCAACGGTATCAGCAATACCCATCGTCACCAACGCATTGAGTTTGTTTTTCATTGCAACACTTACACGGACTGTTGTCGTTTTTTCTGCTACGATTGGTTTAGCTGGAGTGACTTTTTTCTCTGGGACTTCTTCTTTTGGATTTTTTGGAAGATCGTTCACCGAAAAAGTGGTTTTCGGTGTAACAGTTGGACTTCTTTCAATTTTTTTCGGTTTTTTCCTAAGTAAATCAGACATCTATATTCGCCTCCCGTGGAATAGGGAAATCCCCAGGATTTGTAACTGCTTTTAATCTTTCCAAAAATTCATTAGCTACGTCCGTGTAACTCGAAATCACATTACGATCATGCATATCGTCTTCGGTAATGCCGGTCATGTCAAATCGTTTTAATCGCTCCATATTCTTTACAATACCTTTAAACAGATTGTGCTCACCAAACATTTCTTTGGCATTTTCTAAAGTTAAGGTATCCACGGCTGCCTGATTTTTCAAGAGGACTGGCAATATTCCTAAAATATCTAAATCTGCATCATAGTCATCAATTAAGGTTTGAAGGTATTTTGTAAATGCTTCCGCTCCCTGCAAACTCCGTTCTTGGGTCTGCAAAACAACCACCACGTATTGAGAGGCGTATAATGCCGAGTCCGTAATGATCGAGAAAGTAGGGGGGACATCAATAAAAATAAAGTCAAACTCTTTTTTTAACGGTTCCATCAAGGAAGAAAAGAATTGAACTCGATCCACTTCTGAGGGGAACTTTTTCTCCAGAAATTTAGGATACAAAGCAAAATCGCTGAAGCTAGGAAGTAAATATAAATTTTCTTTAATTGGAGTAACAATCGTGCTCAAATCTTCACTTTGGATTGCAGACATCAGCGTCTTTTCAAAACTCGTGATCTCGTCCTCTAAATGTGTTTTTGTTCTTAAATAAAGGCTCGTTGCATTTGCTTGGGGATCCTGGTCACTTAATAACACTTTGTAACCCATATTAGCTAAACAATAAGCTATCATCGTACTGTTCGTAGTTTTTCCGGTACCGCCTTTAAAATTGCCGAATGTAACTACCGTGCAGGATTCACTCATTCTTTTCCCTCCTTATTTTAAAACTGGTAACTAATGTTATACCAACTTGTAGATTTGTAGACAAAAAAATAAAACTGATAATTTAAATCTAACATTGTTATCCCTTAGATACAATGCAACTTACGGGAAAATCATATATTTTATTAAATCGTCTACATGTAGACGAATCTACTTGTAGACTAGTCTACATAGACTTTAGGTTC
>NZ_JRGN01000013.1 GCF_000775575.1 Planococcus sp. CAU13
ACCCTGTGACAGGTGTAATTATGACTATTTGCTCCAGAATATAAAAATGCATGAAGAATTCGCTCCACAGCTGGAGCAGAAAGATTCTTCATGCATTTTTTGTGCATAACCAGATATTTTTTACACAGGGTCGCACTCAAAAAAGACGGCTCAAAAAATCAAGCCGCCCTCTCCCCCTCCTTAACCCCTTCGCTTTTCAGCACACAGATCACCGTCATCACGAGTATTTTGAAATCCAACCTAAAACCTTGCTTCTCCACATACTCCCCGTCAAACTTCGCCTTCACCACAATCGGCAGTTCGTCTCTTCCGCTTACCTGCGCCAACCCGGTCAAACCCGGCAGCACTTCATTGGCTCTGTACTTTTCCCGCTCCGCAATCAGATCATACTGATTCCAGAGCGCCGGCCGCGGCCCGACGATACTCATTTCCCCTCTCAGAATATTGATGATCTGCGGAAGTTCATCCAGGCTTGTTTTTCGGAGGAGCTTCCCAACCCGTGTTATGTAAGCTTCGGGATTATTCAGAAGATGGGTGGGAATATCGTCCGGTGTGTCCATTTTCATCGTCCGGAACTTCAGGATGTAAAATTCTTTTTTCCCTTTTCCGATGCGTTTTTGTCTGAACAAAACCGGTCCGGGGGAATCCAGTTTGATGCAAATACTCAATAGTAGGAAAACAGGTATCAAAGCCACAATTACAATTAAAGATATCACGATATCGCAGATTCTTTTGCTGACTGGGAACATCCTTTGCGCACCTTCTTTTCTGTAGCATCTGAACAGTCAATCGTCCGCAGTACCGAAATGATTCTCTTCATATCATCCTCGCCGTATCTTTGATCGCAGGGAATCGACAGGATACGATCATAGATCAGCATCGTCTTCACAAAAATTTGGGGATCCAATTGCGCCGGCAGCGGCCAATGAATCGGACAATAAATCCCCTGCTCCGTAAGCCGGCTCCTTATTCTTCCTCTTTCTTCTTTATCTATCAGAACCGGAAAAAACATCGGGCATATGCCGGCATCCATAGATGAAAAAACAGGCTTAAGGAAATCAATGCCTTCCACTCCATCCATTAAAATGGCGAAATTGCTTCGCCGTTTCCTCACCAATTCCTGTGCATCCACCCTGCTGATGATGCCGGTTGACACCCCATCAATCCGGTACGGGGCAAAATCCTCTTCCATCAGCTCTTCCGCTTCGGAAAACTGCCGCAGGGCCTCCGTTTTTATTTCCATATCATTCGTCCTGATATACGCTCCTTTATTCAATAAAGCCGCCAGTCTTTTATTAACATAAGCAGGATTCTCTTCAAGCGGCCAGTCAACTTCTGCATCTGCGCCTGCCAAAAAACCGCCGCTCGGTATACCGAACCACTTCCTCAGACTGCCGATATAATAATCATTGAAAGGCGACCTTTCATAGCTGGAAAACAGAGTGTGGGTCACATCTTCGATGATCACGGTCGAGCCCTCTTTGAACGATTTTAAGACGGCGGACAAGTTTGAATTTGTAGGAAACCCGTAATAGCCCAGATGCAGAAACACCCCGGCATCGGGAAAAGCTTTTATGTCTTTAAGGTCCGGCGACAAGTTTTCATCCACTCCGTAAAAACGGCATTCGTAGCCCATCGCGAGAAACGGGCGGATGACGGATTCGCAGATATAGGCCGGCAAAAGAGCGGATTTCCTTTTCGGCTGGATCTGCTGCAGCAGAAGTGTGATCGCTCCCGTACAGGTCGCTGTAAAAACCGGATTTTTGTATTCATTTAAATAATCCGGCATTGTTACTGCTGTTCGTTCAGGTATACTGTCGAGCCAGAACTCGCTGCCTATTTCCATCCTGCCCTACCTCCATAATTGTTCGATTTCTTCAGTACGACCCCGAAACCTTTTTTCTGTGTTCATTAAAATCTTCGATTCCGTCCGTTCCGCGCTCACCCACATCACTTCTTTTGAGAACAAGCAAAACAGTTTTGTAAATAATCAATAGATCCAGCTTCAGGCTTATCTGCCGGACATACTGGATATCAAAATAAAACTTCTGCTCCCAGGTCACTGAATTCCTCCCGTTGATCTGAGCAAGCCCGGATAAGCCAGGCCTTACCGAATGCCGCAGCCGTTCTTCTTCTGTATAGAAAGGTAAATACTCTTTCACAAGCGGACGCGGCCCGATAACAGCCATGTCCCCTTTTAGAACATTCAGCAGACCCGGAAGTTCATCGAGCGAAGAAGCTCTCAGAAAGCGGCCAAACCCGGTCAAGCGTACGCTGTCGTCCAGCAGATTTCCTTCTGCGTCCCTTTCGTCCGTCATCGACCGGAATTTGTAGATTTCGAATATCTTTTCATTCAGCCCGGCCCGCTCCTGCCGGAATAAAACCGGACTGCCCAGCTTGATCCGGACCGCAATTGCCACGGCCAGCAGCACAGGGCTAAGGACAATGACCGCAATCAAAGAAAGCACAAAATCCAGAGGCAGCTTCAAAAACCTGCTGTAAAAACTGTCTTTAACCGATTCCATTTCCTGCAGCTCCTCCCGATTTCATTTCAACAACAGATTCAGCATAAGGATGGCAGGTTAAAAGAAAGTTAAATGATTCCTGTTTTAAATATTTATCTGAATAATCTGTTATATTAGTTCAATAGTATGTTATAATTTCTTGGAATTGCTTGATTTATATATAGAGTTCCTGATTTTATTGGAGGAGGAATGGAAACATGGTAAATGTGCCGGACATTTATTTCCTGCCGGAATGGGGGAAATACTTTGAAGAGAAGGAAAAAGACGGCGAGCACAGGATATTCGAACTGAAGCACGATTTTGGACATGTCTATTATCAATTTATACTACGCTCCATTCCGCTCGAGATGGACGGCACGACCTATTACGACACCATCACTCCATACGGATTCGGCGGTCCGATCGTGCTGGAATGTATTCCGGAACGGCTGGAGGAATTGCAGAAATTGTTCGATGAGGCTTTTCAGAAATACTGTGATGACAATAAAATCGTGGCCGAATATATCCGTTTCAATCCGTGGGTGAAGAACCTGGAACATTTCGAGAGTGTGTATGACACGCGGTATCAGGGGACTACGATTTTCATTGATTTGACTGTGAAGGACTTTTTTATGGAAGAATTTTCGTCTTCATCAAGAAGGCAGGTGCGTCGGGCACAGAAAAATAATGTGGAAATTGAATTCGATTTTGAAGGCGCGACGATCGGGGAATTTCACCGGCTTTACGAGATGACGGCGAAAAAGCGGGATATGGATGATTATTACTTGTTCTCAAAAGAATTTCTGGAAAACTCGTTCCATCAGCTGGCCGATAAACTGTTTCTCATAAACGCCAAACATGAAGGCAAATACGTGTCGTCCTGTCTGGCGGTTCATCACGGCGAAAACGTGCATTACCACTTGATGGCTAACGATCCTGAGTATTATCACCTGGCGGCAAACAGCCTGATCATTTATGAGGCGTGCAACTGGGGAGTTGCAAACGTCAAGAAAAAGCTGCATCTCGGTGGCGCCGGCGGAGATGAGCAGCTGGACCGATTCAAGCGGAACTTCACAAAAACGGAGCCGCTGGATTTTTTGGTGGGCAAAAAAGTGAGGAACAAAAAAGTCTACGATGAGCTTGTTCAATTGAAGAAGAATAACGGAGGAATCGAAGACGTAGGGTTTTTCCCGTTGTATAGGGGTTGAGGTTGATCGGCGGGAATTTCCAGCGTTCTCTCATTTGGACCCTGTGACAGGCAAAATTATG
>NZ_JRGN01000218.1 GCF_000775575.1 Planococcus sp. CAU13
GGCTTTTATGATCGCCTCACTAAATTTCTTTGAAAACAAAATGGAGACAGTCCATTTCTCAGCTTCCGCATTTCTGAAGATAAAAATTCATTTCTGAAAGAAGAGGGAGTATAATCTTTTTAAAGAAGACTTTAGGGGGAAGACGATGAAATACTTTACGAAAGAATGGTATGACGAAATGCAGGTGTCAGGTTTTCTGGTCTTCCCTGAAACAGAAGAAGAATGGGAAACCCAGCAACAGATGATCCGCGAAGAAGGCATTGATCCGGGCGAAATGCATCGCCGTGATCTGGAGGAAAGGAAAGAAGACCTGCTGAAATTTCTGCCGGCGGATTTTCATCCTTATATCTTTGACGGCACGATCAATTCTGCGTTTCCGACACCGGAACTTCGGGAGATGACGGCGAAGTGGGAGGCGAATCATGAAGCCCGCGTGGATGCGCTGCTCGATGATTACAGCCGCCACTACGAATCGATCAAGGAATTTTTGCCGCCGGGTGCCGTGCAATTGACGGAAAAAAGCCTGCACGACTGCATCGTCAAAAGCGCCGACCGGCCAACTGACGACAGGCTCGTGCTTCTCATCGACTGCCGGAGCGGCTTCCATTATTTCAAGGATATCCAAGTGACATTCACCGGGGTTACAGAAGCCATTATTCCTGAAGATCTGACGAACGCCTGGTGGCTGTACAACGAAATTTACCTGAACGGCGATGGTTTCGAGCTGCATGTGCTGTTCGATACGCCGAAGACGGAAGTGACGATTGTCTGCCGTGATGTGCAAATCGAGGAATTGGAATAAAGGCAGATTTTCTTTTTTTTATGGATCCTGTTATAAAATTCCTCCAATCAATACTTAAGAACCTATAAATTATACAGATTGAAACGGTACAGCTTATATATAAATTTTAGTTTTAACACATATGAGGGCACTGCAAACTGCCGGGATTGTAAATTGTGCGGGTTGCAGTGCCTTTACTTGAAAATTTTTAAGTCGTACACCGGAATTCTAAATCAAATATGCAGTATGCTAAAGTATTTCAAGTGTTACTTCATAACTCAGCAGAAGATGGAATAAACAGTAGAAGAGGATGAGATGGTTGGAAGATAAGAAAATTTTTAATGATATTATTTCTGACTACGAAATAGCCAGACCTGGTTATCCGTTGGATCTGTTTAAAGATATTATGGAATATTCCCTGATCAAAAATGGTTCAGAAATTCTAGAAATAGGTTCTGGTCCAGGACAGGCAACTGATTTTTTTGTAAAGAATCACTATTCAGTGACGGGGCTGGAAATCGGGCCTAAACAAGTTGAGTTTTTATTGGAGAAATATGCTGAGTACCCCAATTTTCGCTCTTTATGTACTTCCTTCGAAGATTTTCAATGTGAGAAAGAGAAATTTGATTTAATTTTTTCGGCGACCGCATTTCATTGGATTAAACCCGAGATTGGTTATCCCAAAGCCTTTCATTTGTTGAAGAAAAATGGAGTAATGGCGGTTTTTTGGCATTTGTCTTCAATAATCGAACCAAAAGATGAGAAGCTGATTCAAATAAGAAATATTCAACGTACACACGCCCCGCAGCTGGATACTTATATTACTGAAGATGAAGCTGAAGCCCTTCATGAGCAAAGGATTTCAGAAATAGGGACCAATAATCTATTTGAAAAACCAGTAGTAAAAACTTATAGATGGAACGATGAATACACCACTGAAAGATATCTGAAGTTAATTAATTCGTACTCAAATTTCCATTCTCTGGATAAAAATAAAAGGCAAGCTATACTGGATGAGGTGGCATCATATATTAACGAAACAGGAGGTACAATAACTGTTCCTCAACAAGTAGGATTATATATGGCGAGAAAGTAATAGTAATTAAATAAGTTAGAACGATTAAATTTAACTTATTTAACTTAGTTTACATATCATCGCCTATCGGAAGGGAAGAAGCCATTAGAGCTTTTTCTCTTTTTTTGTTTGCATCAAATGTACTTTTACGAACGGTGTCTATATCTTTGTTTTATCTTCTTTTCGGCTAATGGGAATTTATTAGTATAATTAATAGAAGAGAAGCAGATGAAAGTAACGAACTTGCAAAATCAATGAATAGTGGTGAATATGATGAATAATAAAATTGTAATAGAAGATTACAATCCAGCCTGGCCTCAAGTATTTAATGAATTGAAGCTGACAATCGAAACGGCAATTCCTGATTTATTTTTATCCATTGAACATGTGGGCAGCACATCCGTCCCTGGACTAAGCGCTAAACCTATTATTGATCTCGACATAGTGATTGAGGATAGTGAGTTATTGCTTCTAGTGTCAAAAAATCTAGAGAAACTGGGATATTATCATGAAGGAAATTTAGGTATAGAAGATAGAGAGGCATTTGCGCGAAGTGATGAATTTGTTCCTTGGATTGAAAATAAAAGAGTTTGGATGGAACATCATTTATATGTTTGTATTAAAGAAAGCGGGGAACTGAAACGGCATCTAGCATTTAGAAATTATCTCCGGGAAAATCCGAAAGCGATTGAAGATTACGGGCTATTAAAAAGAAAGCTGGCAGCGTCTGAAAAAGATAGAATTGCCTATACAGCTGGTAAAGGAGATTTCATTAATTCTATTCTAAGAAGCATTTTAAAAGATTGATGGAAAGTGATTGAGCAGATTACATAGGAAGGAAAGAAGTGATGGATTTAGCTTCTTCCCTTCTTTTTTTGTTTAAGTGTACTTCTGCAAACGGTTTGTGTATCTTTTACAAAAATCAAATTTATTCATTTGTAATTATTCGAAGAAATAGAAAATATGATATATTGGTAAAATGCTGTAAAAATATTTAGCTCGAAGAAGATCCATATTATGCGAAGTATTATCTATAGAAATAGAAGTGTTCCCAGGGAAGGGGGAGGATTTGATGTTAAATGATATTCTCAAACGATTTGGGGTACAAGCCCTGGCAATTAAGGAAGTCGAAGACTCCTTTAGTTCTACAGTATATAAATGTGAATTGTTTAACGGTGAGAATGTCTATGTGAAAATCCCTTATACAAAATTGAAGTTTCAAAGAGAATTGGAAGCTTATGAAATCCTGAGAGGGAAGGTTTCAGTTCCGGAAATGCTGGATTACTGGTCGGGGGATGAGGAATGTCCAGGCGCATTTTTGCTTTCTGAATTAAAAGGAAAACCGTTAACACCGAAAGTGCCACCAGCAGTAGCGTTTCAAGTCGGAGAATTGCATGCTGCAATGCACGATATTCACCCATCTGCTAAGACAGGTCCCACAAGTATACAAAATGAATTTCCCAATTGGTTAAAATTCGTTGAAACCCTATTTAACAGTTTTGCTGAAGATGTAAAAGAGGTTATAGACCCGCATTTATATGATCAAAGCATAGAGAAATTTAACGAAATGAAAAGGCAGCTTCCTTCTCCCGATGGGCCAAGCTTTCTCCATATGGATTTTCGTCCGGCCAACATCATTGTGGATGGAAATAACGTTTCAGGCGTGATCGATTTTGAAAGTGTGCGATACGGTTCAACAGAAGTTGATTTCACTAAACTGTACCGTGATTTTTTATGCTTTGATACGAATTTGTACCAGTCCTATCAAGCTGGCTATAACAGTATCAGGTCTTTGATCGACTTGGAAGCAGTGCTGCCATTTTATCAATTTACAGATGCCTTCAATAGTATCGGGTGGTGCAAGCGGCGCGGTGCTGAAAAAAACGCTTCATTTCTCAACGAGAATTTAACTATCCTGAAAAAAATCTTACGGTAAATCGGCTTTTGAATCATTGGTATCGCTTTCTGCCATTTGACTGCACGCTGATCAAAGCACGTGAATTTTAAAATTGGCAATAATAATAAAAGCCATGCATAAGGATGGGGGTATTCCATGAAAAGGATTGCATTAATCGGTTCGGGAGGTTCGGGGAAGTCGACTCTTGCCCGGAAGTTGGGAACTAAATTGGATGTTGAGGTATATCACCTGGATGCACTTTTATGGAAACCGGACTGGCAGCCCACTTCTAAAGAAGAACAAAGAAAAATTCAGCAGGAAATAGTAAAAAAAGAAGAATGGATTATTGATGGAAACTACAACGGAACCATGGATATACGACTAACTGAAGCAGACACGGTAATATTCCTGGATTTTAATCGTCTGCTTTGCACATATCGGGCTTTAAAAAGGATGATTCAATACCGAAACCGAAAAAGACCGGATATGGCAGAAGGCGTTAAAGAAAGATTTGATTTGAACTTTATGAAATGGATCTGGAACTACCCTAAAGAAATAAGGCCTGTTGTCATGAAGAGACTTGGAAATTTGCCAATAGATAAAACAATCATTATTTTGAAGTCGCCGAAAGAAGCTCAGCGTTTTTTAGAAAGTATTTAAGCATATGTGTTATAGAAGGAAGTGGAAGAGAGTGAGAACTGATTTGAGTAATTGGAATTCACTGACTGTAACAGAAGTGAGCAACATCTTCAGCAGTATCCCGATTTCCTGGGGAATTGCTGGAGGCTGGGCTTTGGATATACACTTGGGCAGAAAAACTCGGAAGCATAGCGATATGGACATTGTGATATTTCGTGAAGATCAGCAAGTCATGTACCGGCACTTGAAAAATGAGTGGACATTATACAAAGCAAAAGATGGGGAATTATCTCCTTGGAAAGAAAAAGAATATCTCGATGCTATCAATGATGTATGGGTTAGCAGAGACATTCATTCTTCATGGGCATTTCAAATTATGTTAATGGATTGCGACCAGGACAATTGGATTTATCGACGTGAAAAGACAATTAAAGTACCGAAAGAAGAATTATTTTATAGCGATGAAAATAATGTGCCTTATTTGAAGCCTGCCATTCAACTTCTATATAAAGGCGGTTCTTCACAAACAAGAGAAAAAGATTTCAGGGACTTCCAGTCTGTTTTGCCTTCATTGTCATTAAAAGAGAAAGAGTGGTTGAAAGAAGCACTGAAAAGGCAGTTTCCTTTAGGACATAACTGGATGAAGAGCTTGAGGGTAGGAGAATGAATTTGCGTATTTTTGAGCTGTCATGGTCTATGCCGTTATTTCTTATTACGATGGTTATTTTTACGATTGGGCTGTATATGTTAGTGAAGAAAGAAACTGTAAGGCGGTTCATACCAGCCATAGTGATTATATACGGCCTTATTTTTTGCTGGCTGCAGATATATGTGCTGGGGAAAGGATATTCAGGAATTCCTTTCGTACTGATTTCGTGGTTATTGCTGATATTGTTATTGGCAGCAACAATATGGATAGTTATTTCAAAGTATCAGAAAACTTAATTGCCATAAGAGATGCTTTGATTCAATAACGTCTTAAAAGTAAAAGGCGTGGAGACAAATATCTCCACGCCTTTATTGTGGCTAAGTAAATCACCGCACCATAAACCAATACACGCAGACAATGCCCAGATCTCCGAGCGCATGTCCAATGATCGTCGCCGTAATCGAACCGGTCCGCTCACGCACATACCCCCAGAACAGTCCGGCAATCAAAACAGGAATAACAGCGACCAGCGTATACGCCACTTCAAACAACTGCATGACCGTCAGCACATGGTACAGCGTGTAAAACGCGGCGGTTACCGTGATGGCTTTGGCTGCGCTGCCTGTCCGGCGGATCTTCTCAAACATATATCCCCGCCAGTATACTTCCTCCAGTACCGGATTCAATAAAAGCAGAACGAGCACAAGCCCAATCTCAGCCGGACCGATAAACCCCCATGCAACGAGCAGCGCATGCAAGGCTTCTACATCCAATAAAAATTCGTGAAGCCAGATCATGCTCCCGAAGATGAAGATGAAAAAGACGACACCGCTGACGATTCCGAGAACGAGACCTTGCTTTGAGAGCTTCATACGCTCTATCGGAAATGCTTTGCCAAGGAGCGGCACACCGAGCAGCCAGCCGTAAAACAGCAGGAACGTCACGGGAACACTTTTGAACAGATAAAGGCCAATATACATCATGATGGTTGGACCGATGAGCAATAGGATCATTTTCAGTTTCATTGTCTTCACTCCATTACTTCGGCATAATAACGGGCGGCAATGGGCTGCAGAAAGCGGTCGACCGCAGCATTGAATTGCCTGAACGAGCGCGGTGGCACCTGGTGGTCACCGCCTTCGATGAAAACGACTCGCGTCTGCGGCGCAGCTTTCAAAAACGGAATGCGGTAATGGTGCATCGGTTTTTCAAGTGTGCCGTAAACGAGGAGGATCGGCATTTTCAGCCGGTAGAGTGAATAAGTGGAGACATAATCCAGGCCGTTTCGGCAGAATTCATATGCTCGCTGCGGATCTGTCTTGCGCGCAAGCTGATAGATTTTCGTTTCGTCTTCCTTATAGTATTTATTCAGCTTCGCCTGCAATTTTGAGGCAACGGGGACCATCCTGAATTTCGACAGATACATGACTGTCTTGACGAAAAACTTCGGCGAGAAATTATTCAGCTCCGAATAGCCGCCGGACATGATGATGGCAATCGTCCGCTCCGGATATTTCAGCGCAAATTCCTGGGCGACCAGGCCGCCGTGTGAGTAACCGCACAGAACGGCTTTTTCGACGCCGATCCGGTCCAGCAATTTTTTGAGATGGTCCGCCAGCAAGTCGATCGTCAGCGGAACTTCGCCATTAGTGCTGTTGCCATGTCCGGCCATATCGAAAAAAATGGTCTGGTAGCGGTCAGCCAGCGCTTCCTGGTGCATAAATACATTATGCGCCATGACGAACGGATGGATGAAGACGATGGGCAGGCCACCACCTTTCTTATGATAATAAAGCGTCAGTGTATCATCGATTTTGGCATAGGGCATTCGGAATTCACTCCTAAAGGGTAGGTGCATATTTAAGTGGAATACCCTGTGGGCGGGAGGGGTGAAACGTGAGAGTTATGGAATGCGTGAGATAAAAATGTAAAAGAGGAAAGAAAACAACTAATTGATATCTGTTCCTCTTCCCGATGCCTGGAATAAGAAAAAAGATGCGCTTGCATAAATGTGTGTATAAAAATACGCGGCAAAAAATCTCTATTATCCTATTATTACGCTGAATAATAGAACTATTGTATGATGGATAGATGTATAAAATATGTATATTATTAGTTTTAGTTAATAATTATGCAAAAATTACTCAATCGGAGGAGAGTGGAATATGAAAAAGTCAGTCAGTGTTTTATTGGCGGCGAGCCTGTTGACATCTGCGCCGTGGTCGTCGGTTGTGGCGGAATCGCCGAAAGTTACATACGTGAACGCGCTTGAAGAGCAGGACGGCAGCAAATTCAATGCCGAGAATTATGATTTCATGAAGTTTTCGGCAATCGGTCCGAAGCTTGAGGAAATTGCAAAATCATCGAACCGTGTGAAAGTGGAAGTGACCGGCACCTCGTCTGACGGCCATCCGCTTTATGTCGTGACTATTGCGGACCCGCAATCGCAGGGCAAATTCGGCAAAATCCAGGCATTGCGCAAGCAGATGTTCAAAAATCCGACGAAAGCACAGGACTGGGTAGCGGAGAATCCGGATTTCAAAGTGCCGATCATGATCAACGGCTCGATCCACGGCACGGAGTTTGTCGGCAGTGACGCCACCATGCAGCTGATCGAGCGATTCGCGACTCAGAACGATGAAACGACAAAAGAGATACTGGCAAATAATGTCCTGATTTTCAACGTCGTGGCGAATCCGGATGGCCGGGTTGACGCAACGCGCTTCAACGGCGAAGGCATCGATTTGAACCGTGACTTCGTGACGCAGTCGCAGCCAGAAACGCAGCAGACCGTAGACCTGATCACCGAATGGAATCCGATGGTGTTCCTGGATACCCACGGCTATGTGAAAAATTATGCGCCGAACAAACAGGGGCTGATCGAGCCGTGTACGCCACCGCATAATCCGAACTATGAATATGATTTATTCAATAAATGGGCTTATGGGCAGGCAGAAGCGATGGAAGCCGAAATCATGGCCAATAAAAACGGATACGAAGGTGCGCTTTATCAGAACATGACAGGCACCTATATGCCGCAGCGCGACGACGCGGCCGGCTGGGACGATTACCCGCCGATCTTCACCCCGATGTATGCGATGTACCACGGAGCATACGGCCACACGCTGGAAGCTCCGACCAACGATGAAGACGGCGTGAAATGGATGTACGATGCGGTCATGGGCGCATTGAAATATGCGACTGAAAATAAACAGGAAATGATTTCGGATCAAATGGAAGTGTTCGAACGCGGCATTAATTTCGACCACCCGACGCACGCCGAAGGGTTCTTCCCGAAGGCTTACGTACTGCCGGTTGATGGACAGGATCCGACAGTCACTGAAAAAGCGGTCAACCATCTGGTCAAAAATGACATCGACGTCGTCCGCGCTTCGAAAGCATTCACCGTTGAAGGCGTGACGTATGCGAAAGGTTCGTATATCGTCCACATGGACCAGGCGAAAGCCGGTCTTGCCAACACGTTCCTTTGGGACGGGGAAGACATCACGGATGACACACCTTCCATGTACGACATTTCCGCCTGGAGCCTGCCGGAACTTTGGGGCTTTGAAGCAGATCCGGTGACTTCATCGATAAATGTTGCAGCTGCGAAAGTGAACGAAGTGAAGAACCAGGGTGCCGTTTCCGGCAAAGGGCCGTTCGTTATCCCGAATTCTTCTGTGCAGGCAGTTGAACTCGTCAACACGCTGCTTGCTTCAGGGATCCAAGTGAAACGCAGTGCGGAAGGTGACTTTTACACGGAAGCTCCTGCCAATAAAATCTCGGCAGCCGTAAAAGCATCCGGCCTGCAGATCAAATCGGCTAAGATTCCGGCTAATGCTGAAGCCATTTCTTCCATTAAAGTCGCATTGCTCGAAGACGGCGGCATGAACAAGCAGCAGACCCACGCCGGCATGAACCTGGCGCTTGAACGCCTCGGATTCGATGTGACGGAAGTGACACCGGTTGAAGTGGCGGAAGCCGGTCTTAACGGATTTGACGCTTTCATCTACAACGGTACGGAAAGCCTGATTGCGACGCGTCTGAGTGCTGCCAACCAGGAATTCGGTTTCCAGAACCCGGCACAATTTGATGCGTTCAAAGCGAATGTAGCAAGTTTCGTCGCTGACGGCGGCAAATACATCGCTGCCGGCGCAGGCGCCTCGCGTGCAACGAAAACACTCGGCTTGACGGACGCGACAGTCAATGCCGGCGGAGCGAACAGCAACGGCATCGTAACGGTCGATTACGGTGACAGCAGCTTGACAGCGGGTTACGGCCAGGACGACATCGGTTTCGTTTACCGTCCGGCCTGGTTCACGAATGTCGGAGGGGCTGAAGTCCACGCATCTTACGATGACGGTGATTTCTTCATCGCCGGCCACTGGAAAAACAATCAGGCGGCAGCCGGCCAGCCAGTGCTGATCCGCGAAAACGATAAGGACGTAACTTTGATTGGACTGGAGCCGGCATTCCGTGACCACACGGATTATCTGTTCCGTCTGGTATCCAATGCATTGTTCACAAAATAAAGACGAAAAACAGGAGCTGCGGACAAATCCGCAGCTCCTGTTTTCAATGACTTTTCAAAATTTCTGCGTCCACGGCCTGCTCCCTTTCCCGCAAACCGCTCTTCACCCGCTTAAGCTGCGCCACGATGATAATGCTGATGATGACAAGCAGCGCCCACGAACTGATCTTGCCGATGTGGACGATTGTCCAGGCGGCCTGCTGGTCGGGGTATTGCCAGGCGCCAAGGAACGTCGTGATGTTTTCGGCGATCCAGATGAAAAAGCCGATCAGTACGAATGCCATTAAGAGCGGCATCCGGAACACACGGTCAAGCAGCCGGAACGACACGAACGTCTTGAAGAACACGACAACAAGCAGCGCTTTCAGCACCCAGCGCACATCATACGAAAAATGATGCGTGAAAAAGTTCAGGTAGATGAGCGTGCTGATGCCGGCGGCGTAGACTGCTTTTGGCCAGTGGATCATCTGCAGGTCGAGCCGCCGCCACGACTGGATGATATAGCTCGCGACACTCGCGTACATGAAACCGCTGTAGAGCGGCACGCCCAACACTTTGCTGAAGGCGTCTTCCGGATACGCCCACGAACCCATATGCACCTTGAAGATTTCGAGTGCCAGGCCGATCAGGTGGAAAACGCAGATGGTCTTCAGTTCATCTTTCGTCTCCAGACCCGACGCCAGCATGAAAATCTGCCCAAGGATGCAGACAAGCAAAAGGAAATCATAGCGCGGCAGGAACGGGATTTCGACGTATTTGGAGATCGCCAGTGCGCCGAAAATGATCAGCGGGAAGATGCAGGCAAGCGCTTGCTGCCACGTGAAATGGATGAGGTATTTCATGGTCCGGCACCTCCGTTTTTATTTCGGATAAAATCTCTTAACTCATCAGGACGAACCGTTTCAGCTGCAGGTTTCACATATAAATTAAAGGGATATCAGAAAATACAGAGAACTTAATAATTAGACGATTTGTTGCTCGAGCCGAATCGAATGGAGGGAAAAGGATGGACAAAAGGCTTCCTGGAATTTTTACATTCATATTTTTGATCATTCTCCTTGCAGGCTGTCAGGACGGACCGGAACAAGAGACGGCGCCGGAAGAAGCCAAAGCAGATGAAGTGTCGGAAGCGGAAACGCGGGCACAGCAATACATCGAGTTATGGAACAACCAGGAATTTTCGAAAATGTACGGTTCATTTCTGAACCAGGGCTCGAAGGATCTGTACGGATCGCTCAATTACGTGACGTGGCAGGAAGAAATATACGATCAGCTTGGTGTCAGTGACATCAACGTAACCTATGCGCCGACTGAAGAAGGGGCGGACTATCCGAAAGACGCGCCTGCGGATTTCGCCATTCATGTCGAGATGGAAACGCTGGCCGGGCCGATTGAATTTGAAGGGACGCTGACGCTGCTGCACGAAACGCATGAGGAAATGGAAGATTGGTTCGTCGAATGGAATCCGGGCTTCATCCTGCCGCGGCTTGAACTCGGCGATGAAGTCGAAGTGCGCATGACTGAGGCGAAACGCGGCGAGCTCGTCGACCGCAACGACAAGCCGATCGCCGTCAACAGTGAAGCGATGATGATCGGCGTCGTGCCGCAGAATTTCAATACGCCGGAGCAGAAACAAAAACTGGCGCGGGCTCTCGAAATCGATGTGGCAGAAATTGACGCGGCCGTGGGTAAAAGCTGGGTGCAGCCACATTATTTCGTGCCGATCAAACAAGTGCCGGCAAGTGATCAATTGACGCTTGACCGGGTGTTCGCGATTCCGGGCACCAAGCAGGAGAAATCGGATTTCCGTGAATATCCATACGGCGAAGCGCTGGCGCATCTGGTCGGCTATATTGGCCCGATAACAGCGGAGCAGCTGACGGAATTGGAGGATAAAGGCTACGGGCCGAATGATCTGATCGGCCGGCAGGGGCTGGAGCGGGCATTCGAAGAACAGCTCCGAGGCAAGCCGGGTGTGCGCGTCATCGCCCATAAACCCGGAGGCGCCGAACCCGTGACCCTTTTTGAAAACGATGCGGGTGAAGGCAACGTCATCAAATTGACGATTGACGCGGAACTGCAGAAATCGATATTCGAATCGATGGGCGGTGAACCCGGTGCGAGTGCAGCGGTGGATCCGGAAACCGGTGAAACGCTGGCGCTCGTCAGCTCGCCTTCCTATAATCCGAACGAATTTGTGAAAGGCATCACGGGTTCCCGTTACGATGAACTGGCGAATGCCGCGGGCAATCCACTGTTCAACCGTTTTGCGGCTTCCTATTCGCCCGGCTCCGCAATAAAACCGGTGACCGCGGCAATCGGACTCCAAAGCGGAGCGATTGATCCGGAAGAAGGCGTGACGATCGAAGGGAAACGCTGGCAGCTGAATGGCTCGTGGGGCGGCTTCCATATCACGCGTCTTCATGATGACGTCGAAAACCCGATAGATCTGCATAAGGCACTCGTTTACTCCGACAATATTTATTTTGCGCAAAAAGGGCTGGAAATCGGGCGTGAAGATCTGATTTCGGGTTATGCGGATTTCGGATTTACAGACGCTATCCCGTTTGTTTTGAATCTGCAGCCTTCGCAGGTGACCAATGAAGGGACGCTCGGTTCCGACGGCCAGACAGCGGATACCGCGTACGGCCAGGGGCAGATGCTCGTCAATATTCTGCATCTCGCCAAGATGTACGAGCCGTTCCTGAACGGCGGCACGATGTACGAGGCCTCGCTTTTAATGGATGAAAACGAGCCGGCCGTCTGGAAAGAAGGCGTTGTGAGCGATGAGCATGCGGAGCTGCTGAGGACGGCGATGCGCGGAGCCGTGACAGACGGCTATGCGAAATCCGCCAACATCGGCGAAGTGGCGGTAGCGGGCAAGACCGGCACCGCGGAACTTAAGATGCGTACAGGTGAAGCCGGCAAAGAGAACGGCTATTTCGTAGGCTACGACTCGGAAGATCCGGGTGTCATCATCGCCATGATGATCGAAGGGATTGAAGATGAGGGGAATGGCAGTGATTATGTGGCCGGGAAAGTTGCGGGTGTGTTGAAGAAGCATAAGGAATAGACTAAGAACCGCCTGCCGTTTTAGCGGAGGCGGTTCTTTATGCTTCAAGCAATATGATTGAAGAAAAACACAGCCTGTTGTGAAAAAGATGTATTTCCTGTACATAATCTAATTTTAAATGAGGAGTAAATTGATGAAAAAAAGTCTTATCCTATATGAAAGTGTTATGTTCATCCTGATCCTGATATCTCTGTTTTTTGCTTTTTCCACCAATGAAAATTTTATAAGAATAGATTGGGCGATCTGGGTGGTATTTGTTCTGGATTACTTGATCCGGGTCAGTCGTTCTGAAAATAAATGGACCTATATTAAGCAGCATCCTTTTGAACTGATTGGAATCATTCCGTTAGATTCGATTTTTAGAGCTGCCCGTATAGTAAGGGTTTTCCGCGTAATCCGGTTAATCGGCATCGGTACGCGCTATTCTGCCCCAGTGTATAAACTGCTCAAAACAAATGGTTTGGATAAAGTACTGATTGTTGCTTTGATTCTTTTATTTCTTGTCCCGATTCCCATCGTTTTTCTTGAACCTTCAATAGATACATTCGCAGATGCATTGTGGTGGGCAATCGTAACGACCACTACCGTCGGCTATGGTGATATTTCTCCGGAAACACCGGTCGGACGTATTCTGGCCATCATCCTTATGCTGATCGGTATCGGAATCATCGGTACGCTGACTTCCGCAATCACGAGTTTTTTCAATGAAAAAGAGCCTGAAAATCATGGGAAACAGCTTTTGAATATACTTCGGACAATTGAGGAAGTTGATGTTTTGAATAAAGAAGACATCGAGTTGATCAATCTATATCTAAAGAGAAAACAAGCAGGAAATGAAAAGAAGTTAAAAGAAAAAGCAGAAGCGCAAGTTCATGATTCACATGTATTGAGGTAAAGGTTCGAATAGCCACCCTCATATATAAGAGAAAGCCCATTACTGGCCGCAAAACGGGAGGGGCTGTGACCTTGCCAACAGCATTCTCCACCCTGCGACCGTTCATCTTTTAAACGGGGGAGAAGTGGATACAAGAGATTTGAATCCGTTATGCAGTAGGAAAATTCAACATTCATTTGGAGTATCCAACATGAAGTTGAGCGTATTCCGCAAAAGCCAGCTGACCTGACTTTAAAATCAGGTCAATATAAAAGGAAATAAATAACAAGCAGAAGCCCCATCATTACGAAGGAACGAATCCACAGGAAAGCCTCACTGACGCCATTTTTCTTCTCGAGGGTATAAATATAGTGGATGACAAATGAAATGCCTAATACGGACATGGCGTACCCCATCGGATCCATTACTATGGTAAGCAGTTTGAAGATGCCGGCTGTCGCAAACAGCAAACCAGCCATACCTAAAATCATGGGAATTGTAATGACGTTCTTCTTTTTCTCCTGCATGGTGACCTCCTGGAATTTGAAATCTGAGTGTGGAAATTCTTCGCAATAAAATGCGCTGATCTGTTTAAAAGGAGGAGCAAAATTATCCTGCTTTCACATAACCTCTTCATTTTACATGATATTCCGAATTTTTATGATGAAATTTAGAAAAATCTCAAATAAGGTGTAAGGGGTAGTTATTGTATGATTGATCAAATCAGCGATCCGAATTTTGCATGGAAACTGATCGTGATACTCGCCATTTTCATTTTCCTGTCAATAGTGTTCAATGCAGTTGCAAGGAAGTTGCTGAACGTGGAGAAGCAGAAATTTTTTTCCTTCAAACACATAAATGACAAGCACAAAAAGTTTGATTGGACCATCCGTACTCTTGGGGTGGTCAGTATAATTATAGGCTATGCCATAAATATAACCCGACCGCCTTCGGAATGGTTCTGGTTCTTGCATCCCTGGGTTATTCTGATTTTGTTCCTGATCATTTCCCAGTTAGGAAAAGCGATTATGGAACGGAAGTATGCAGAAAATCCCAATTTGTATAAAGTGACAGTCGGTGAAACCGTCTTTATCGGTATCTTCTTATTTTCACTCTATTGGACTGACTTCTGGGGATTTGGATAAGAAGGGACCTGTTTTCTTTAGAATAAATCAGCGCGGAATAAAGACTGACTTCAAATCATAAATCAACGGAGGTCCCACATGAAAATGCTGTTTCATTATAATTGGCAAGTCAGAGAAGAATGGTATAGGTGGTGCGAAGGGGTCAGCGAAGAAGAGCTGCTGAAAAAACGGACCGGCGGCGTCGGCAGCATCCTCGAGACGCTGTTTCATATTATAGACACCGAATGGAGCTGGCTGCGCGTACTGGAAGGTAAAGACGATTTTCAGGAAAAATTCGGGAAATACAGCAGCCTCGAAAAAGTGCGCGAACTGGATGCCAAATTCCACGAGGAAGTCGAGGCGTTCGTTAACAACTGGGAAGACAGCATGGAAGACAGGGAACTCGTATCAATTGGCAAAGACGGCACGAAGTATGTCGACGAATGGGGCGAAGTGATGCGGCACGTCATTGCGCATGAAATCCATCACATCGGCCAGTTGTCCATCTGGTCACGGGAACTTGGACGGGAGCCGGTTTCCGCCGATCTGCTCGGCCGCGGCCTCAGTAAAGCAGAATGAATAACACTAAACGCCTGGACAGAAAAGCTGTCCAGGCGTTTTCAATCATTGATTCGGCTGCATCACTGCAAAATAATTCCCTTCATCGTCAGCGAAATTGAAGCTTCGGCCGACGCCCATGTCGACCAGTTCACCGGTCGTCACGCCGCGTTCCTTGAAATCTGCGTACAGGCTTTCAACATCTTCCGTATAAAACATCAGCGACGGCGTACCAAGATCCAGTTCCGGTGACATTTTCGAAACCACTCCCTTGTCGTGCAGCACAATCGTCGTAGCCGAATCTCCCGACGGCGCAATTTCAATCCAGCGGATCCCCATTTCCTCTGAACCTCCGTCAAAAATCACTGAAAAACCGGCTTTCTCCGTCCAAAACTTCACTGCTTTGTCCTGATCATCCACATACACCATCACTTGCCCCAATTTACTTATCAAGCCCATCACTCCCTTGCGGATTTTGTTTTATTATACTGCTGGCACTGAAATAAAGAAAAGGCCGGGACAGAAAATATCCTGTCCCGGCACCGGTATGACTGATGCTAATGGCGAAGCGCCTGCTGCGCCCGGTAAATGTCTTCTTTTGCGACGAAAAAATCATACTGGGTCGTATCCACAATCGATTTGCGGACGAACTGGTCAATGGCGTGAACGGAAGTATCGTAAATGCTGGCAGTCAGTTTTAATTTTGCCTCGTAGCTGATGCCTGCGGCGCTCAAGCGGCTTGCCGCCTGGTAATAACTTTCGGTGCCAAAAGCAGTATACACGCAGTGCTTCTTCTTGAAAAACAGCCACCGGATCAATCCCATTCCGTCCAACTCCTCTCTCATTTCCGCTAATCTCTAACTGATAATACGGAAGGGGATGGAAAATGTTTCAAAACATCATTCTCGATGTTTTCGCCCCCTGATTGTACTATTATTGGAGAGCATACTATTTTTCATTTATTCCAAATCTGGCGTACGGCAAAGTGGAGGGCATGTCATTGAATCCAAGTAAAATATTGAATATCGCACACCGGGGTGCTTCGGGCTATGCACCGGAACATACCCTGGCTGCATACGAGCTGGGAGAAAAGATGAAAGGTGATTATATAGAAGTTGATCTGCAAATGACAAAAGATGGGATATTGATCGCTATGCATGATGAAAAAGTGGACAGGACCACTGATGGCACAGGCTTCGTCAAAGACATGACCCTGGCGGAGATCAAAGGGCTGGATGCCGGTTCCTGGTTCAATGCAGCGTATCCGGAAAAAGCGAAGCCTGAATATGCGGGACTGACAGTGCCGACGCTGGAAGAAGTCATTGAAAGATTCGGCACAGGGTCCTGCTACTATATTGAAACGAAGGCTCCCGAAATATATCCGGGAATGGAGCGGGAGTTACTGTATGTGCTGAAAAAACATAAATTGACCGGACAAAATGCGCCACCCGGCAAAGTGCTGGTGCAATCTTTCAGTGCACCCAGTCTGTTGAAAATGCATGAACTCGATCCAGCCATCCCATTGATCCAATTGATTATCTATTCGGAGCCTGCAACAATTTCCGAAACAGAGATTCAGGCGATCAAAGAATACGCAATGGGCGTCGGCGCCAGGTATACAAGAATTGATCGGAATTATATGGAGAAAGTCCGGAAAAATGATTTAATGATTCACCCGTATACTGTAAATGCCAAAGCTGACATGGAACGATTACTTGACTGGGGCGCAACTGGCATATTTACAAACTTCCCTGATCTTTTAAATGAAGTGCTGGAAAATCGCAAAAGTTAAACCCGGGAAGCATGGGCTCTCCGGGTTCTTCCGTATCTAAATTGTTTACAGTGCCGATTCTTCCTCCGGAGTACCCAGCCGGTCCGTCAGAGTCCTGTAAATATCATCAAAGTGCTGTTCTTCATAAAACATCTCGGTATAGGATGCTGATCGGATGATCGCTTCCTTATCGACTTTCACCACTTCGATCTGAACCGAGTTGCTTTTGCCGGTTTCGTCGATTTCACGCCGCTTTTCCTTCGCAAACGCATCCACATCGCGCGGCTCGTACTGCCGGAACGTCTCCACCACTTCATTAAAAACCGTCATCGTATCTTCCTGGCTGTTGAACAGCCAAAAATAATCCTTTTTCGCGCTCGACAAGTGCAGGTTCAATTGATAATGCATGAATTGTCCTCCTTTGGGAATAAAATCGGTAGCGTCGGTATCTTGTTCTATACCCGATTCTGGAGAAGGAAACCTTTTAGACAGTTTCGTTAAATAAAATGGGTTATCCGTGAGACATCCTCTGCAATCAAATGAGATAGAATTAGAAACTCTCAGAAAAATGGCTATAATGAAACTATGCATACATAAAATATCCACGAAAGGATGCTGACCCATGAAATCCGTATGGAAAATCATTTATTTCACGGTTGCAGTCGCTTTATTCGCAGGATGTGCAGACGAAACTGCCCTGGAAACGGTGCCCGATACGACAGATAACGCGGCGGAAGAAACTGCAACTGATTCTTCATCAACCGATTCAGAAGATGAAAAAGATACGGAGGAATCAGGTTCCGGGGAAGACGCCACATCTGAAGAAGCTTCCGGCTCCGGCCTCGACGCCTACTCCAGCGAAGAAATCGAATACGCACGCGTGTGGCTGCAGCTCGGGCCTAACCAGGATATCGATGGCCTGTACGTGAAGAAAATTCCTTTGGGCACGCCGCTCAATCCGGACGATGAAACGAGCGCCGAATATCCGGAAGACGTCATCCAGCTGGCGGGCTCGCGCCTGGTCGACGGCTCCGTAACTTACAGCGGCAACGGAGATGGCACGGTCAATGTATACAAGGTTCCGCTGCGCTGGGATGGTGAATATCCGGCAGGCGAAGACTTTTACAAGTCGCTCATCGTCGATACGGAATTGGTGACGATTGATGTCGGGGAAGATGAAGAAGTCATCCGGCTGATCGAATTGCTGGAAATTGAGGACTAACAGCCGCACAAAAGGGAAACAATACTATAGTTGAAGCATGAGAGAGAGGAGAAAGAGAGATGAAAGTAGTGGATCTGCATTCCGACCTGTTTACCGATATTGCGTGGCGGAAGAAACGAGGCGAAACCCGTGTATTCGACAGGCTGCATTATCCCCGGCTGAAAGCGGGGGGAATTGATACGATTATTTGCGTATTCTGGGTGGAGCCCCAGTTCAAGGAACAGCCGCTGGAGCGTATCCGGGAAATTTACCGTTACGTCATGGACGATTTTGCGCAGTCGAAACATGTCAACCTGTGCAAGTTCACAGGCCATTTCATAGAAGCCCGACAAGCGGACAAAATCAATATCGTGCTGGGGCTCGAAAGCATCAGTTTTCTGGAAACGGACAAAATGGAATTGGTGGAGCGGTTCGATGAAATGGATGAAAAAGGCATTGACCATATGATCCTGGTGTGGAATGAAACGAATGCTTTTGCCAGCGGCACGGGAGCGGCAACACCGGCGCGGACGCCTGGTTTGACGAAATGGGGAGAAGAGGCGGTGCGTGAAGCCGAGCGCCTGAACTGGCTGGTCGATGTTTCGCATCTGGATGAAAAATCATTTTGGGACCTCTATTACCACAGCGAAGAGCCCATTATCGCCTCACACAGCAATGCCCGCGCAATTTGCGACCATGAGCGGAATTTGACGGATGATCAATTGGAAGCGATTGCTTCAAAAGAAGGCATTGTCGGACTCAACGCGTATTGGCAATTTGTTGATCCACAGAATCCGACCGTCGACCGGTTCATCGACCACGCTGTCCATATCGCTGACCGCATTGGCGTCGACTCAGTGGGCTTCGGTTTTGATTTCCTGGATTATCTTGAGCCTTATGATTTTGGTGCCGGTCCAACCGGCACGACGCGCGGGCTTGAAGATGTCACCAAAATTCCTGCGCTATTGGAGCGCATGTCCAAACGCGGTTTTACCGACGATGAAATTGAAGCCATCAGTTACGGCAATGCCATGCGGATAATCAAGAGAAAATGATTGTTGCATAGACAAGGAGGAAGTTGATATGGAAAATTCGCTGATCAAACCGGATGACCTCGTTACACTTTGGGGCATCATTGTTATCGTCGCTGCCATGAGTATCGTACTGGAACAGAAATACAGCTGGGCAGGAAAGCTGTCCGGCGCCGTCATCGCGCTCATTTCAGCCATCATCTTATCTAATACGGGCATCATCCCGACGGCGTCGCCTGTTTACGACGCCATCTGGGCGTTCATCATTCCGCTGGCGATCCCGCTGCTGTTATTCCATGTGAATTTCAAGAAAATCTGGCAGGAAAGCGGACGCATGCTGCTCATCTTCCTGATCAGTTCCGTCGGGACGATTGCCGGAACGATTGTCAGTTTCTTCTTATTGAAAGACACCATTCCGTTTCTCGACCGGATCGGGGGGATGATGAGTGCCTCTTATGTGGGAGGTGGCGTCAACTTCGCGGCCATGACGGCCAAATTCGATGCGCCGGAAGATCTGGTGTCTGCGGCGGTCGTTGCCGATAACCTGATGATGGCGCTTGTCATTGTCACGCTCATGGCGATTCCGACGTTCCGGTTTTTCAGAAAACGGTATCCGCATCCGCATGTGCTGCAAGTGGAGAAGGATTCGGCAGCAAACGGCGGTAAAACGAATGCCGAAAGTTTTTGGAAACGCCAGGACATCTCTTTGAAGGACATCGCATTATCGCTGGGTACGGCATTTCTGCTGTTCGTCCTGGCAACGAAAATCTCTGGATTTTTCGCAGGCGTCATCCCGTCCGGCGACGATGTGAATTTTGGATGGAACCTGCTCAGCGGTTTGTTCGGAGATCTGTATCTGATCCTGACGACGCTGACGTTCTTGGCGCTGGCCTTTTTCCCGCGCTATTTCGACAGCATCAACGGCAGCCAGGAACTCGGTACGTTCCTGATTTACCTGTTCTTCGTGGTCATCGGGATCCCGGCGTCGATTCCGCTGATCATTCAAAATGCGCCGCTGCTGCTGGTATTCGTCGCCATCATCGTCATCATTAACCTGCTGATTTCACTGACAGCCGGCAAACTCCTGAAATATGATCTCGAAGAAATCCTGCTGGTCGTCAATGCGAATGTCGGCGGACCGACAACAGCTGCCGCCATGGCCATCGCCAAAGGCTGGAAAGAACTTATCGGTCCGGTGCTTGTCGTCGGCACGATCGGCTACGTCATCGGCAACTATATCGGCACGACGCTCGGTTTATGGTTTGCGACGTTCATGTAGGGTTTATTCGAATAAAATCATAAAAGCCTTTCCAACATTTTCGTTGGAAAGGCTTTTGTTTTTCTGCATCCGCCAGAGAACGCTTTTATTTCCGGTCGACCAGCGTCTGCAGCATCGTTTTCAGCTCGGCCACTTCGTTCCGGAGCTCATCGATTTCCGATAATTCATCTTTGATGTCTGCCGTTTCCGCATCGATTTCCTCTGTTATCTTCTGGGCGTTATTGACGATTTCCCCGACGATCAGGTTGATCATGAGGAAAGTCGAAATGACGATGAAGGAAACGAAATACAGCCAGGACCACGGGATTTCTTCAAAAATCGGCCGGAACACGCCGCTTGCCCAGGATTCCAGTGTGAACACCTGGAACAGGGTGATGAACGACAGTCCGAGATTACCGAAATACTCCGGTTCAACCGAAGCGTAGAAGAACGTTCCAATCACCGCATACACATAGAAAATGATCGACATCAGCAGGATGACACTGGTGATGGTCGGGATGGCCATGAACAAAGCGGCCACCACACGCCGCAGTGACGGAATCGTGGTGATGGTCCGCAATACCCGCAGCACACGGAAAATCCGAAGGACGCTTATGTATGGGGAGTTGTAGAGAATCAGGCTGCCGACGACGATGATGAAGTCGAAATTATTCCAGCCGTTCCGGAAAAAACTGGTGCGGTACAGATACAGTTTGATCAGGATTTCCACGGTGAACAACCCGAGAATGACGAAATCGAGCGCCAACAGCCAGGAACTGTACTCGGCAGCGAATTCCGGATACGTCTCAAGGCCGACGAGGATGGCGTTGATAATAATCAGGACCGTGATGAAATTGGTGACTCTTCTGCCTTCCATGATTTGAATCATACGTTCTTTCATAACTTGAGCAACGACTCCTAGCATTTTTATTGCAGGTTATAAACTCCTGTTGCCAGGAAAGAGGGACCTGTCAATTCCTCAAACAACCTGTATTATAGCACGGGCTATAGAGCCGGGTTAACGCATAACCCCTTCCGAAACAATCAAAAGTGACAGAAATAAAACAATCAAAAAAACACCTCCGGCTCAGGCACAACCCGAAAGTGTGCCGACCCGAAGGTGTCAGGTGATTCAAAGATGTTCAGTCAGTCCTGTTACTTTTACGGATTCGTCGACCAAAGACCAGCCGATTTCAACAGCACGCGCGGATGCAATTTCAGCTGGGCGACCATCACTTCAGCCAAATCTTCCGGCTGCATGACTTTGTCCGGGTTGCCGTCCGTCAGGTTCTCAGAAAACGCCAGTTCAGTGGCGACCGTGCTCGGTGTCAACGCGCTGACGCGGATATTGTGCTTTCTGACTTCCAGCATCAACGATTCTGTCAGACCGAGAACGCCGAATTTTGAAGCGCTGTAGGCACTTGTTACCGGCGCACCTTTTTGCCCGGCAGTCGATGAGATGTTGATGATGTCGCCGGATTCGCGCTCAATCATCTGCGGCAATACTGCGCGCGTCACATAATAGACGCCCATCAGGTTCGTGTCGATGATGCCTTTCCATTGTTCAGGCGACAGTTCCAGGAACTTGCCGAATTTGCCGATGCCGGCGTTGTTGATCAGGATATCAATCGGCCCAAGCTCTGCCGTAATATGTTCAACTGCTGAATTGACCGCGTCCATGTCCGCAACGTCAGCTGCAGCGAAGACCGTTTTCACGCCGTACTGCTCAAGTTCGGCAGCCACTTTCTCCAAATTCTCTGCCGTGCGTCCAACCAGCCCGACATTGATCCCTTCCGCTGCAAAAGCGATGGCCGTTGCGCGTCCGATGCCTTTGCCGGCGCCTGTGATGATTGCGTTTTTACCTGATAAGTTCTGCATATGAATCGCTCCTTCTATCTAAACAGTTTCTTTCCATTCATCAGTGTAGCAAAAGAGGGAGGGGAAAATCCAAGTGGAGGGCTTGGGGGAAATAAAAAAAGAATAGTTTGATTAAACTATTCTTTGCCAGCCCTTATGTGAAATTCAAAGAATCCCCAATTCTTTCTGGTGCTTGTGCTTGATGTTGATATATTCCTGTCCATACTTAGGATTGAGGTTTTCGAACTTGCTCATACGGAAACCCCATTCCTTGAGTGAGAAAGTGAAGATGCCGTTTTTAACAGCGGGATCATTCTCAGCGAAAGCGAGGGCATCTTCTTCAGTTTCTGAATCCAGTACAACCGCGCCGCCTGAAAAATCCATGAACGGACCGGCGAGTATGATGTCTCCCTTATCAAACGCCTGCTGCACATATACAGCATGTTCAGGCATAAATGGCTGGTTATGCAGAGCGACATCCGTTTTCCAGTTCGGACCCTGTGCCAATAAAATCAAGAACCTCAAGTCATTTCCTCCTAAAAATGGTATGAAGAGCGAAAGGATGCCCAGCGTTAAAGAAAAGATCGAATTGCTGTCAGTAAAAAATGTTCAGCTGAATTCCGATCATCCTGAAAATGCCACCCAAACTCACCATGGAAAACAGCATAAGAAGACCCAGCACACTGCAGATCAACCCGGCATATGCCCGTCGGGTACCGGCTTCACCGGATACCGCAATCTCTTTTTTCGCTCGCCAGAAAAACAGTATTCCAGTAAATCCGAATATCAAAGTGAAAAAGGGGAAGAAGATGGAGAAAATACCAAACAGCAAAGATGCTGAAGCGTAATGGTTTGTCCCGGCTTTCCCGCTTGTCTGCATTTGTTCAACCATAGTCATCCCTCCAGAATTTCGATTTGTCAGTGCAAGTAAAACCTATTCCATCCATTATACCAATGATATCCATTTTTTGTTGCATAAATTTTAATTATTTCGTCAATTCTTTTGAGACGTCTACTTGAACGCTCACCCAACCGTCATTATAAAAGCAGTCCCGCAGCAAACCACAATCGCAACCGAAAGCCCCAAATAATTTTTACTCGCATTTGGCCGTTTTTTCATTTCCTTAAAGAAGGTGATAAGTCCGTATAGAACCCCAACCAGATAAAGGATGGGCAATAGCAATGATTCCAATGATTTCTCCCCCTGTTTACAAAATCGCTTCCGCAATCAATTTATCCAGTTTGCGGATATCCACTTTCCGCGCCAGATTCAATTTAAAACGGCCAAGTGTCGTCCACAGCTCGAGCTCCGTATTCAAATCGAACGTGCCGGCGTTTTCCGACGAGTACATGATGATCGACTTAAACGGAATCGTGTAGACTTCGACTTTCTTGCCGGTCAAGCCCTGCTTATCGGAGATGATGATTCGTTTGTTCGTCACCACGGCCGTATCGCGTACCGTTTTATAAGCAATCTGCGCCACTTCTCCCGGAACCAGCAGCTCATTCACCGAACTCGGCACATCGATTTCCTGCGTGAATGTCCACGCGAGCATCGCATTTAATCCAGACATAAAAAATCCCCCTTTTTTCGTATATGCCTTCAGTATGGCATAACTTGGAAGGAGGGGGAAGAGGAATTGCCATCGACTTAAACTTGCATTTTTTTCTCAAAAAACAAAAGATTAGGAATCAAAAATTAATGATAATTTTATTACAATAAATAGTAATATTGGTAATAATATAATGTGTCTAGTATAATTTCACATTGAAAGCTTAGCATCTGCAGAATCAATGATGGATAAAAAGTGATTTTTTCACAGTTTATTCATAGGAGATCACAACATGAGGAGGACGAAAGAATGATTAAGAAATGGTTTGCAGCAGGAACGGTCGGTTTAGCATTAACGTTGGGGGCTTGCGGTTCGGATACGGCCGAGGTCAACGAAGAAAAGAAACCGGCAACAGCTTCTGAAAGCACGGAGGAAACTGCGGAAGAAGGCAGCGCAATGGCAGAGGAGCCTGCAGAGGAAGAGGCAGCTGAAAAGTCGGAAGCAGGAAAACGTTCAAATCCGGTAGCGGTTGGTGAAACGAAGTCTGTGGAAGTTTCTATTTATGACAACGAATCCAACGAATTCAAAGGTCAAGCGGAAATCACTGTCAATTCTGTCACACGCGGCGATGAAGCATGGGAGGAAATCTTAAGCACCAACGAATTCAACGAAGAACCGGGAGAAGGCCAGGAATATTTGATGGCGGATGTATCGGTAACTTTACTTGAAGCGGAAACAGAGGATTATGCCTGGTTTATGGATGGCATGTACTTTGACTTCATCGGCAGCGACGGCTCGCCGTACGAATGGACCTCTGCCGTGGTGGAACCGGAATTGAGCGGTGATATTTTTGCTGGTGGTTCCCTGCAAGGAAAAGTTACGAATATGGTAAATGAAGGCGATACTGTTCTTATGGTATTCGAAGACAGTAACTTTGATAATATCTTTTTTGCTACTGAATAATTAAGGCGCATCCAGAATTTATAACGGCAAAGACCCATTAAAAGACAGAAGGAGATTACTATGAGAAAATTTGCAATGATATTGGCGGCAAGTGGATTGGCACTGGCAGCCTGCTCGAGCGATAACGCATCTGAAACAGAACCGAAGGAAGAAACAGTTAATACAGAAGAGGCAGCAAAAGAATCTGAAACTGCTGAAGCAACAAAGTCCGCTGAAGAAGGAGAAGGCGTCAATGTCGATAAAGGCCTTTTCAATGTCGAAGTGACGATTCCGGCATCATTCTTTGAAGGTGAAGATCCGGAGCAGGCAGCGGCAGACGCGGAGGCAGAAGGTGTTGGGGAAGCGACCGTCAATGAGGACGGCTCTGTGACATACAAAATGTCAAAAGCACGTCATAAAGAATTAATGGAAGAGCTTGCAACAAGTATGGAAGAAGCGAAAAACGAAATCACCGAATCCGGTGACTTCCCGTCAATCCAGTCAATCGAATCGTCCAAGAACTACGATAACTTCACTGTAAACGTCGACCGTGAAGCCTACGAAAACAGCTTTGACGGTTTTGCGACCATGACACTTGGCATGATCGGCTCTTACTATCAAATCTATGACGGTGCAGATGCAGACAGCTTCGAAGTCGTTATTGAAATGGCAGACGCCGCAACAGGCGAAGTATTCGATACAATCACTTATCCCGAAGCTCTCGAAGAAATGGGAGAAGAGTAAAATATAAGAGGACAAAAAGCCCGCAGCGATGGTAGTGCCTCCACAAAGTTAGATTTCGAAACTAACTTTTGGGGTTCATCACCGCTGTGGGCTTTTTCTAATTTGAAGAAATGACAGGAAGAATTTAGGATTAGATATTATTAGTACAAAAAGAGGATGCACTGGTGTTTTCCTTTCGATTCAAAAGCTTGTACAATTGGAAGAATAGTAAATTATGCTTCTTTCATAATTACTGTATACCAATATTAAGAAGACGCGTTCTTAGATGGAGGATTATATGATGCAAAATAAATATGCAAGAAGAGCCAATGCGCTGGAGCCATCCCAAATGCGCTTAATCTTATCTTCTTCGGAACGGCCTGAATTGATTTCGTTTGCTGGCGGGCTTCCTGCCTCTGAATTGTTTCCTATTGAAGAATTAAAAGCGGCGAGCCAGGCGGTACTGACGGATCACGGAGCTTCGTCTCTTCAATACAGCTCAACGGTGGGATCCATTCCACTTCGAAAAGCGGTAATGGAAAGAATGGAAGCCATTGGAATCCAAACAGAATTAGAGCAAGTGATGATTACATCCGGTTCCCAGCAGGCAATTGACCTGACAGGAAGAGTATTTCTTGACGAAGGAGATACCGTCATCTGCGAAAGCCCGACTTATCTTGCGGCAATCAATGCCTTTAACGTCTACCATGCAAACATCGTAGACGTGGAAATGGATGAAGACGGCATGAAGATGGATGCATTGGAAAAATGCCTTCAGCAAAATCCGCAGGCTAAATTTATTTATACGATTCCCGATTTTCAGAATCCGACTGGCAGAACACTCAAACTTGAAAGAAGAAAACGGATGATTAAACTCGCCAATCAATTCGATGTGTTGATCCTGGAAGACAATCCGTACGGAGCAATCCGTTTTTCAGGAACACCAATTCCTCCCATCAAACAATTTGATACAGAAGGGCGAGTCATTTACCTTAGCAGTTTTTCAAAAATATTTGCACCTGGACTGCGATTGGGCTGGATTTGTGCAGATAAAGTAATACTCGAAAAGTACGCAGGTTTTAAGGAATCGGCTGATATGCATTCCGACGGCCTTGCACAGCGTATTACAGCGAAGTATATGGAACTGTACGATCTGGATGGCCATATTGAAACCATTCAATCCGTTTATCGGGAAAGATGTGCAGCCATGTTGGACTGCATCGACAAATATTTCCCAGGAAATATCTCCTGCAGCAAGCCCGATGGCGGATTGTTCATTTGGGTAGAGCTTCCTGATTCAATAAATGCCGGCGACGTCGCGTTGAAGTGTCTGGAAAATAACGTGGCTTTTGTACCCGGGGCACCTTTTTACGTGAGAGGAGCACAAAAAAATACGATGCGGCTGAACTTCTCCAATTCAAATCCGGAACAGATCGAAGAAGGCATGAAGCGCATTGGTGAAGTGCTGCACCGTGAATTCCAGTTGGTGAATGAATCGATTGAAGAATTAGTGAAATAATACGTTCCAACATTAGCGTGGAAACAGGCAAACCCCCGCAGCTTTTTCCGAAAAGCTGCGGGGGTTCTTTTATTTGGATTGGATCAGTTCTCGAGAATAGCGAACTTAGTGCTGAACAACGGCACGGTCATTTGCTCAAGCGGTTGCAGCAGGACTTATGCGGGGACATGTTTTGGTTAGTAGTGACTATGGCTTAAATGACTACTGGACAAATCCAGTTGAATACGACCCATCTCCATGTCGATTAATGATCAAACTGGTCGTCTTTGAGTTTGGAATCATTTTCAAGTTCACTTAAAAAGTTTAGGATTGCTGTTTTCATTTGGCCTACACCTGGCTGTTCTATCGGAAGATGGCCAGCTCCTTCTAAAATCACGCACCTTTTCCTGCCTTGCAGCCGTTTATAAAAAGGTTTGCTTAAATACAATGGGGTCATGGGATCTATTTCAGGATGGATAAGCAATACTGGACAAACATCAAAATCTTCAGGTTTGATGATTGGACTCATGTTTAAAAAGGTTCTCAGAAATCGAATGGGAATTTTAGTCCCTGCCGCTCGAGGATCGTTTATGATCAGGCTTGTCAGCTCAACGTTATTTGTAATTAACTTCATCCTGGATACTTGAGAAACGGAAAGCCGAACCGAATCCAATACAAAAGGGAAACTATCCATCATGGCTTTGCCCAAGCGGCTAATCAGTTTATTTGGAGCAATTTGATCACGAACTTTGGGATCACTTGTGTCCACAAAGGTCGTTACAATTAAACCTTCCACTTGTTTACTCATACTGGCTGTATGATAGGCCAGCATACCGCCAATGCTGGCTCCCAATAAAACAATCGGTTTACCATCTCGCTCGAATTCCTGTTTGATAAACTCCGTCATTATGTTAATCCAATCAGAGTAATCCATGGATTTTAAGGACCTCGAGTAACTAAGGCCGTAAGGAGGGAGGTCTGGCGACACGACATCGTATCCCTGTATTTGAAGCATCCTTCCATAGGGTGCCAGTAATCTGCCATTTCCACCTCCACCATGAATTAATACAATTTTAATTGTCGAATCTGGAGCAGTCATGCGATCCAAATGGATGCGAAAATCATTCCAAACCCACCATTCTTCAAGGGGCAGGTTTGTTTCATTTAATTGCATTTCTTCAGGAAAGAATTTCTGATATTTCTTCCAATACATTTCAGTTTCATTGTATGTTATATCTTCAGAGTAAGAATTCATTCATTTTCCTCCAAACCATATTGTATTGGTATTGTTTCTTATAATACATGGTGCTGGAAACGTTTATCTGTGTTACTGTTCAGTTTACCTATCAATAGAAGGAAAGCAATAAAAGCCTTTTAAGGTCTCAAGATTCCTTCCAATTTGCACTTCTTTATGTGGGGGGAGTTGGAAACAGAGTTTGCAACTCAGGATTTATCGACAGCCTGTAAAACCTCTTTCCATAGTGAAAGAGGTTTTTCGTTATTAATTACAAAATCGCTTCCGCAATCACTCGATCCAGCTTCCGGATATCCACTTTCTTCGCCGAGTTCAATTTGAACCTGCCGCTTAGTCTGCGCATCATCACTCGGCAAATATTTAGTTCGACAGGATTTGTCTGAATCCTCTTTCTGAAAACAAGCTGCTTTCGTGCGTGAAAAAGAGAGGGAGACTCCATTTGAAAATGAAAAAAAGCTCCCTCAAAAGATAGGAGCTTACAAATCTTCAGCTAAACAAGCATGTCCTTATGGGATTTTGACCCGACCGCGTCCTTCACCAGCTTTTGCAGCAAATCGGCAACAACCGCAATGGTAATGGAGGCTAAAACACCGAGGGCCCCGAGCATAATGATGAGTGTGATTTCACCGTCCATAAACATAAACGCAGCCACTTCGCCCAGGACTATAAAAGCGATGATCGTGTTAGCGCAGTAGTAAATGACCTTCAGCGCCTTGGCCGAAAAAGTTGACCTCACTTCGTTCCTCTCAATATAGTTCAATAATTTGAAAGCCTGAAACAAAGCGATAAAAAATGGAATGAAGAAGATATAAGCCGCTATCAAAAACGGATATTGCAGTGGAGCCGTCCCTGGATTCAGCGCCGTATTGTCAGCGGCAATCCCCGGTAAAAAAAATGCACAAAACACAAGAATCCCAGCTGCAATAAGCAATAGAACCACTTTCATCAAGAGGGTAGGAGTTCTTTTGGCTTTCATGGAACACACTCCGTTCATTCTAGTTAACCTTAATTTATCGGAATATTCCATAAACATCAACATTTGAACGGCAGAAACCGAAAGAAATATTTTAATTACTCACCAAAAACTGCAGATTTATTTGAGGAAGCAACAGGTTTAAAGAATGGAGGAGTTTCTTCAGAATTTATAGCTAAACATTCATTTCCTGAAGTTATTCCAAGTGCTGCTCAAATCCCAATTCATAAGTATATTACTTCTTTAACGGGAATTGAAAATGACAATTTACACTCTCCACCCGAAGAAATTGAATCATTTATTCACTCAAATCATAATAAGCTTAAAGAATTCAGCAATGGATCAACAAACTTTCGTCAGTTGATAATGATATATGATAAGAAAAAATATAAAAGCACCTCATAGGGCCGAATTCTAAAATGGACTCTTCCTATGAAGTGCTAATCTATTTCATTATTTTGGTAAAGACAAGTAGAGAACAGTGCCTTATCATACTTTTATTTGCAGTGCCTGGCACTACTTGCCTCAATCCCGATGAGGGCCGTAGTTAAACAATCAAATCATTCTCCGACTTGAGTCGCATCGCATCCCGCACCAGCTTCTGCAGCAGACTCGCAAACAGTGCAACGGCCGCGGAGCCGATGGTGATGAGCACGCCCAGCGTGATGATATGCGTGATGTCTTCACCCCGGATCAGCGCAACCGTCGCGAGCTCTCCTAGCACGATGAACACAATAATCGCGAGCGCGCAATTCCGGATCGTCTTCAGCGCCTTCAACGAAACATCGGAGAACGCTTTGCCCTGGTCAATAAGCGTCAGCAGCCTGAACGTCTGATACAGCGCGATGAAAAAAGGCGTGAAGAAGATGTAGGCCGCAATCAGAAACGGATACTGGAGGTAAGCCGTCTCCGGATGCAGCTTGGCATCCATCGCAGCCATCCCCGGCAGGCCGAATATGCACAAGGTAAGCGCCACACCGGTCACAAACAACAGCACGGCTTTCAAAAAGAGTGTCGAAGCACGTTTAAGTGTCATGGGAGTCACTCCGTTCAGGGTTTTATTACGTTGAATATAGCATGATATTTATTGATTATCAATAAATAAATGTTGAAAAAGAGTTGTTTTGTTTTACTAAGTTCTTCTATTGATATACTTAAAATAGAAGAAATGAGGAGGAAGAGAATTTGACACTGAGATCTACATTAACTATTAATCAATCAGAAATGGACTCTAGAGAAAAAAAGATGGACAGGCAATCAATTAAAGAGCTATTGATAGAACCAATTACAAAGGATGGGAAGCCATACAAAAAATATCCAACAGGATGGAAATTGGATAAAGATAAGGCAAGTAAAAGACACTCTAACATCCTAAGTGGGGGTATATATTTCTTCTGGTGGCAGCCGGAAGACAAGGATAATGACCCACTAATGAATAAATTAGGTGAAAGAGGGTTCAATTTTAAAGGAAGAAAGATAAAGGGCCCACTTCTAGATGAAAAATCGGCTCATGAAAAAATTGAAGTAAAACTTACGGAAAAATGGATTGAATCTTATAATGGTCTGATTCCACTATATGTTGGGAAAAGCTCAGAAAGTATGTTTACCCGTATTTCACAACATTTGCAAATTACTCATCCTGAATTCAAAGTTAAAAATACATCCAACCAATTGCGTCGAGGAATTAAAGAATTGTTCGATGGAGAAAAAAATATAGTTGAATTAATGGTCAACAATATCCACTTCAGTTATATCCCATTGCATGGACCTGAGAATTCGGTAGATCGCTTCTACATGGAAAATTATTTCATAGGAAAGTTACGCCCAGTTTTAAATTTGGATGTAGAACGATAAAATACTCATAAATTACAATGGCTCAGCCTTCATTTCTATCGAAGACTGAGCCATTGTAATTTAACTAAAACACCGACTCACTTAGACAACGTTTCAGTCGCAAAATCAAACTCATACGTTTCAACTTCATAAGTCTGCACCTCATTATCTATTACCGTATCATCCCGAGGTATGACGTTAATGGTGACATTCTCGTCGTCCGTCCATACCACATCGAAATAATCGATACTGGGCATACGAATTTCCTCTAAAACCACAAAATCCTCCAGCAGACTTCCATATTCACCGTAGTATATCCGCAGGGAATGAAACATGGGTCTCCCGCTGGCGTGCAATCCGACATTGTCTTCTTTAGACATTTCCTGGATCTCGATAATATTCTTCTGGTTCGGGGAAACGCTGGTTTTGATGGAAAAGCTGCTCTTGATTTCAGCTTCATCAGACTGACAGCCGAATAAAAGCAGTACAGTAAAAAGCAAAAGGAATGCAATAAGCCTTCTGGTCATTTAAAGCTCTCTCCCTGCATCTTGCAAAAATTTATTAAGTAAAAGGTAATTCTACTAATGAAACGCTGCGGCAAGAGGGAAGTTCCCATTCCCGTGACAGATACATGCTAAACGCAAATGAATTAAAAAACCCGCGCAACACGCGCGGGTCTCGCTCACTCAATTGACTCCAAAGAAGACGTAACCGTAAATTCTTCTCCATCTTCCTCACTGATAAATTCACGTTTCACTTCACCGTAGCCTTCAATGAAATGCCATCTGTTGGTGGAGTTTTCCGCTCTGCTCTCAAGCACGATGGCGTCTTCGAACGTTTCATAAGGCGTTTTGACCGTCGCGCCCGTTTGGACTACGGTCCGGTCATCCAGCGTATTGCCTTCTTCGAGCGGAAACTCCAGATAAGTGGAGATCGTCTCCAATGCTTCCAGCTCTTCGAGAGTTGGGTTGTACTCATCGAAAAACTCAGGTTCTTCTTTGACCAGATCCACCCGGTCATCCGACAGGCGATAGACCTTCAGCATGACCGTGCCGCCGTTATCTTCGTAAAGCGCCACATAATCCTCCATTAAATGTTCCGTCCGTATCGCAAGGGTGGCAAACTCATTGCCATCACCTTCGTATTGCGCCGTCGTGCCGTCATCCATGAAAAATGCCAGAGGATCGATTTCGTCACCGCCCGGTTCTTCCACCTGTTCCGCCTGCTCCACATCTTCCGGATCTTCATCCGTCACATTGGTATCGGAACCCGGAGGAATCTGCACTGCCGGTTCTTCCGGCTCGTCTCCGCCACAGCCCGCCAGCAGCAGCACCAACGCCAGACTTCCTGCGCCAAGTAAATGTTTCATATCTACACCCCTTCCTATATTCCTGTTACTTCTATTTACCATTTATTTATGGATAAAATCAGAAATTTATCCATAACAATAAAACAATTGGTAAGGGGGAGAGATCTGTTTTAACAGGCACTATTACATGTTGGAAGGGATATTGGGAAAATAAGAAATGAAGCACAATTGGTTTTTAACTGGAAAAAAGGTATAATTTAAATAGCAAAATGTTCTGAAGTTTTAAGAGGGAGTGTCTATATGTCTCGATGCACGAACTGCAAGTACAAATGGAAAGCGAAAGATGTTTGGAAACTGGGATTTTCGAAAAACGGGAAAGAATGTCCGAATTGCAAAGCCAGACAATATGTATCCTTTAAAGATGGAGGATTTTTGATGGGACTCGGCTATTTGAGCGGAGTTGTGGGTTTATTGCTTATCATCTTATTCCCTTTTTATATCAACTTGAGTGATAAAGACGAAATGTCCCTATGATAGAAAATCATTACATCAGAAAGGAGAAAACTATGCCTAACTGCCAGAACTGCAATTATCAATGGAGCTGGTTCGATACATTTAAGATTGGCTTCATGAACAATAAAAAATGCCCGAACTGCCAAGAGCGGCAATATATCAAACCACAGGCAAACAAAAGAATTTATGTTTTTTATATTGTGCCCTTGATCATCCTTCTATTTTCCCGCCCTCTTTTCGACTGGAGTACGCCGGTTTTTCTTTCCATCGGTTTTTTCTTTATTTTCGCTTTAACACTGATTATTCCTTATACGATCAAGCTTTCCAATGAACAGGAGCCGCTCTTTTGATGAAGAGATAGACATGCAATGACACCGTCTGGAGGCGGTGTTCTTTCATTTAAATAAAATTAGAGGAGAGACTACTATGCAGTTACAGCAGCAAATTGAACAATACATAAGCGGAATCGATGCGGAATTCGGCATCTCAATAAAACACTTGAAAACGCAGGAGGAAGTCAACATACAAGGGGACCGCCTGTTTCAAATGGCCAGCGTCGTGAAGGTACCGATACTCGCGACATTATATGACCTGGCGGAGAAGGGCGAAATCGATTTGAACCAGCGGATTGAAATGCTGGACGAAGATCACGTGCCGGGATCCGGCGTATTCAAGGCGATGGACAGCGGCATCCAGCCGACCATCAAAGACCTGGCGACCATGATGATCATCGTCAGCGACAATCAGGCGACGGATAAATTATTGGAATTGGTAGGCGGGGCAGAGGCAGTCGAGGAAAAAATGAAGAGCATCGGATTGAATAATATACATATCAAGCATTCCATCTGGGATTTGCTGAGCTGGAGCGCCGGCAAAACCGAACTGCCGCACACAGAAGAAATGGCGGACGAAATCATCCGTGATCTGGAAGAAGGCAAATACGACTGGGAGAGCATCGTGTTCCAGGAGAGCCCGGAAAGCAATACCAGCACGGCGAAGGACATGACGCTGCTAATGGAAAAGATCGCAATGGGCGAGTTTGTTTCTAAAGAATGTTCCGCAGCCATTTATGAAATCCTGTTGAAACAGCACTACCAGCAGCGCATTGGCGGCTCATTGCCGAGAAACACAAAAGTCGCGAATAAGACGGGAAGCCTTGGAACAATGTTCAATGATACGGGGATTGTTCAATTGCCAGGTGATAAAGGCGCATTTGTCATTACGGTCTATTCGATAGGCAGTTCTTTGGATTATAAGGGGGATGAGCCGATTGCGGAGATTTCACGGATGGCTTATGAGTGGTGTGTTGGGAATGAAACCAACTCTTCTATATAAAGAACTTCCTTAACGACCCTTACTTTCTTCGACGTGTACGCTATAATGTACACAAAAGGAGATGGTGAAAATGTCAGCAATTACTGCAACAACACCAACCAATCTTAGAAAGAACTTATTTAATATTCTCGAAGAGGTTACAGAAGCGAATACTGAAGTTATTATTACGATGAAATCAGGCAAAAACGCTGTATTAATTTCTGAAGTTGAATTGAATTCGTATCGAGAAATGGCTTATTTGATGGGCAGCAAAGCCAACAGAGATAGGCTTGATGAAGCTATATTGCAGTTAAATAAGGTCCAAAAATAATTTGGATAAGTTTAAGCGTACATCTAACATAAGATGTGCGCTTTCTTTTCATTCTAATTGTCAGAAAAATAAATAGAAAAAATTGTATTAACGGGTAAACTTATGGTAACTCCGAAACAGTCAGGAGTTTATCTATGATTATCTACAACGAGACCTCATCAAAGTTCATCGATCATGTTCTGGAACAGCAAATTGAAAGCTTTTTACTAAAGAAGGTTCAGGAGAAAATGAACCATTCTGCATCTCCGAGTGAAATACGTTCCTAGACAAATTCCTTACCGCAGCAAATGGCAAAGATTTTGCGTGATGTGGATTTGAAAGAAGGTACACACGTGCTGCTCGAATATAAGCTGCCATCCACAGAAAAGCGCATTGATTTCCTGATTAAAGGTGAAGACAGCGAAGGCAAGCAGAATGCCGTGATTGTAGAGTTGAAATAGTGGGGCCAGGCGCAGATTGCAGAAGGCGATGGCATTGTCTCCTCCTATCTGGGCGGCAGAAATTATGAAATACAGAATGGACCAATTCACTCCCGCAGATAGCGAAAATCTTAGTCAATGTGTTTTTCAACTAATGAAGACCTAATCTTAAAACATATATATTAAGAGTTTTTTAATATTCGGTTAAAAACTCTAGTTATTAATAGATGCTGGATATTAAATGCTCCTATAAAAAGTACTCATTTTACCACCCATACCTGGAAAACCATACATTGACTTATAATAATTTATCGTATCAAATTTCATAAGATAATTTTTTATTTCAAAAGTAGAGAAGTAGAGAACTCCATCTCTTAATTTTGATTCTCCGAAATAATCATAATCTAATACAACAATTTCATTAGCGCCATTTAATCGTAAGTCGCTTATCCACATAGCTGTGTCAATATTAAAGCCTAAAATAACATCTACTACCAATTTAGATTCCTCCCTAGATAATTCTTTTATATTTATACTACATATTTTTTTCTTTATGATAAGAAATTTCAAATATTATTAAGTTTTGAGTAGATAAAACTAACAAGATATCGATTTCATTGAGAAATTGATGGCTAGTAACTAGTATCCATTATTAAATGATATTTTCCTTATAATTAAGAACTCGAGCAGACAATTTGTCTTTTATCCTTATATTTTGGGAGGTTTAAAAAATATATGTATTAGTACTGATATACCTTCTATTATTTTAACGTCATAAATAAAAATGTCAAAAATATATTTAATATATATTATATATAAAAATAAAAAATATAAATTAACGCCTTATTTACTATCATTTCCTTTTAATTTCCTGATATAAGTAATAATATGTATATAAGGTAAATTTGAAACTGTTTATAACCAGAAGGGTGATTATATGGAAATAGCTAACTTAAAACTATCTCAAGAACAAATGCAGCCATTATTAAGAAAAACAAAAAATGCATCCATATTAGCGGCTGCGGGTTCTGGTAAAACAAGAACACTTGTAAGCATGCTGATGGCTGATCTAATTTCAGGTATTCCTGCAAAAGATATTATAGCAATTACTTTTACTGAAAAAGCTGCTGACGAACTCATTTTAAGAATTCATCAAGAAGTTAAAAAACATCCATCAAATATAGATCTATCGGGAATATATATAGGTACTATACATGGTTGGTGCTTACAGTACTTGTCGAATGTAAGTAGTTTTTATAATTTTTCAACTCTTGATCAAATTCATTTAGAATCCTTAATTAGTAGGTTTTATGATCAGCTACAACTACCTCAAATTTATGGAAAGATATATCCATTTGGTATAGCAGATTTTGTATCCGATTTAGAAATTTATTACAATGAAAATCTGTCTTTGGAGAAAGTGCCAGATAATTTAAGAGATAGTATAAGAACCATTCAAGATGTTCTATTAAGCAATAAAATGATGACATTTGGAGACATGATTCGGTATTCCATAAATGATCTTAAAGAAAAAGGTCCTATTGAAAATATTAAGCGATTATATGTTGATGAGTACCAAGATGTGAATTCAGCTCAAGTAGAATTACTTCATCTAATAGCAAACCATGACACCTCCACAATTATAGTTGGTGATGATCTCCAATCTATTTACAATTGGAGGGGGAGCGATGTCAAAAGAATTTTGAATTTTCCGAATGAGTATTCTGATGTATCTGTATACCGTCTGTCTGAAAATTACCGCTCCCGCCCACAAATTGTTGATCTCGCGAATAATATTGCTAATGACATCCCTACTAGAGACAGTAAAAAAGTTATGAAGGCTGCTAGAATTGACACCGGTATAGATTCCGTAAATTGGTTAAGTCTAACGTCTCCAAACGAACAAATAGATTCAGTTATAGACATACTGTTCAAACATCATGAAAAGGGAGTTCCTTGGAATAAAATGGCTATTCTGTTGAGGTCAGTTACAGGATCAGGGAAGCCCTTTGTTGAAGCCCTTGAAATGCATGGTATTCCAGTAAATTGTCCACCCTTAAGCAGAAGTACTGATTTTATTAACGAATTTATAATGCCAGTTATCGATTGGTTGAGAAAAGATCACATTGAACCAAGAAATGAAGTTGAAGAAAAACAAATTGAAGATGAAGCTTTATTTCTGTGGGAAAGCGTTTCTAAATGGATTTTAATTGAGAATGCTGAAGATACTTTTTGGGATAGCTTAAATGATTGGATAGATAAGCTAGATGAAAATCAAAACGATACATATGATGTCAGAGGTCGATTTTACGAACTTTTAGACTCCTGTGGTATAGGTTTGAAAAAAGATGATAACGAACTATTAGCCGCACTTGGGATAGCGACACAAATAATTAGAAGTGTCGAAGAAATTCATAGAAGGCGTATAAGTGGTAATCATAGAAGATCCCCTAGAGGAGTACTTTCAGAAGTTTATTTTGCATTAAAAAGAAATCTAGAAAAATTCGGAGAAAGCTTGCCAATAAATAGTAGTATTGACGGCGTTTTAATAAGTACTGTTCATCAAACTAAGGGATTAGAATGGCCAGTAGTTATAATCCCATTACTATCTTCTAGAAAATTCCCTTTACCTAACAAAGGGCATGGTACTAGTTTTTCCGATGAAGTTGCTGGGAAGTATGGAACTAATCTTGAAGATGAAAGAAGACTATTTTATGTTGCAGCTACACGGGCCAGAGAGAGATTGTATTTCCTAGATGCTAACAAAAAAGAGAATACAAAACGTTCAATTTTTTTGAAAGACTTGGCTAAAACAGGAACCATAAATATAAAACATTCAACTAGTGAAATTCTAGATGCAAATTGGTACATATCCCAAGACGATCTAGAAAAAGATAACCTACCACCAATTAGGATTGGATTATCTGATCTCCTTATACATCAAGATTGTCCTTTCCAATTTGGGATAAGACGAGTAGTAGGGATTCAACCATCCGTCGGAGATGAGCTAGGTTTTGGTAAAGGGTTGCATGAGTTAATTCAAAGAAGACTTGAAGCCGAAGAGGACTGGTCTTTATCAGAAGTCAAAAGACAAGTAGATATCCATGTTCACTTACCATATATGACTTTAGAAAGAGAGAACATGTCAAAACAAGCTATTGTAGATCGGGTTTACTTTTTACAAACCTTAGGAGCACTTAATAAAAATATTGAATCTGAAGTGAAAATAGAACTGCCAGTAAATAAAGGAATAATTTATGGAATTATAGATAGTTTGGAGTTGACAGAAAATAATTCTTTATTTATACGTGACTGGAAATCAAATATTCACGAAGACTTTATTTCTAGATATGAAAAGCAATTACAGTTTTATAATTTTGTTATGAAGAAGGAAGGAAAAGTAATTGAAGGTACAGATATTGTAGATGTCGGAGAGACACTCAAACAAAAAAAACTAGTTGCTAGAGAAGTAGATGTATCCGATGTAGTAGTAGATGGTTTAATTGCTAATTTAAATGAAGCAATGGATCAAGTTTCGAGTAAGAACTTTCAACCAACCCCCAAAAAAACATCATGCGGGGCATGTGATTTTAATAAGATTTGCTTGGAAAGGTGGAATAATTAATGAATTTGATACAAAGAGCATCGGATATTTTAGTTATTAAAGCGACAACGGCCGATCTCCAAAAGGGAGCGGATTATGCATCAATTACTTTGCCATGGACATTTAATAGAATGATGTTAAATACCGGAAGCAAAGGACAGCAATCTAGAGCTTTAAATATTGCCAAAGGCATCGTAGGGCAAGAAATGTTAAATAGATTATTTCAAAGACATGGAATGGAAGTTGACTTAGAAAGAAAAAGTCATCGTGCCGATGATTTGTTTGATTTTAGTGTAAATATTAATGGAGATAAAAAGAAAATAGATTTGAAGACAGTAAATTATTTTACGGATTATCTGCCTCTGGGTAGAGAGCCATTATCATCAGAATTAATAATAAAAAACTCTAAGTATGCAGGGCCAGATTGGAGAAGATTCTTTCCGATGTTAGTCCCTCATACACAAATTGATCAGGGAAAAGAAGGATATTGTTTTGCAATTGCTAGTAGCGTCGATTTTAGAAACAATATAAATACAAGTAGTGATAATTATGCGTTAACTGCCTTTCCGTATGGAGTGAATTTACCATTTCTTAGTTCAAAAAAACTTTGTCTAGAAAGAGAAGATGCTGGAAAAGGGATTTATATAAACTGTTCGTATCAAGCTGATTCGCTTTTTTCTAATGATATTCAACTCACAGTTATAGGAGAATGGATGGACGAAGTAAAAAAAGTAGAAGTATCGTTAACTGATGAATGTATAAAAGAGATTGGTCCATTCTCTTGCATCTCGTCCTTTCAAATTGACAAAGAATCATACGATAATTGGTCAGACGGTGAAGTGAGAATATCAGTCAGTAGAAATGAATTCAAGAAAAGAATTCTAAACACCACTAGAAGAAATATAAATTCTCAACCAAAAGAAGCAATAGTTTTGACTAGAAATGACTTTTGTAATTTAATGCTTCCAACTGACTACACATTATATGTCGTGGGATGGACGAGTAAAGAAAATTTCCTTAAAAACGTGAGAAATTACACTGGCTGGGTATGGCCTCTGGATAAAATAAACAAAAATGAGAATCAATATTGGTCTCAAATTACTGAAAAAGACGAACAACATCTTTTGAGAGCAAATTTTGCTGACTGTATTGAACGAAAACCATCGCTTTTAAATGCTGGTTGGATGAAAACTACAGGTCGCGGAGGAGGTGCGTGCTGTTATTATTACCCAAACATCGGAATGAATGGAGGAGTCAAAGAATATAATTTGTATGTATTACCTAAGGATTTGGAAAAGATGAGCACACTTTTAAATTAGGGGGTATAAAAATGGTCCGCATAACAGATTTTGTTTCATTGCAAGTCAATAACCAAGTACAAAACGATGCGATTGAATATGCTGGCAGATCGCTGAATTATACATATAATCGAATGGGATATAATGATGATGAAAATAGATTAAAAAGAATTATGGTAGGAATAGTTATCGAGAAAGTTTATGAAAATTATCTGATTACGAGCGGAGCTACTTTTTCCACGAAAGGAAGAACACATTGGAGAAATAAGGATGTTGCAGAATTCTATATGAATAATCGAATTATCGATATAAAAGGGTATCATGTATATCCTCACTTTACTAGGGATTTTCCGAACTGGTTCCTTGACGTAGAGGGTTTAGTACCATATGGACAATTAAAAAAAGGTGCTAGCTCTAGTGCTTATTTGCAAGCGTTTTTAGTTTCTCAAAAGCAGAATACTTCTGCTGTAAAAAAATTTGTTGCTGTTTTACCAAAAGGTTGGTCAGATAATTGGAATTTTGCAGCAAACGTTTCCTTAAACTTTAATCATAATTATGGACCAATAGCACCTTTGACTCTATTTGGTGAAGGTGGTACGATTTCAATTAGCGATACTAATGAATCGATTATTTTTAGTAATGGAAGCTATACTACGAACAATTTATTTTCTTCAATTCAATTTTTAAGTTCAGATGTTAAACCAACTACTGACATTACGATTTCAGTGAACAACTTCAATATCAAAATAGAAAAAGAACAATGGTTTGATGTGTGGCTTGAAAATCCAGAGGTCACGTTCGCCGCCTGGGGTAACTACAGTGACTATAAATTTAAAGGAGAATATCTTAAAATAGGTTCTAAAACACAAGTTTACACTGGCGGGACGAAGACAGGAAACATGAGCGTTATGATTCGAAATTTGAGAGCCTTAAATACACTTTAGCTAACAATTAATAAGGAGGAAGTCATGACTAAGACCTTGATAGACAACAACAATGAAACTAAACCCAAAAAAGGTGGCCCTCCAAATAGAATAAATGATTTGAATTATAGTACATGGATGAAATTTCAAAAAAGTTTTTTTAGATTTAATACTGTACATGCTCTCATTGAAGAATATGTATACTTCTTTACAAAAGCTACTTGGCCGACTGGAGTACATTCAAATTCATTAATAATTGGTTTTAAAGATTTTGATGCTATTGCTATCCCATCACCAAGAAACATAAATCATTTTAGCGACGTTGAAAGTTTAAAAGATTTAACAGCTATACTTGAAAATGAAAATAAGAAAGAGAAGACTTATGATTTAATTTTAATTGATCTGCTTTCATTAATTAAGGATAAAGACGGGCTAACAGACTTTTTAAATAATTTTTCAAATCAAATATTTGGAAATATGAAAAATATATTAAAAGAAGAGAGTTATTGTTCCGTGTTTGTTAGTACGGGAAATAGCGGAGGAGCAGGGTTTCCACTTCCTTGGGCTGTTGCTAAAGCGAGCCGTCAACACTTAAGATTGCGAGATGAAAAAGTTGCTTTAAAAGAAGATGATAATACGGTATTTTATTGTCTTATTATGCAAAATAAGATTGATGAAGACCAAGGTTTTGAACTGGATCCTCGTCTTATTAATATGGCGAATGAAAATGTTGATATACCAGCTTGGACTCTTCCAGCAGCTCCCCCTCGAAAGAAAAATGAAGTACTACATCCCGCCAAATATCCAGAAACATTAGTTGCGGAGTTTATAAAGATTTTCACGAACCCTGGAGATAATGTTCTTGATCCGATGGTTGGCACCGGAAGTACAGTAATTGCAGCAATAGAAACAGATCGAAATGGTTATGGTATTGAATTAAACGAAAAATATGCTGACATTGCTTCTCAAAGAGTAGCTGAAAAATTCGAACCAACTTTATTTGAAGATTTTTTGCCACAGGTAAGAGGGGTAATATTAAATGCGGACGCTACTCAAATATCTCGAATAGAGGATTTAAAAAATGTAAAGTTTCAATATAGCATCACAAGTCCACCTTATTGGTCTATGCTTTCAAATAAAGGAAGCGAAAATCAGAGGAAGAGAAGAGAGAAAAAATTAGACATAGTTTACTCGGAAAATGAGAATGATTTAGGTAATATCGAAAGTTATTTAGTGTTTATTAAAAAACTCGTAGAAATATACAATGACATAAGTGTTTATTTGAGTGAAGGTTCGTATATTACAATCATTGTGAAAAACATAAAAAGAGATCATATTGTTTACCCATTTGCTTGGGATTTGGTATCAGAATTATGTGGTCCTAATGGGAAATATAGTTATGTAGGAAATACATTGTGGTGTCAAGACAATATAGGACTAAAGCCTTTTGCGGTCGGTACACATTGGGTGAGCAATACCCTTCACAATTACTGTATCCATTTGAAAAAGAGAACTTAAAATCTTCATTTATTGTAATGATTATGTTGAAGGGAATATTATTAAAATATAGATTGCAATCCAATATTTGTTTGGTTATTGCTGTTCAGAAAAAGGAGATCATATGAGAATATGACCTTCTTTAGATTTATTTTAATTTCAATAATCGCTTACAATGGAAAGAAAAATTCTTTGCGATTTTGACAACACCCTACAATTTATACTGTATGCAAAGGCACGCTGAATATATCAATATTTCGGTTGTGGTTTTTTCATTTTATTCATCCATATAAATTATACGGTTCCTATGGGAGCGAAGTTTAATATCCGTCAAAATTAAATACTCATGAAGCTATGGGGCAAGAATTTAATTATGTAGTTTTGATGTTAGGGGATTATGATGCTAATGGAGAACTTTATGCAACATATAGACATATTACGATGTTGTACGAATGTTTTATCAGTTGGCAACGTGAACTAAAGAAAAACTCACACTCTTTATCATTATCAATAAGATTTAGCACAACGAGCAGTAAATATGTTGAATCAATAAAAATCCCCACCCTGTGTCAAACTCAATTCAGTTCTAACTATGATTGTATCAATAAAAAGCCGTATCCAATAACCGCGGGGTTAACGGATATGGCTATATTATTTTTCTCTAAGAAGTACTTATTAATGAAATTGTCATTATCTTGTTTTCGGTTATAAATCAATCCATATATACCTTGTTTCTCCAGGTTAAAACTCTAAAATATTTCAAAGCACAGTCTCTAATTTAATCTCCAGTATATCTATTTACAGTTATTGAGTAATGGTATATTTCAATATCTGCAGCGATAAAGCCTCTTCTTTGAGCACCTTTTAAAGTGTGAAACATATTTTCTCGTCCAACTCCATTATCTGTATGGATGTAAACCCTGTTGACATAGTATCCTCTTTCGCAAAAAATCTTCACTAAATCATATCCGGTGGGAAGAAGGTTTCCTTGTGCGTCTTCTCCTAAGTCATGATCAAGAGATAGTATGTTTACATCGTAGTTCTCTATGAAATTTATAGCTTCTTCTACATTCCTAGCTACCACGAAACCTTCGGGACAATCCCTTAAATCATCCACATATAAATTAATTTCTCTATTCAATGAGTAGCCTCCTATTAACAAATATTTAAATTTAAAACAGTTTCAGCTTCTAGCGAATATTGTTTGACAGAGTAAGACATTTGATGTCTTTATCGCAATTGATTCTCACTTTTGTAAAGGATTTGACTTAAGAAAAGTTTTTATTACAGAAAGAATAAAAATACGCTAAAAGAGAAATGTCATATAAACCAAGTAAATTATTTAGTTGGCAAAGTGTATACATTAAAAAAGTCGAACTTAGATTTATCTAGGATTTCTTCGACTTCTACATTGATTTGACGGATTTTATTATTGATGTTTTTTAAAATTTCAGGAACATCTTCAATAAAACGCATTTTTTCCTCTCTGGAAACAACTTCAGTAAAAGGCTCATCAAAAGAACCTTCTGTTAATAATTTTTTTAATCCAGGAAATTGGGAAGTGGAAATATAAATTTCATTTTTAGTAACATCGATATGATAAGCGAAACCATTTACTGCAATCTCTATCTCTTTCAAGTAAGTTTCTTTCAATAGATTGACAATTGTTTCTTTCAGTTGGTAAGTACGCTCAATAATTTCTGAATTATTTCGCTTTAAAAGTTCCCCATTCTTGTAAATACCTTCAACCGCTTCGCCGATTTCATTATATCTCACAATTAACACTCCTTTTTATTAGGTATACATCTAATTAGAACATAACCTATTGTGAATTTTAAATCAACGAATTTAAAAATAATAATTTATTTATTGAATTCTAATTCAAAAAAGAATAGTATATAGTTAGAAAGGATTTGATAAGATGGATATAAGTAAAGAAGAATTAGATATATTGAGTCAAAGACCATCTATTGTTTATGATCATTTTTTAAAGTCAAATTTATCAAGAAACAACCTTTCTCTAACTGAAGTAGCTAATTTATCAGAAGAGTTCGGTCAAAAAGTTACAGTTTCTTATTTGAGCAAGTTAAAGAATGGGAAGTTGCCTCCACCTTCTTATAAGATAACTCTTATATTGGCTAAGATTTTTCAAAGAGATCCTGAAATATTTTTGGCTGCTAGTTTAGCGGATAGCGATGAATATAACAGAGTCGAATTGGTGAATGCATTAAGATGGGCTTTTCCAGAAGATAGTGAAATCCAAATAAAAAAAAGAGTAGAAGATACATTTCTTTTAAGATTCTTAAACATAGGAAAAAGCGAAACTTCATTATTACTAGAAAAATCAATTTCGAAAAAATACGAAATTACGGGTACAAATGATAAGTCAGAAATTCGTGAAGTACCTTTACTATCAAAAATTTTCTCTAAAACAAATATCTATTCGAACGATTTCATTAAAGAATGGACTTATATAAAGACATCTAGAAAAAAATTATTCTACTTTATTATGAATGATGATTCTATGAAAACTAATCGTATATTTAAAAACGATAGACTATTAATTGATAGCGAAGAGGAAATTCAAGACGGAGATATTGCTTTAATAAATATTGATGAAAATGAGGGAATCATTAGGAAAATCAAAAAGTTGACGAACGAATCATATATCGTATATACAGATAACCCGGAGGTGGAACCAGTGGTTATAACTAAAAAAGAAATAAAAATAAGGGGGAAAGTAATAGAAATTCTCGTTTCTCTCTAAAAATTTTGAAGTCGATCTTTATTGAATATCTGTTTCAAGCTTTAATTAAAAGTACATTGGTGAAAAGGCGGTGTTCAAAGTGAAAATATTCAAGGAAATATTGAGAGAACAGAACCACGAAAACTTGAAAGCTTATCTGAGGAATCATTCCATTTATAATGTCATGGAAGGTAGCCTCGATTATATAATGGAGCAGCTGAAGTCAATTGAATCAGTTTCAACTGGCGCGAAGCTCAAACTGGAGTGGGATGATTTTAACGATGTTTGGGATATAGTGATGGAGCAGGAAGGGGAAATATATTCAATCTCATGGGTTCCTTGGGAAGAAGCACTTGGTCACCTTGTCGATGAAGAGGAAGTTCTGAAAAAAGTTTCAATTGAAGAATTCGTTTTGATGACATTGTATGATTTAACGTTTTACGGTGTCGACTATAAGAAAAGGGAAGCTAATATTGCAGAAATAATCGGCCGTATAGAAGATTAATAAAATGCCTTTTTATCTAAAATCAAATTTAATTTATAAAATACAATTTCATGAATAAGATGTCGTATTCAGTGGCCTCCAAGGTTGACGGATACGGCATTATTTTTTTATTTGGGAAGGTAAGCATTCATAACTATGCGCGACACAAGGAGATATGCGTACTGTAGGAAATGAGATTTTGAACCTATTCCTTGTATCGAACTAATTTTTATTTATTACAAATAGAATCCTGGATCTAAACTCTCCTGCCAAATACTCCCTGTTAATGATAAACTGAAAAGATAGATAACATTCTAAAAAAGCTTGATAAGGAGCACAGGATGACATACTCACTAGAAACATTCTCACATCTGGAGCATTCAAAAGAATTCGCTCGGCTGCATCAAAAATTTCACCAATTCAATCCTTTAAAGGTGCTGCGTGTCGATAAGTTTGAGATTCGCCATTCGAATATATTGGCCTGACTGCTGAATCCCGATTAGACGTATCAATTGAGTGGTTTATTCCTAAAGAAGTTACTACCGTGACTTGTCATGCGCGCAGAGAACGAAGGAAAAGGGGAGGGAATCGACTTTTTGTGTTACTCCATACCTCATTCCATGAGGCCGAAGTGGCATGGGAAGTGAAGGCTCATACCAACCGGTTGATCGATTTACTCGTTCATGGGACGTCCCAAAAACTGGTACTAGGACTATAAAGGTGCCTATAAGCTATTTCAAAAAGTTGCTTTATCTGTCGAGGGGATGACAAAGAAAAAGAGAGTATAAAATGATGAATTTGTTCTAGAAAGAATTAAACAAGAAGAAAAGTTTTCTTAGAAAAAGATTCCGAGTATATCAAAGGGCTGCCTTTCAAAAATTCTGCAACGAGGGTGGTATCAGTGATGAGAACCGGAATATTTATTCACCTTATCCATTGTTCATCGTGCCAGCATTCGCAGAAAGAAAGGATTGCAATGTTTTAGATAGTACTGCCCCAAAGAAGCTAAATCATAAGGAGGATAAAAGATTTGAGTAATTATAAGTTTATTGCTTCTATACATAATTTAAAAATTAAAGAGACTTTATCTAAAGGCATACTTTTTAAAGAAAACTTAAGAATTTCTAACAGCAAATCTAAATTAGAAGATTATATAGATGAATACTTTATATCAATTATCGGAAAACTTGAATATACTTCATTGATGGACTTGCCATACTTCTACAGTACAGCTTCGATTGAAGATCCAGAAATTATAATCAAAGATGAAAAAGGAATGGATTTATTAAATTATTTCATCTTAAGCACTCAATCCTTTTCGAGTCTACTTTGGTTGGTTAAAGATAATAGTGTGAATGTAATTAATGGTTTCATCGATTTAGAAGATGAAGTTAAAAGAAATTTTCATACAAACTACAGAACAACTTCTTTTTATAATAAGGAAGGAAAAACTGCAATTGTAGAATTTACAAGAGAAGAGATAAACAAAGTTATATCACTTCATAAAAATTTATTTGTACCTTTTAATTTGGAAACGTCTATAAAGAATGAGCATACTTCAAAAGAAGCTTTTAATGGAAATCGGTTTGAACGAGTTTTTCATTCTATACAAGCGGCTAGATCAGAAGCTTATTTACCAAGTAGAATAGCTTTATTTATAACAGTACTTGAAACGCTTTTATCAACTACAAGTTCAGAAGTAAGTCACAAGTTAAAAGAAAGGCTAGCTTGGTTACTTGGATCTAATTACTTTGAGAGAAAAGAAATATTCGATAATTTAGGGTTAATATACAGTATTAGATCGGCATATGTTCATGGAAATACAATGCCTAAGAAAGGAAATAGTATTGAGAAGCTTGAGGGCCTATCAAGTATTATTGAAGATTACACGAGAAAAATAGTATTGAAATTTTTAGAAGATGAAAGGATAAGAAACTTATATGTTGGTGTAGGAGAAGCAACTGATAGAAGAATTGAAACCTGGTTGAATGAAATAGTCTTAGGAGGAGACGGGAAAATATAAAAAAAATCTTAAATAGAAAAGATAGAAATCGCTTTTCAGGCAAAAAAAGATTCTCAGTATCCCTACAAATTTATTTGTTCAAAAAATAACGAATAATTCTCTCTAATAATAACTGTTAGATTCTTATTTAAAAAACGCGTCCTAGGAAAATAAACAATTCTAAACGATTTCGATAATACACTACAATTTATTATTTATAGATTCCAACACCGGATGTTTCAGTATTTAATGTATAGTTTTCTTTTATTATTTCTCGTTATAAATTGTTTATGAATTGTGTCGTTGCCTGGGTAAAAAATCCATTACGAAGGCAGGTGAGTTAATGAGAAAATTAGATCCTACCTAATAAATTGTTTTGAATTAAGCCATTCCAAGTGAAGTTAGAATAAAGAAAAATACACACGAGGAATTTAGTTATTCTTATATAGAAGGAATCGAAAACATGTGTGAGGATATGCACAGAAGAAGATCACATGATAGGAAATTAACTGGCTATACTGTTTTAATTGTGTTGTTCATTGGTAATTTAAGTTTTAAGGAGGCTCATAATGAATAATATTTCATCAATTACAGACTATCAAATACTTACAAAATGTATTACTTTTAGTGAATCAATGCTCAGCCGTTTTGGAGAAGAAAGTAATTCAAAAATAGAATATGCCGTAATCCTTCCATTATATCGCCAAATAATAGAGCAATCAGAAGGAATTCGAATGCTAGGGAAAAATCAATTAGAAAGTTCGACTAAAATATTAGCAAGAGGGGCATTTGAAACTTATTTAGCGATCCAGTACATTTTAAAAGATAAACGTAGAGTTAAAGATCGAGCAACCATGTATTATATAGGTTATTTAAAAAACCAAATAAATCATATTCAATCAGAATACGATTTAACAGATGATGTGAATGTCAAAGAAAATAAGTTGAAAGATATCGAGATATTCAAAGAAAAAGTCATGAATATCAAATATAGAAAAATTCGTGAAGAATGGGAAAGAACAAAAAAAGAACTAAATAAAAATAACCATAAAGGTGAAATTGATAAAGAACCAAAATGGCATTCCTTATATAAGGGACCAAAATCTATTACCCAACTTATTGGAAAAGTAAATAATTATCAAACTAAACACTTGTATTCATATCTTTCTATTGAAGCGCATGGGTATGAAGCTTTAAATAGTTATGAGCAAAATAGAAAGTCAGTTGATGGAAATAAAGAAATGGAAGGGATACATGGAGAATATCCCGAACTAATGGTCACTCTGGCAGCGGTGATGTTGAGTAAAGTGACTAATACAATTATCAATGAATTGTATCCGCAATATGCACAGGAGGAATTGCGCTTCGCAAAAGAAAGTGGAGTTATGTATAAAAACTCTCATTAAAATCGTGTCCCAAGGAAAGAAAAAATTCTAAACGGTTTTGACAATACACTACAATTTATACTATATACATAGTTACAACGGATATATCAACATTACGGTTGTAGTTTTTCTATTCAAATATCTGTATAAATTGTTTGGAAATTGTGTTAATCCCTGGGGTGTTACTCCCTGAGAAGCGAAGCTAAGAGAACGAACAAAGGCTGGGCTAAAAGCCGCACGAACTAAAGGCCGAAGGGTGGAAGGCCAAAAGTCAATCAGCAGAAGTTGAATCAAGCGATTGCCCTCTACCATTCAAAAAGAATGAGTGTTAAAGAAATTTAAGAAGCTACAGGAATCTCGGCAGCAACTCTATATCGGGCATTGAAAAAAAGAAGCGTCTAATTGGGGGTGAATTTAAAAAATACTAAAATATATACACATAGACAAGGAGATTTTAAATGCATACAGATTATGAAAACAAAAAACTTTATGCTCTTTTATCAGAATATAGTTTTTTAGACCTAGTCGCAGCTGTTTATTGTCTAAATTCATGGAGGAGAAATAGAGAAACTCTTAACATTGCATTGGAGTTAAATGCAGCTTTAGTAAAAATGGAGAAAAACAGCCATAGTGGGTTAAAACGAATTTCTACATATAAAGACTTTATTTCGTTATTTGAAGAAGTTTTAAAAGTTACGCAGAATTCTCCTTTTAATGATCCAGTAGTAAGTGACTTTGGAGAAGTGAATTTTTTTTATAAAAAAAAATTCTATCCAATAATAATAGGTACTGGTTATGAAAATTCCTACGCTTCTCTCTTTATTAGTTCACAACTAGTTAAAGAAACTGGAGAAGACTTTGAATTGAAGAGTCTATTTGAATACATGGAACTTACTATTGAAACTTTATATCAACATAACTTGAAAGATGATGCAGAAGACAGTGGGTTGAATCTTCCAAAAGAAGAATACTTTAAAGCAGTTCATCAGTTAATGAGTTATATTTTTAGAATAGATTTAAATAAACGATTAATACACTTATTACATTTTGATAATATTCAAGACATAGAAAGAACTCACTTTTTTGGAGGTTCTCACAGTTATCCTTTATTTAATGCAAGTATTTATGAGGATTTTCTGTACCAAATAACTCTACGGGCTAAAAATGTAGACTTTCAGAGAATGTCTGAGATGACACTATTGGAAATATTAAACAATAACTACTCTGGAAGTTTGAATAGCAACAACATATTGTATCCAGTTAGTTTTGCAGCTGCTGATTCCACAAATTCTACTCAAATTTATTTTTCTTTCTTACTCCGTTGCGATAAAGGATATATAGCTTTTTATAACAAGGATATTTTTCCTTCTGACTTTATTTATAAAGATTTAGAAAACATAAATAAACTACACCTACAAGATGAATTAATTGCTTATGAAGCTGTAGGTAAAACTGAGAGAAAGGCATATCGCATTCCTAGAAACATACCGGTTATTATTAAGAGTTATACATCTTATTCAATCGAAGAGGAATTTAGATTTGCATCCTATAACTCAGGAGAAAGTATTCCTTTTTCGTTAAACGATATGATAAATATATTGAATTTTGCAGACTCATTCGATGAAATCTACGCCTTCCTTCGTTATTTGGAAAACGCTTCTCGAAAAAAACTGATTACCTTTAGTGGCTTTTCAGCAGACTACTTACTATGGAAAACGAATACCGGAGATCTTAATGAAGGTGGAATCGTACCAGATTTGATTATAGAGCAGACAGGTAGTATTGAAAGTGTAATATATGATTATTTTTCACAAACCTTAAAGGATTATCCGTTCAGAAGCTCACTTCAAATGTTCGAATTAGTTCATTCGTGGAATGTTCGAAAAGATGATGATTCTTCTTTTACTATTTTTACGCATAAGGATTACTTTTCAGAAGTGCATGGAAAAATAGTTAATGAAAAAATTGCTGTTTATTTAGAAGAGACGAAATTTGTTGTGGAAGATATAGAACGCGAAGAACTTCCTATTCTTCGATCGGTTAGTGATGTTCTTAAGAGACAATTTCTTGAATTTCAAAACGAAGTCATCTGTTTGTCTAATTATGAAAATGTTAATTATAAATACACCCTGGTTTCTAAAACAATTCTATTGAAGAATATGAACGCTTACGAACGAAGAAATTTTAACGAAGAAGGATATCTAAACTTTAAAATTATTGAGAATTCAACTGAAAATAAACATTGTCTCTACACTGTGGATTGGAAAAAAGCCTCAGAAAAATTGATGTCTTCTATAGATAGAACCTTTGAAAACGAGCTTTTTGTAGAATTATTAAGTCCATTTTTTGATAGTGAAACTCAAAGCTTTGACGACTTCCAAAAAGAAATCTTTAAAACTAATTCGGATAAAAAAAGTGTTGGACTGAACCAAGTGGAAATAAATTATTTTATAGCACCATCTACTCTCTCAGAACCGACAGATTTCAACTTTAAGCGAATAAAGAAGTGGTTAGCTAGAATATATGCCGGTACCGCAGTTAAATCTGGTATATACAAAGGGAAAGAAGTTAGAGACATTGTTCGAACAGCACAAAAGATAGCTGTAGCACAGTTTGAAGAAAGGATAAGCAAGTTTGACCAAAAGGATCTGCATTATAAACTTCTCAATGATTATTCTTTGTTTCTTTTTGAAAAAGACATTCACAATAAAAGGTTGACTACATTATTAGAAGACAATAATTTACTGCTATCAGAAAAAGAAAGATTTAAGCAGAAAACAATAGAGCTAAGAGAAGAAAACAAAAAGAATTTGAGGCAAATTCAATATTTAATAGAAGAAAATTTGATAATAGAGAGAGAAACTCCTAGACATTTACTATCAACTAGTGATTACTTAGATCTCCTGGCTATTTCACACTGGTTAATTGTTCTTCAGGATGCTGCTGACTTAGCACATAACGACATACGCTGGATTGCCGTTGAAATTAAAGATGATTATCAAGTCAATACAATTGTAGAGGAGGAAATTGAAAAGCGAATGCAGGCAAGCGTAAGAAAGAATTATGACTTTAATTCTTACGAAATTAAAAAAGACAAAACAAACATGGAATTTTATGAGTTATTTGAAGAAGCTTTTTATAAGGATACCGATATTCGCTTAAAAACACTATTTGACGTTTTAACTATAATGAGCGAAGTAGCAATTTCAGAAAATCCTATAATCCATAATGTCCTAGACCATCCAAACGTGTTTAAGGTGCAAAAAGATGAAATAATTTATTCGATATCTCAAGAATTAAGCTTATCAGAAAGAGAGGTAGCTACTTATTTTAATTTTATTGCCTTAGAACGTAAAATGGTTAAATATATTGGTGACGAAGAGATACCAGTTATCCCTATTTGGGAAAGAAAAAAGAGAAATAATAGATTTGATGTTAAGCCACTAATTACTTTTGATCGTAAGGAGTATATTTTTAGTCCAGCTTCTATGCACTTCTTAAGGCAGAATTGGATATTTGGTATATTTGATTTTTATCTTCCGTACGAATATGAATTAAATAAGTCTATGAAAATTATTACCATGTGGAAAAAGCGCTATGAGAAAGAGATTGTGATTGAAGTTGAAAACAGTTTTAAAGAAGTTGGCTATAAGGAAGTATATTCAGAAATTGAAATATATAAATTCGATACAAAAGGGGATCATAATAAAAATTTAGGCGATTATGATTTAATAGTTGTAGATGAAAAGAATGCAATAGTTTGGCTAATTGAATGTAAGTTTATAAGAAAGTCGGGTTCCATTTTTGAATTCTATACTCAGCAGCAAGAGTATTTCTTGAAGAATAAAAATAAAGCAGACAAGTTTGAAAAAAGAGTTTCGTATTTTAATGAAAATATTCAAGATATAATGAAGAATAAAAATTATAAAGATCAAGTTTATCAAGTCCGGCCTTGTTTAGTAACCAATAAAAATTTCGATTCTTATCTACGCGACGTAACTTTCGAAGTGATTTCTACAAATGAATTGAAAAGCATTTTGAAGTTAGAAATTGAATCAGAATGAGTGTAGTCCCCCTGTGTCAAAACCAAATCAGTTTATCAACTACAATTGCATGATGAAATTGCCGAATTCATTAACCTCAAGGGTTAGCGAATTCGGCTTTCGTATTTTTATTTGAGAAGTTAAGTATTCATAATTGCTCGCGACACAGGGGCAATCTGGGAGCTGCTGGAAAAGGAATACCCAATTCTCTTGGGGACAGCAACACGCCCCCTTGCCACCCCCACCAAACCCCGCTACGATGGAAGAAAAGCTGATGAATCGAGGAGATGACATGGTCGGACGAAATGACCCGTGTCCGTGCGGGAGCAGGAAGAAGTATAAGAAATGCTGCGGGCGGGAAGAAGCGGTGGATCTGCAGCAGGTGATTGATGCAGAACTGGATGCTATTATGGTGGGATTTGCGGAACAGGGGCTGCAGCCGAAGGAGTTTCATCAATTGACGCAGCGTTTCAACAACTGGCAATCGGTTTTATCGGACGTTTTTAACACAGATATGATTGAAGCTATGGCTTTCGAATCGTATGTGTTCCATGACCGTGTGGATATATGGAAAGACTATCTCGGCCGCCAAAAGAAAGCGCAGAAACGGCAGCGGGTGCTTGACGTGCTGGAATTGTGGGAGGAGCCGTTCTACATGCTTGTCGAGGTTCAGGCAATCGAGAACGGGGTTCTTCAGTTGCGCGATAAAGTGACGGGAGAAGTCCATCAAATGGTAAACACTGGAGGGGCGAAAAGGAGCGAGTGGCTTTTCGGTGTCTTTTTAAGGAGTCTGCGTGATGGCAAGCCGGCTATGCAACCGGCAGAAGGATTGATCACGATTCCGGCTTTTCAGCAGACAGTCATTGAAGAACTGGCTGCCCGTCTGAAAAAAGGGGTCAGTGATCCGCTGGACTTGTACCGCTCTTTTGTGGAATCGATTCCAAAGTTGGACCTGACTCCGTTTCAGGAAGAAGTCATGGGGCTGGTCAGCGGGTTTATTGATGACTACGGCTTGAAAAATGAATCGATCGAAGGCATTGCGTTTGCGTTCCTGAAGGAAGTGCCTGTGAAGGCGCGGAAACCGGAAGGCGTGGCGGCGGGAATACTGCAGGCGGCAAGTGATTTCGGGCTGTTTGAAGAAATTTACTTGACTCAGCAAATCATCGCGGAAGAGCTCGGAACAACCGTTGGCACCTTGTCGAAATACAGAGACATGGTCGGCGAGTTTGTAATTGAACGGGTGGACAAGGATGAAAATGCTCAACCTCTAGATCAACAACAATACCGGCAGTCGTATATCATGCCGGAAGTTGTCACAGAGATGGGGACCGACCCGCGGCTGACAGAGCGGGGGCTGTGGGAAACGATGATGCGCATGACGTATGCGGACTCGGAAGCTGAAATGAACAAGATTCTGCAGCAGCCGAATCAGAAGATCATGCCGAAAACGGATGCGGAACGGGCGCAGCTGCTTTGCTATGAAGCGTTTGAAAAGGACGGCAAAGAACGCGAACGGCTGGCGCGGGAAGCGCTCGAGCTGAATCCGAAAAATGGCGACGCGAATTTGCTGATGGCGGAATTTGTGGAACACGATGTTGAAAAGGAGCTGCATTATTTAACTGCTTTGAATACCGGCTACCGAACCTTCGATGACAGTTTCGACGTGCTCTGGGGGTATGTGCCGAACCGGCCGTTCCTGCGGGCTTTATTTTCATATGGTGCCTGGCTGATGGAGCAGGGCAGATACGACAAGGCGATTGAACAGTTGACGGAAATCATGGATAAGAATCCGCTCGATCACCAGGGCGCGAAATGGCTGCTCCTGAGCGCTTATATCCATGCGGGTAAATGGGAACAGGCGGGTGAACTTACGGATAGCTTTGCTTTGGAGGACAATACAGGAATCGGCATGTATTTTCACTATCTCTCCAATCTGCATACCGGCATTCTGAAACCTCACGAAAGGAGCCAAATGAAACAATTCATCAAGAAGCGCAATCCGCATCTTTTCAAACTGCTGAAACAAGGCAGGAAGCCGGGTGCTTTTCCGAGGCGGCTCAGTCTGCAGGAGGGGAATAAGGATGAGGCGCAGCTGATTTATTGGTTGATTTATGGGATTCCGAAAGTTGATGGATTTATGGGGTGAAACGAAAAACCTGTATACAAAAACAGGCACATCCGGAATAACACAAATTACTTACTGCGGCAGCTGATTAAAATCCCCTCCCTGTGTCAGAACCAATTCAATTTATTAACTACAATTGTATGAAGAAATTGCCGTATCCGCTAACCGCTAGAGTTAACGAATACGGCTTTCGTATTTTTATCTGAGAACTTAAATATACATAATTGTGCGGGACACGGGGACAATCTGGATACTGCTGGAAGTTCAATCCTGCTTTAATGATAATACGGTTGCCTGAGGGGTGTAGTTGAAATCGAATGACTCATTTACGGAAGTCGAGATTATCGGGTACAGCGAAGGTTCGCTGATCGGCGTGGTAGCGGCAGAGCGAGCTTCAGCCGATTCGTTTATCTCCATTGCGGGAGCTGGGCGCCACATTGATGAGGTGCTGATGGAGCAGCTAGCTGCACAGCTTCCGGAAAATCTCATGAATGAAGCACGGCAAATCATCTTCCAATTGAAGGAAGGCGAGCCTTTGGCAACGGTCAGCCCCGAATTGCAAAGTGTTTTCTGTCCCTGGGTCCAGCCGTATATGATTTCCTGGCTGGCGTTTAATCCGCAGGAAGAAGTGGCGACACAGCAGATTCGCAGGTGCCGACATCCGATGGGGAAAGCTTGCATGCGGCGCATTCAGAATTGGAACTGCTGCTTTTTTGTAGAATTTTTCAATACTTATTCAAAGAAAGAGACATTTCTAAACGAATTAGACAACAGGCTATAATTTATATTCCATACACTTTCAACCAACTCTTGCCATTATATGTTTAGTCACTTTACCACCTATCATGAAAATCAATATTCTTTCTAGCATAAAAAAAAGCCCTAATAAGGGCAAGTCTTAATATTCTCTTTCTATTCCTAATTGCATTTCCATTGAAGTTAACGATAGAATAGCGTTCAACATATCTTTATCTGCCTTATTTACTTCTGCAGTAATTTTGTCCATAGTTGAAGGACTGTAGTCTCCAGTATCAAACATTTTTTGAGCCTTTTTAGCAGCTGAAGCTCTATATCTAGCTGCACTAGCCATTTCTCTGGTATATTCAGTAATTAGCTCTTTATTTTCTTCAGACATTTTGTCATCTGATATATTGTAAAATTTTGTCTCGAGTTGATCGTATAAATTCCTAATATCTTTCATATTAGAATATGCACTGTAAGCATCTACTTGGCCAGTACTTACCCCATTAAACGTAGGTACCCAGTATGCATCCCATATTGAATCATATATTGACATAGCTTCATCAATTTGAGGCATAACGGTTTCTAAGTAATATTGCTTTTCAATAGCAAGTCGTTCTATTTCTTTTTCTTCTTTTTCAGCAGCTTCTTT
>NZ_JRGN01000150.1 GCF_000775575.1 Planococcus sp. CAU13
AAAGAAGCTTTTCGCTGTGCGAAAAGCCTCCATTAACCTCAAAACCTCAATATTTATCAGTGGTTGCCCCCAAAACGGCGGCGCGCACCACCGGAAGATCCGCAAATGCCTGCAATTCTTCCGGAGAACCGGTGACAACGACTCCGGAAATCGCCAATTCATCCGCCGCCACTTCAGATGCACCATCACCAGCGATCGCATCATAAATCCGTCCGGCATCCTCCTGGAAATCACCTTTTTCATTCCTGAGCCAGTCCAGCTGCCGGATAAACATACCCGCCGACTCCCTCACATCACGTCCGCCGAAAAAGCCATACGCTTCATTTCCGTAAACCGGCTGCTGCAATTCGCCGCCAACCGGTGTGCTCACATCCACCCAATACCAATCCGCCAACTCGGCAAACTGTTCCTCAACTTCTTCCAGTCCATAAGCCGCATCAAACGAAAAAGCCATTTCCACTACTTTATTGCCGTCAATTTCTTCCAGCAGCGGCCGCTCGTCCGGCAGGAATTCATAATCGAGTTCAGGCGAATAAAATTCAATCAGCCGCTCTCCTTCGAAATACATGATCATGCGGTCATCTTCAATCGATCCTCTTCCGGAATAGGAAGAGGCCTGCACAGGCTGTGAGGCGCCGAACATCGAAAAATTCTTTTCCCGCTTCTCCCACGGAACCGGCACACCCGCCACATATTTCATGGAAGAAGTCATGACTGAAGCTGAAAACGGCGTGTAATTATAATGCGAACCGCCCGTTTCCACATTCGCACCGCGGATGGATTCCGTCGCGTAAAAATAATCCATTTCGGTCTCCATATTCTTATACATCAGATACGTCCCCAGCCACATGAGGCCAAAAATCAGCAGCCCACTCACAACTACCGACACCAAAATAGTGCGGATCAGCGATTTCCTCCGTGCCTTCTTCACCAATTTCGAAAAATCGCCGTCGCCAGGAAATAATTCATCTTTATCATTCATAGCCCTGCCTCCTGTACTCTTTCACAAATTCCTGCCGCGCCCGGTACAGCGTCGTTTTGACCGAGTCTTCCTTCATTTCATACAGCTCCGCAATTTCACGGATTGCGAGTTCGAGGCTGTATTTCAGCAATAAAACCTGCTGATGTTTCGGCTTTAATCTTTTCATCACGCCATCCACATCCTGCCTTCGCTCATTATCCAGCATCGCCTGTTCCGGCGTGAATTCCTCAAAAAGCTGCTGATAATTGAATTTCAGATCGATATCTTTCCGCCGCGACCGCTTGCGGTACAAATCGTAATATCCATTGACTGCAACACGGAACAGCCAGCTTTCAACATTTTTATGGCTAATCGAATCTATGTAAAGGATGAATTTATACGCCGTATCCTGAACGATATCTTCTGCATCTTCTTTTGAAGCGCCCATCTTCATCAAATAGGATTTCACTATTTTTAAGTAATCATATAATTTCTGGTCCATCATCGAATCGCCCATTCACCGGCCTCCCCTTATATAAACGTTCAACCCGGGAGAAGGTGAACAAGAATTATGAAATTTTATGCGAATAAAAAATGGCGGACGCCCTGCCAACTGTCATCACTGGCTTTCTTCCGGATCCTCCTCCAGCACCCACGGCATCGAAAACTCAAAATTCACCTGAATGACCGGCTCCGGAAAATTATCCGGCAACAATTCCATCTCTTTTGAAAGTCCAATCTGCATCCCGTCCACTTCAGCGGTGTTCCCGGCATTCCAGTCCTCCATCGTGCTCCACTTGCCTTCCAGCAACGTCCCGGAAAATTGATAATTACCGATTGCCAACTGCTGACCGTCTTTATTTCCCGGGAAATATGAAACATGATTCGGCGTCGCCGCTTCGATACCCAGTTCCAGGAGCTTCTCCCGGAGCAGCGGATGCTTCTGCTGAATCACGGCGGAAAAATTTTGGCAATAAAGGCAATCACACACTTCCAATTTGTTCTGATTAAAATGGAGCGTCTTTTCAACGTCCACATCCAACACCCAAATCGCCAGCTTCACATTTTTCATTACGCCCGCCTCCTGCAAATCTTTCCTTCTATTCTACCATTTCACAAAAATGCCCCAGCCATCAATTGGCTGGAGCATTCTTTGTACTGTCCAGACTCCAGCGGCCCAACTCTTCGG
>NZ_JRGN01000118.1 GCF_000775575.1 Planococcus sp. CAU13
ATGCTTTTCGCAGGCGAAAAGCGAAAAAACAAGAACCTTAAAAGTACCCCGAAAAAATTGTTAGAATTGTTTATTAATTTATTCTCCACAATGCTATAATTCATTTACATTGAGATTAGGGGTGACCATGATAAAGGAAAAAATTGAACTTTTGCCAGCGGCGCAGGCGATTATGCATTTCATCAGCAGGCTGCCGGAGAACCATCCTCAAAGGCCTTACCTTGAAAACCAGCTCCACCGGAAGACTGCCGGTGAACGTGGGGAGGAAAGAATGCAAAAGAAATTTATCGAGTTTCGTCCAGATTGTAAATTTACGGTGTTGTGGAATATCGGACTGAAAATGGAAGGCTGGATTACACAGTTCGACGGCATCGTCATTACGGAGAAAGGCATCATCATATTGGATTCAAAAAATGTCAGCGATGATCTGCATTTCAATAATGAGACCGATGAATTTATTCGGCTGAATTCAAAAGGAGAACGCCTGATACTGGAGAATCCGGTTTATCAGTTGAACAAAAATATACTTTTTTTGACTGAGTGGTTCGAAGAGAGAAATCTTCCTCTTCCTGTAAAAGGCCTTATCATTTATACGTCTGCCAATTGTATGTTTCAATCCAAGCCGACTGGCGCGCCAGTGTGCAAAACCTATCAGATGAACGGGTATCTGTACGAGATCCTTCGATCGTTTCCTTCAGATACCGCACCTTTAAATATCAATAAAATTAGAAAGTTGATCGAGAAGAATCACACTCCCTACAGGAGAAAGCCTCTTTGTCAGACTTACTTCATCAATTCCGCTGAGCTGCGCAGAGGCGTTCTGTGCCCGGAATGCAAGGATTATCTTATGGTACGGGATAAGAGAAGCTGGATCTGTCACGACTGCCAGTATAAAGATGCCACAGCCCACCATCTTGCGTTACAGGAATACCTTACCTTTATCGATACGAGTATCACGAATAAAGACTTTCGTTCTTTTTGCCTGCTGGACTCGCCAGCTGCTGCACGGAGAATATTGGTGCAATATGATTTTTTCATATCCGGGGACCATAAATCCCGGCAATACAGGATAAAAGAATAATCTGATTGCCGGCTGCCGTTTTTGGCGGTTTTTTTGTTGGAGAAAACACTTAACGACGATATAGATTTTTGAACGCCGATATAATTCGCTGAACGATGATATCTACCTTGCGAACGACGATATAATC
>NZ_JRGN01000055.1 GCF_000775575.1 Planococcus sp. CAU13
CGGTGTCTTAACCGCTTGACCAAGGGGCCAGAATAATATAACCGATATAAAGAAACTTTTATAAAGGAAAGCTTCCAACCGGGTTCGAACCGGTGACCTCTTCCTTACCATGGAAGCACTCTACCTGCTGAGCTATGGAAGCAAGGCAAAATAATCTCGGAACAAAAATAAAACATAGAATAGCCCAGCGACGTCCTACTCTCACAGGGGGA
>NZ_JRGN01000052.1 GCF_000775575.1 Planococcus sp. CAU13
CTGATGAAAAGCGGGCCGCGGCCCGCTTTTTTCTTTTTGTACGAAATTGCGTTATGATAGGAATGTAGAGCAATTACGTAAATGAAAGGAAGATTCCATTGTCAAAAAAATTAGATGCTTTCCTGAACGAAAACCTAGACGAATTGAAAGAGCAAGGTTTATATAATGAAATCGATCCGGTAGAAGGACCCAACGGACCAATCATCCAGGTGCGCGGAAAAGACCTGATCAACTTGTCTTCCAACAACTATCTGGGGCTTGCGACGAACGAGGACCTGAAAAAAATCGCCAAAGATGCGATCGATAAATACGGTGTCGGCGCCGGTGCAGTCCGCACAATCAACGGTACACTCGATCTTCATGTGAAACTTGAAGAAAAACTGGCTGAATTCAAAGGCACTGAAGCGGCTTTGTCTTATCAATCAGGCTTTAACTGCAACATGGCGGCAATTTCCGCTGTCATGGACAAGAATGATGCAATTCTGTCGGATCAGCTGAACCACGCCTCCATCATCGACGGCTGCCGCCTGTCAAAAGCGAAAATCATCGCCTATAAGCACTCTGATATGGAAGACCTTCGCGCAAAAGCGAAAGAAGCGACTGAATCAGGCTTGTACAATAAAGTAATGGTCATCACGGACGGCGTCTTCTCGATGGACGGCGACATAGCAAAACTTCCGGAAATCGTTGAAATCGCAAAAGAATTCGACTTGATCACGTATGTCGACGATGCACACGGTTCAGGCGTTACCGGTAAAGGTAAAGGAACCGTGAAACATTTCGGCCTTGAAAAAGAAGTCGATATGCAAATGGGGACACTTTCGAAAGCGGTCGGCGTTGTCGGCGGTTATGTAGCCGGCAAGCAAAATCTCATCGACTGGCTGAAAGTCCGTTCGCGTCCGTTCCTGTTCTCCACAGCGGTTACACCGGGAGATGTTGCGGCAATTACTGCAGCGGTCCAGATGATCATCGATTCAACAGAATTACATGATAAGCTTTGGGAAAACGGAGATTACCTGAAAAAAGGCCTGAAAGACTTAGGCTTTGATATTGGAGAATCAGAGACACCGATCACTCCATGCATCATTGGCGAAGAAAAAGCGGCACAGGAATTTTCGAAACGCCTGTTTGAAGAAGGCGTCTACGCAAAATCGATCGTCTTCCCGACAGTTCCAAAAGGCACAGGGCGCGTACGCAATATGCCAACTGCTGCCCATACAAAAGAAATGCTGGATCAGGCAATCGCCACTTATGAAAAAGTCGGCAAAGAGCTTGGTATCATCAAGTAACATAAATCGCTCCGACGGCCACTGCCGTCGGAGCGATTTTTAGGCTGGACCTGTTCCAGTCATGCGGCTGAAACTTTTCAGCAGCGTATATTTTTGCACACCGCGGGCAGCCTCCACACTTTTGTCCGCCAAAGACCGGAAGCTGGAATCATTCTTTTCATGGGCGATCATTGCCTTAATGGAATAATTCATCCACGGTTCGCTGATGTGTTCATTCAAAGCTTCTGCCCGCTGGAAATCACCGGCGGCTGCAGCGGCGTATGCAAGATAATAACTTCGCATAGGGTCGCGTTCAATCGTCTCTGCATGCTGCACTGCAATATGGGGGAGGCCCCGGTGTATTGCCAGCAGTGTCCGGTAAGCGGCCTGCATCTCGGGCTGTTTATGTGATTCGAGTATCCGGTTAATGGCGTTTTCAACGTCTTCATCATTTCCGTGACCGAGCGCGAAAGGAAAAGAGAAAATCGCTTTATGGCGATTGCGTTTGATGTAGCGTTCAATACCACGAAGCGAATTGGAATAGTAAACGATATAAATGTTCGGCAATGCCATTGCCACCAGGTAAAAAGTGATGACAATGAGAAACACAAGCCAACTCGGTATGTTATAGGACAACAGAAGGGCCGTGACAGCCATCCCAATGAAAAAAATCGGCAGCATCCGCAGAATATTCATAGTCAACCTCCATAAGAACCGGAATGGCCATTTCAAATTCAGAAAGGCTTTCTACCAGTATATCAAAACTTGCAGACTGCACCCATTTTGAAAGTCATTGTGTTTTCAAAGAGAACAACTTATAATGTCGATATAGGAAACGCTGTCATATCAATGTTTTAGTTTACTTTTTTGTGTTTTTACAGAGGACATATGTTTTATTCGAGAGGAGTTTATAAAATGAAACGCATTATGATCACCGGTGCTTTGGGGCAGATCGGTTCTGAACTTACCGGCAAACTTCGGGGGATTTACGGCGCTGACAATGTGCTGGCAACAGATATCCGCCCGTCAGAAGATACGAGTGGACCATTTGAAATTCTGGATGTCACGGATGCGAAAAAAATGCATGAGCTGGCGAAAGATTTCGGCGCAGATACGATGATGCATATGGCGGCGCTGCTGTCTGCCACTGCAGAAGAAAAACCGCTGCTTGCATGGAATTTGAATATGGGCGGCCTTGTCAATGCACTTGAAGCGTCCCGCGAACTGGGTATGCAGTTTTTCACACCGAGTTCAATCGGAGCTTTTGGTCCATCGACACCGAAGACGAATACTCCGCAGGACACCCTGCAGCGCCCGACGACCATGTACGGAGTCAATAAAGTCGCGGGTGAACTGCTTTGCGATTATTACTGGCAGAAATTCGGCGTAGATACGCGCGGCGTCCGTTTCCCTGGGTTGATTTCCTATGTGGCACAGCCCGGCGGGGGCACGACGGATTATGCGGTTGATATTTACTATAAAGCATTGGAGCAGGGAAGCTACACATCCTATATCGATCAAGGGACTTATATGGATATGATGTATATGCCGGACGCGCTTCAGGCAATCGTGGATCTGATGGAAGCGGATTCCGCTAAACTTGAACACCGCAATGCTTTCAACGTGACGGCCATGAGCTTTGAACCAGAGCAGATTGCGGCTTCAATCCGCAAGCATATTCCAAATTTCCAAATGGCTTACGATGTGGACCCGGTTCGCCAGGCAATCGCCGACAGCTGGCCGGACAGCATTGATGCAGCAGCTGCGAAAAAGGAATGGGGCTTTAAGGCAGAATATGATCTTGATGCCATGACAGCTGATATGCTGGAAAAACTAAAGGCAAAACTTCAAAATGCTTGAGAAAGAAAAGCGACATACAAAATGCCATCCGCAACCGCGGATGGCATTTTCTCTTTTATTAGAATAGAAGATGTGCAACTCCGGCAATGATCGGCAATGCGATGATTGTGCGGAGAAGGAAAATAACGATCAGGTCGAAAATGTTGACCGGGATTTTCGATCCAAGAAGGATGCCGCCGACTTCGGAAAGATAAATCAGCTGAGTGACGGACATTGTGGCAACGACGAAACGTGTCATCTCGGATTCAAGTCCAGCACCAAGAATAGCCGGAAGGAACATATCTGCAAAGCCGATGACCATCAATTGGGCCGCATCCGCTGCTTCTGGAATGCCAAGCAGGTTCAGGTATGGCACAAAAGGTGTACCAAGAATCGCGAAGATTTGTGTATATTCGGCAAGAATCAAAGCGATCGTCCCGAACGCCATTACAACCGGTGCAACACCGATCCACATATCCAGGACGTTTTTGAATCCGTCTTTGAAGAACTCTGTTACTGAACGGTTGCGGTTCGCTTTTTGAAGAGCGAGTTCCAGACCGTGAGAAGCTGCATTATATCCTTTCGGAACCTCTTCTGATTGCGATTCCTGTGAACTGCCGTCCATATACGTGGTTGGCTTTTGCGCTAAAGGATAAATACGCGGCATGATCAAAGCCAGAATTATACCAGCAAGAATTACAGTACCATAGTAAGGGAGGAAGTAACCTCCTAAGTCAACTTCAGTTATTACCACGATGGCGAATGTAATCGATACGACGGAGAACGTCGTCCCGATGATTGCAGCTTCACGCTGTGTATATTTATTGTCTTCGTATTGCTTGCTTGTCAAAAGCACGCCGATAGTTCCATCACCGACCCATGAAGCCAGTGCATCCACTGAAGAGCGGCCAGGAAGGCGGAACAGGGGACGCATGATTTTCACCATTAGAGAACTGAAAAATTCAAGAAGTCCGAAATTCATGAGTAAAGGCAGCAGGAGACCCGCAAACAGGAAAATCGTGAACAGGAAGGACAATAATCCGTCACCTGAAAGAAGGAGGCCGCCTGTATTTTCGTTCCAAACCGCTTCCGGTCCTACCTGGAAGAGAACCATAAAAGCGAAAACGGCAGCGAGAACACGTGTAATCGTCCAGAACAGACTGACGTTGAACAGTTTATCGAAAAACGGAACATCGTCGCTTTTGTTTGGCTTTTTCGTTATGTACACCAATGATCCGATAGCGGCGATCGTTAAAATGGCGAGCATGATCCACGGAACGACAGATTCGATATTCCCAGCCAGCCAGTTCGCGAGTACAGCAACGGTAACCATCCATTCGGTTTCGCCTGTCTCAGCATTTGGTATGGGAATCGGAGTCAGGAACAGCAGGATGCCCAATAATGATGGAATTAAAAATAAGAGCCATGTCGATGCAGAAAACTTTTTCTTATTCATCTTTTTTCCCCTTTTCTTTGTGCATAAATACACATTCTGATTACTTATTATACAGCATCTTCCCCCAAAGAATACTGCCAGTAATATAGTTAATATTATCTGAAAACGGAACAAAAAACACCCCTATTTTCAATTAAGATAATAGGGGCGCTCAACTTTTAGAATGTTTCTTCAAAATCATCTTCCCAGCGGTAGTTATAGAAGCGTTCTTTCGTCAGCCAGTTTTCAGTTTCAGGGTCGCCCTGTGCCAGTTTATGCTCCATTTCTGCAAGCATCCAGGCGGTCTGGGAAATGTGCGCTTTCATGGAAGCCATTTTATTGTCCCGGACAGGTGTAATGTCATGGACAATATCCGGGCTTCCAAGCACATCAAGCGTATTATTGGCGAAAGCGACGCAGTGCAGTTTCGGACGATTTTCCATCCGCCGCACCGCACGCACTACCGCGCGGGCTGTCGCTTCATGGTCCGGGTGGACAGCGAATTTCGGATAGAACGTAATGATGAGTGAAGGATCGAGTTCTTCTATTAAAGAAGTCATCATACCGACCATTTTCTCATCATCTTCAAATTCTATCGTTTTATCGCGCAGCCCCATCATCCGGAGATCAGTCAGGCCGATTGCTTCAGCGGAAGCGATCAACTCTTTTTTGCGGATTTCAGGCAGTGACTCGCGTGTTGCAAATGGCGGGTTGCCTAAATTTCTGCCCATTTCACCCAGTGTCAGGCAGGCATATGTAACCGGCGTCCCTTGTTTGATATGAGTGGTCATTGTACCGGACACACCGAACGCTTCATCGTCCGGGTGAGGGAACACGACCAGTACATGCCGTTCTTTTGGTATCGTCATTTTTACTCCCCCTTAATAACTGAATGGTGTTTCGCTGATCTGCAGCGCCACCGCCAGTTTTCCTGTTCCGTCATGGCCCGCAAGCAATAAGCGGCCATGATCGTCCATTTCATAATGGGTGATGCCTTGCGCGTAAACCCAGCCATGCGGCAGCTTTAAGCCGACACGGTGCGGGCTGTCGCCGACCACTTTGCCCAATTCATAATTGATCACCACATTGCGGATGAAAGCTCCGGCGTTAAAAAATGCTTCATTGAAATGGCTGGCATAGGACCCATTCGTGGTTTCCAGGTGAAGATAAACATCTTTCCCGGCGAATGCATCCAATTGGACCTGCAATTTCTTCACTTCGACTAATTCCACGGTAAAATCCTCCTCAAACGAATCGTATCTTATCAGTATAGGGAAAAAATACAAAGATTGCGATTAACAAGCTTTGCGGGTCCCGAAATAATGATAAAATAGGCCAAGAGAGAATTTTCCAACAAAGAGGATGGGGCATATGAAGTTAATATTGAATTTTTTTATAGCAGTCGCAGGGATTATTCTTGCGAGCAGCCTGCCCCTGTTAATTACCGGATGGCTGGTGGGAGAGTGGAGATGGCGAGTCTATTTCGACTCGATCGGAGCTAGCTTGCAGGAATTATGGCCACTGGGTGAAATCGCATTTTTCAATAACAGGATCCAGCAGTTCGTCCCATTATTTCCTAATATCTTTGAGTACATAATTTACTCGCTCGTAATTCTGTTTCTCGCACTGCTTCTGGCTGTGGCCGTGTCGCTGATTCTGACTATCGTTACAATGCTGCTGTCGGACAGAGCGCGGGAACGGGTGAAAATGGCACTTTATTTTCTAGAATCAATTCCGGACCTTCTGATCATCATGCTGGCACAACTGGCGGTCGTTATGTTCTTTAAACAAACAGGCGTCCTGATTTCAAAAATTGCGGCGATTGGAGACGACCGCATTTATTGGCTGCCAGTGCTGTGTTTGGCGATACTGCCGACCATTGAGCTGTACCGGCTTGCGATGCTGACTTTTCAGGAAGAAGAACGGCAGATGTATGTGGACCTTGCACGGGCACTGGGGTTTTCAAAAGTTTATATCGTGCTTGTGCATATGTTCCGAAACGCTGTCATCAGTGTTTTTTTCCAATCCAAAAAGACGATGTGGTTCATGCTGTCGAACCTGTTTGTCCTGGAATTGATGTTTAATTTGCCGGGAATCATGCTGTTCCTGAGTGACAATATGTATCCACTGGCCTTTCTTGTCGCCGTCTTCAGCTTTTTCCTGCCGATGTTTTTCCTCTACAGTTTCGGCGAATGGTATTTTGTGCGCCGGCTGCGCGGAAAGGAGGCGGTGTAAATGTGGAAACAGCCTTATTTCGTCATCGGCTTCAGCATTCTCGCCTTTTTTCTTGCCGGCAGTTTCGTCTATGAATGGATTTGGGGAAATGTCCCCCGTCAGGTTTATTACATAATGGAAGGCGGAAGGGCAGTGGAAGGTGCGCCGATTTCGCCGAATTGGCAATTTCCGCTCGGTTCTGACCAGTATGGCTATGACATGCTCGGCAAATTGATGCTCGGTGCGAAATACACGATTCTTGCGGCGCTTGCGGTAGGTGTTTTGCGGATGCTGATTGCGGTGCCGCTTGGCTATATCCTCGGCACGTATCTCGATAAACACCGGAAATGGATTTCGAGTCTTGCCGATTCGATGCATTACATTCCGCTGACATTATTTGCGGCGTTTGTGCTGACGCCAGTCCTGTGGATGCCGCAGGACGGATTTACAACGACGATCTGGGAACGCATCGGTGTGCAGGTGGTTATCATGGCGCTCTTGACGGTTCCGATTGTGGCGGTTTTGATCGCCAATGAAGCTGCCCTGTTGCGGGACAAGGAATTTATACTGGCTGCGAAAACGCTCGGTGCCGGACGTTTCCGTATTATTCGCAAGCATCTGTATCCGCAGATGCGCGAAAAGATTGCGGTGCTTTACGGTCAGCAGGTGATGGAAACGTTTATCGTTTTTGCCCATCTGGGGCTGCTGAATCTGTTCCTCGGAGGTACAAAAGTCAGTTACGATCCGATGTTCGGCGATCCGCCGATGTCGATTTCCTATGAATGGGCAGGATTATTTGGTTCGACGTTCCGTTATCTGCAGGGCGCTCCGTGGCTTCCGCTTGCCCCGGTTCTCTTTATTGCTTTGGGGATCTTCGCTGTGTCACTGATGATGGAGGGCTATTTGCGCTCCAAAAACCCGAAAGTCAAAAAGAAGCGCATAGCTGCGGCGAAAGATTCTGTGGTTGAATGGAACCGCGAACAACTGCGTGAAGGAATGGTGCGGCTGAAAGCAAAAGAAATGACGGAAACTGAAAAATAAAACAAAACCCTCATGAATGATGAGGGTTTTGTTTTTTGTTCTGGATTAATAAGTACAACATAAAAAGGATGAAACCGCCGACGAAGACACCCATATTTACATATAAACCTGTCATTTCATCGACTTGCATGAAACTCATGATAAAATCAGGACCAAACAGAAACAGAGGAAGGATGACTGTAATCCATGTTTTTGACCAGATGGCACCGATGATGAAAATGATGACCCCTATAGCGGCGATGATCCACATCACTTCTCTGGATGGTGTGTAGAACGGCTCGAAATAGAAGATATCAAGCAACAGTACCGCAGACATCAGTCCCACTGTAATCAGTTGAATACTGACGAAGATGGTAAATTCCTTTTTCTTCGACCATTTCTTCGATGCCATCTTCCGGAACGCGAAAATATATGCGCCGATGCTTGCCCCTCCGATCAATGGAAAAGCAATCAGTTTCAATAACGAGAAACTCAGGTCTCCTCTGACGGCAGAACCTGTTATAAAATAGGCGATCACCAGAAGGATGAACATTGGCATAAGCTTGATAAGGCCGTAGAAATCAGTTGCCATTTCACTGCTTATATTTTTCATGTAAGCTTCAGGCGAACCTCCCGTTACGGTAGCCAAACTTTTGCCGCGGCTTTCCGCATCTTCGAGATGTCCCCGCAGTTCCTCTGCAATTTCTTTGATCTCGCTGTCTTTTTTTCCGGAAGTCATCAAATACAATTTCAGATTGGCAATGAATTCCTGACTGTCTTTTGACAAAACCATTATTTTTCCTCCTTCACAAGTCGGTTCACTGAATGGGACAAACTGTCCCAGCGTTCCTTGAATTCCAGGTACTCCTGTTCTCCTGCAGGAGTGAGTGTGTAATATTTCCGTTTCGGCCCGCTCGGCGATTCCTTCATGACCGATTTCACGAATCCTTCTTTTTGCAGGCGGAGCAGGACAGGATAGATGCTGCCTTCACTGACCATGCGGAATCCGTAAAGCTCCAGCTTTTCAATCATTTCATAGCCGTAGGTTTCGCCTTTTTGGATGATGGCCAGCAAACATCCATCGAGAATTCCTTTAAGCATTTGGCTGGATGACATTGCTTCACTCCTTTCAACTACATTGCATAACAAGTTACTCGAGTAATACTCAGCTAGGTTGTAATACAATATAGCATGTAAAAAAACAGGAGTCAACTACTTTGTTAAACAAGTTAGTTCTTCAGCTTTTGCAGGGATTTATGGAACTGGCAGCGAATAAAAATAATGCAAACACTTGGAGCAAAGGGGAAATAAAGATGATTCAAATCAGAAGATTAGCAGACTGTACGATTGAACAGGCAGTGGAAGCATGGAATAAAGGATTTGAAGGATATCATTTCAATATGACGACCACGCCGGAGGCATTCAAAAAACGGCTGAAGCAGGAAGAGTTGTCGAGAGATTTGTCAGTGATTGCCTTTGACGGCGAACAGCCTGTCGGTCTGGTGCTGAACGGGATCAGGCACTCGGGCGGCAGGAAAATCGGCTGGAACGGCGGCACTGGCGTTGCAGCGGCCTGGCGGAAAAAAGGGGTCGGCATGAAGCTGATGGAAAAGACGCTGGAAATATTGAAAGAGCAGGATGTTGAAACGGCTACGCTCGAAGCAATTTCAAGTAATGAGAAAGCTATTGCATTATATGAGAAGCTTGGCTATGAAATAGTGGATGAACTTCAATTCATGAAATTGGACGGGGAAGTGGAGAAGAAGGAGTCAGGTGTTTCAGCGCCATATAAAATTCAGCAGGAAGATCCGGAAGAAATTGGTTCTTTGCCGTTCTACCGCGGCGATTTTCCCTGGCAGACGCAATGGCAAAGTGTCCGTGATGGGGAAGGCCTGATCGCATTCGGTGAAGAAGATGCAGCGATCGGGTACGCATTGTTCCGAAAAATGGACGATGAACACGGAAAGCATTCCCGCACTTATTGTATCAATTGGAAACTGCGCCGGACGCAGAGGAGCGGGAAGCAGTCACAAGGCTGCTGCTGAATAGCGTCTTTGGAAACTTCGAAGATGCCATCAGCCGGACGGCGGTCAATGTACCGGTTTCCGCTAGTGCAGTAACTTATCAAGCTCTGAAGGGTTTGGGATTCGAGAAAAATATAGTGCAGGTGTTCATGAAGAAAAAATTGCAGCAATAAAAAAAGAGGACGCGGAAAATGCGTCCTCTTTTCTTATTCAAGCATTGGATGAAATTACAGTTCCACTACTTCCACTTCCTGTTTAGGGAATTTATTGGCGGCGCCGTGCATGACCGGACCGACGTACTGGTTCAGTTTCCAGCCGTGCTCAATGGCAGCCGATACAAAAATCTTCGCGTTGTAAACAGCGTCTTTTACAGACTGGCCGTTTGCGATGTTGGCCGTGATGGCAGCGGCAAATGTGCAGCCGGCTCCGTGGTTGTAGTTGGTTTCCGTTTTCGGAGCAGTCAGCAGGTAATGCTTTTCGCCATCATACAAAAGGTCCGCCGCTTTTTCATGTTTCAATTGCTTGCCGCCTTTGATGACGACAAATTTAGCTCCGCTTGCATGGATCTTTTCAGCGGCAGCCTGCATCTCTTCCACCGTGTAAATGCGTCCGAGGCGTGACAGCTCTCCCGCTTCGACAAGGTTCGGGGTTATAATTTTCGCGTGCGGCAATAAATACTTGATCATGGCATCAACGTTTTCCGGGAACATGACTTCAGCTTCCCCTTTGCACGCCATGACCGGGTCGATCACCACATCTTTGATGCCGGAAGCAGCAATCGCTTCGCCGGCCGCCTGAATGATTTCCGCTGTCGGCAGCATGCCCGTCTTCAATGCATCAATGCCTGTTGAAAAGGCGGTCGTCATTTGTGTCTTCACAGTATCAACCGGAATCGGGTGGACTCCGTGGCTCCAATTGTTATTCGGATCCATCGTAACGATGACCGTCAGCGCGTTCATGCCATACGTGCCGTGCTCCTGGAAAGTTTTAAGGTCTGCCTGGATGCCGGCGCCGCCGGATGTATCTGATCCTGCTATAGTAAGGGTTTTTTTGAGTGACATAAGAAATCTCCTTTATATGGATAGAATATTTACTATCCTTTATTTTATCAAAACGACCTGCATTTACAATCTAGAGGACTTTTGAGGCCACAGAAGAAGAACTGAAGTGAGTGCGCCGATCAGTGCGAATATTAGCGCGAAACTTGCCATAACCCAATGGCTGCTTCTGAAAAGACCAAATGCGATAAGAAATGTTAGAATGGTAGCAATTGCAATTATACCAGCCAGACAGCCGACTCCGGCGCGTTTTGCGCTTTCGGGAGCACTGTCGCCTTTTGTTGATGAAACGGCTTTGATTTTTGCCAGCCAGTCAGCCATGGGCATCGCTCCTTTATAAAATATCGTACCACGTAAATTCGATGAAAAAAATAGAAAGAGGGATGTCAATTGGCGAAGGATCCGAAACTGACGGAAATCGAGCGTTTATTGGAAGAAGTAAAAGGCAGACAGGGAACCGAGGAATCCGGGTTCTGGAAATCGCTGAAAGTGATGATGGGCGTCTTCCGCAATTCATTTCTTGTATTGATCGTCGTGGCAATGCTGCTGCTTGTTGCTTTGCCGCTCGGAACCTGGTGGATGCTGCAGCAGGGCAGCACGGCAACCGAAAGCAAAAGTGCTTTCCTCGAGCGCATGCAGGATTTGAATGAATTATCGACGGCGGAAGCCTATTCAAAAGTCATCATCAAACGTGAAGACAATAAAGTATTCGGCAAAGACATCGGCATCGACCTGCCGGGCACGAAACGGGAGCTCCTGATCGTGGTTCCGGGCTCAGTCCGGGCGGGCATCGATTTTTCTGAAATCACGGAAGAAGACATCGAAGTCGATGAAGAAGCGAAAACAGCGACGCTTATCTTGCCGAAAGCCGATTTCCTCGGAGGTCCGGAATTGTTTATGGACAAAGTGGAGATTTACTCCAATGAAGGACTGCTGAGCGGCGGCCGGGAATTTCCGGAAGCCTTTGAACTGGCGGATGAAGCCAGTCAGATGATGCTGGAAGAAACGCGGGGGCAGGGTGTGCTGGAATTGGCCGAGCGAAATGCGGCACGCTCCGTTGAGGAAATGTTCCAGCTGGTCGACTATGATGTAACGGTAGAGTTTAAAGATTAAGGAGTGGTCGGGATGACAAAGAAAATTTTCTCCAACGACTGGCAGGAAGTGGTCGGCGAAGAATTCGGCAAACCTTATTATTTGAAACTGCGTGAATTTCTGAAAGAGCAGTACGCTATAGAAACCGTGTATCCTCCGAAAGATGAAATCTGGTCAGCTTTTGAACATACCGCCTATAACGATGTCAAAGTGGTCATTCTTGGACAGGACCCTTACCATGGACCGGGGCAGGCGCACGGTCTGAGCTTTTCCGTCAAGCCAGGCGTAAAGATTCCGCCGAGCCTGCGCAATATGTTCAAGGAAATGAAGGAAGACATTGGCTGTGAAATTCTGGGTCACGGCACATTGACCAAATGGGCGGATCAGGGCGTCATGATGCTCAATACTGTTTTGACTGTGCGTCAGGGAGAAGCCAATTCACACCGCAATAAAGGCTGGGAAACATTTACGGACGAAGTTATCCGCAAACTTTCTGAACGGGAAGAGCCGGTTATTTTTGTGTTATGGGGCAAACCGGCCCAAATGAAAAAAGGACTGATCAATCTGGAGCGGCACGATGTCATTGAAGCGCCGCACCCGAGTCCGCTGAGCGCGAGCCGCGGATTTTTCGGCAGCAAGCCTTATTCAAAAGTGAACAGCCTGTTACAGAAGCGCGGAGAAGCGCCGATTGATTTCTGTTTGGACTGACGGTGCCTGTGAGGGCATGTTAAACTAAGGGACGAGAGGTAAACGAAAGGGGGATTTTTGATGACTGTTGGACATGAACGGGTGATTGCTGAAATCGAAAAGCATACCCGCTTGGCGCGTACGGGGGATCCCGCGAAAATGCGCGAATCACTGGCTGCCATCCGGGCACTCTGTGATCTGGTGCTGGAAGGTGAACAGCAGCCGGGTGCCCGTGCGCCTCGCGCGATTCCGCTGTCTGCATCCCCCGCGCCGCAGCCTGTGCTTTCAGAGAAAAAGCTGGAAGAAGACGGTGCAAACGGCGATTCACTGTTTGAATTTTAAAGGGAAAGAGGAATAGACCATGCAATTTTTCTTGATTGCCGGAGCTGTCAACGCGTTACTCAGCGTTGCTTTCGGTGCATTCGGCGCGCACATGCTTGAAGGGCGCGTCGCCGATAAATACCTGGACACATGGCAAACGGCCGTCCAATACCAGATGTTCCATTCCATCGGGCTGATCATCGTAGGTATTCTGATGAGCTCGACGCTGATCGGTTCACTTGGGTCACTCAGCTGGGCAGGCTATCTGATGCTTGCCGGCATCATCATTTTCTCCGGCAGCCTGTATGTGCTGAGCCTGACCGGCATCAGCATACTCGGCGCCATCACGCCAATTGGCGGCGTCGCGTTCATCGCTGGCTGGGTTATGCTGATCATTGCTGCAATGAAGGCATTATAAGAAATAAAGAAAGCTGTCCGCGAGTAAGGTGCGGACAGCTTTTTTGAAGGCATTTTAGGTTGTTAATAAAATCCATAAAAGTTTGCGTGAGAGATTGAGGTGCGGAAATTGGCTGCTGAGGTGCGGAAAAC
>NZ_JRGN01000174.1 GCF_000775575.1 Planococcus sp. CAU13
AGTCTTACTGACCGTTAATACGGGATAAAAATGGAGCCGTCCCGCAAAAGGGCGGCTCTTTTCGCAGAAAGGAGGACGGCAGTGATGACGCAATTATTGGAAATGAAAGCAATCGGCAAGCGCTTCGGCTATGTGACTGCACTGGAAAACGGGGAGCTGACTCTCACGCAAGGTGAGGTTCTTGCATTGCTTGGAGTCAATGGTGCAGGCAAAAGCACGATGATCAAGATCCTGTCAGGTGTTTACGGCCAGGACAGCGGCGAAATCAGGCTTGACGGAGAAGTCGTTTCGCTGCGTTCACCAAAACAGGCGAAAGAACACGGCATCTACTGCGTCTACCAGGAAGTCGACACCGCCATCGTCGCGGAACTGACAGTGGCGGAAAATATCCTGCTGGACAGCTTCGCTGGCGGCGGCAGTTTCCTGCTGTCACGGCAGAACATCAATAAACAGGCAAAAGCGGCACTGGCCAAGCTTCAGTCGGAAGACATTTCGGTGTCGCGTAAAGCGGGCACGCTGACGCTCGCGGAAAAACAGCTTGTGCTGATCGCCCGGGCATTGGTGCACTCTGCAAAAATCATCATCTTCGACGAACCGACAGCTCCTCTGTCGCTGACGGAATCGGATAAATTGTTCTCGGTCATCCGCCGCTTGAGCAGTGAAGGCGTCGGCTGCATTTTCATTTCCCATCGGCTGCAGGAAGTTTTTGAGATCAGCGACCGCATCACCGTGATGCGTGAAGGAAAAAGGGTCAACACTTTCGTAACGGAAGAGTCAGATCAGGAAGAAATTATCGAAGCGATGCTGGGTGCAGCACTGAGCCATGAACTGGAGGAAGAGTTGCATCCGGTGGGCGATAATTTATTGGAAATTCAGGGGTTGTCAGACGGCCAAAAACTGCGGGATGTTTCATTTGCAGTGAAAGCCGGTGAAATTGTCGGCATCGTCGGACTGGTCGGTGCGGGCAAGACGGAACTTGCCAAAGCGCTTTTCGGGGCAGAAAAAACAGTCAGCGGCACTATCGAAATCGCCGGCAGGAAAATGCGCATCAACCATCCGGGAGACGCAATCCGTGCCGGGATGGCACTGATTCCTGAAGAGCGGCGAAAAGAAGGACTATTCGTCCATGATTCGCTCCGGGCCAATGCTTCGTTTCCAAATCTCCGGAAATTTTCCAAAGGACTGTTCATGAATAAACCAGCGGAAAACGATTTTGCACAAGAAATAATCGATAAATTGAACATCAAGACCGGCAGCACTGAAACGCCGCTCGTCCACTTGAGCGGCGGCAACCAGCAGAAAGTGGCCATCGGCAAATGGATGAGCCTCGACTCGCTGCTGTATTTATTCGATGAACCGACAAAAGGCGTTGATATCGGCGCTAAGGTCGATATTTTCAAACTGATCCGGAAACTGGCCGGAAGCGGCAAGGGCTGCCTTTATTTCTCCAGTGAAATCCATGAAGCGATCGGTATCTCCGACCGCATTCTGGTAATGTACGACGGTCAGATCGTGAAGGAATTATCACGTCAAGAAGCGACCCAGGAAAGGATATTGCTGTATGCAAGCGGTGGAAAAGAAGAAACTATCAAAAACGAACAACTCACTGAAAGAAAATGCGATCCAGTTTCTGTTTAAATACGGCGCCATCATCCTGCTGATTGCAATCATCCTGTATTTCAGCAGCCTCAGCGACGCTTTCTTCACCTACGGCAACTTCGCGGACATCCTCCGGTCGATTTCAATCGTCACGCTGCTGGCGCTCGGTGTCACATTTACACTCGTGGTCGACGGCTTTGATCTGTCAGTCGGCTCGACGATGTCCCTGTCGACGGTCGTTACGGCGTCTTTGATGGTGTGGTACGACATGCCGCTGTGGCTTGTGCTGCTGTTGCCGCTCTTGATCGGGGTTGCAGTCGGGCTGGTCAACAGTCTCCTCATTAATGTCATCGGAATACCCGATCTGCTGGCGACGCTAAGCATGATGTATATCGTTGCGGGCCTCCACCGCACGTATACGGAAGGCTATTCGATCTACAACAATATGCCGCTCACTTCCGGCGGCACGGCTCCCGGTCAATTATCCGAAGCGTTTCTTTGGATCGGCCAAGGCCAGATGCTGGGTCTGCCGGTGCCAGTCTGGATCATGGTCGTCATGGTGCTTGCTTCGTATGTAATTCTGAGCCATACGCGCTGGGGACGGATTCTCTATATGACCGGCGGCAATGCGGAAGCGGCGACGCTGTCGGGTGTCAATGTGAAAAGAGTGAAGACCTGGGCGTATATCGTCTCCGGTGTCTTTGCTTCGATGGCAGGCATCCTCTTTACGGCACGTGTCGGCTCAGGCCAGATCGACGCCGGTGCGCCGCTCCTGATGGAAGCGGTGGCGGCGGTATTTGTCGGCTATTCGGTGCTCGGCGCCGGCAAGCCGAATGCCCTTGGCACGTTCTTCGGCGCAGCCGTCATCGGCATCCTGCTGAACGGCCTGACCATCCAGAACCTGCCGTATTACGCCTTTGATATTATAAAAGGAACGGTTCTTGTAGCGGCGCTCGCGGTTACGTATGTGTATGCGAAGAATAAGTTTGTGAAGACTTGAAGTGTTCCTAAATGAAACCAGCTTAAATCAAAAGCGTCCGAAAACGTGGAATGACACGTTTTCGGACGTTTTTTTAATTTTAATCTGATTTACTGGTATTGGACTGCGCTACAGAACAAATACTTTAATGGCTACATTTTGAAAAATAAGTGATCAAGTAATTTATTCTATTAAAGAATGGTAAAGTTTTACTGTAAAATCGAAAATAAATGAAACGTTTCAAGGAGCTGCAAACTCTAATAGTAAAGGGAAGGATGAGGTGGATGCAGCACGATGAGAAGTTGGTTTCAGCGGCGATACAGGGAGACCGATTGGCACTTCAGCAATTATTGAAAACCGAAAAAGAAAAGTTGTACCGTATGGCGTATACATACGTGAGAGACGAAGATAATGCGTTGGAGATCTTTCAGCAGACTGTCCTTCAGGCCATTGAATCGGTACATCAAATAAAAGAACCGGAATATTTTTCAACATGGCTGGCCCGTATTTGCATAAATAAAGCTTTATCCTTTTTAAGGAAAAACAAAAAGCTGGTTATTCTGGACGAAATTGAAGTGCGGCGAGCGGAAAACCAATTTTCCATTGATATCTCGGAGCAATTGGACATGGCCAATGCATTGGGTTTATTGCCGGAAAAATACAAGACGGCATTGATGCTGCGATTTTATCAGGATTTTACGGTAAAGCAGATTGCAGAAGTGATGGACTGCCCGGAAGGAACAGTGAAGACTGTGATTCACCGGGGACTGGCGCTGCTGAAAAAGGATTTGAAAGGAGTGTATGCAGATGAATGGCAAAGAGATTTCAATTAAGAAAGCGATGGGGAGTATAGAAGTTCCAGACGAGCGTTTGGATGTCATTATTGAAAATGCATTTTTTGAAACCGCTGCGCCTAAAAAGAAGAAGCGTCGGCAATGGCTGGTTCCGGCAGCAGCTGCATCTGTACTTTTCATCGGTATTTCCACTGCCACCCTTGCCGCTTCTCCGGCATTTGCTAATTATATGGCGCAGCTGCCACTCATCGGCAACGTGTTTTCAATTTTTGCAGAGGAAGAAGAGGGATTAATGCCATATGAGCGTTTCAGCGAAAATATGGAATTGTCGCAAACTAGCAATGGCATCACCATTGCCATTGATCAAGCTGTATACGACGGCACAAATGTAACCTTTACTTATACAATAACAACGGATAAAGAATTGGACGCTTCAGCTCGTGTTACCGGGATTCCCCAGTTGCTGGAAGCGGAAGGAGTAAACGCTTCGATGGAGTGGGAAGTGATAGAAGGAGGGGTAGTTGGAATCAATACGATCCCTCATCTTAACGAAGAGGTGGCTCAAGTCAATGTAGAATGGGAACCGGTCAGCGTTTATACCGCAAATGCAGAATTTAAAGGGGATTGGAAATTTGAGTTTGCAGTGGACCAGCTGAAAAAAGATCCGATGGTGCTGGATGAAAAGGTCACTGAAGGCGGGTTGACGGTTCATTTCACGGAAGTAACCTTTACCGATATCTCTGTGAATATTGCCTATCAGCAATTGGTCGATCCAGTTTTATTGGAGGTTTGGGATGCTGTGGAAGCAGAGCTGATAGCTCAGGACAACCTGGGAAATGTGTATGAAGTTCCTTATAATGGCGGTGCTGCTTATGGAGGGGCCGGGACGAGAGAGGACTTTTTCTGGACAGCGACAATGAGAGGCCTGGATCCTGAGGCGACGTCACTGACTTTGTACCCTTTCGCGCATATCAGCCGGATAGTGGCTGAGGATACTTTCGATTCAAAGCGAATAGAGTTTGATGCGCTCGAGATCAATATGCTTGAAGGAACCGCTCAAATCGTTGAAGTTAAAGATTTCCCTGTTTTTGAAAAAGAAGAAACAGAAGAATAGTAGGAAATCTAAACCCGTCGCAGATTGTTTAATGCAGCGGGTTTTATAACGTATTCAAATAAGAACTACCTGTACAATCAAGTTTAACTGAAGAGAATCAGGTGCAGAGAATTAAGATCAGACTTAAACGGGATACCATTAAATGAATTTCGACAGCCCAGAAAGCAAAAAAGGGAATACTAATTAAGCTGAAGGTCGCTTCGATGCCTTTCAACCGTGCTTGTTTCATGTTCATCAATTCATTTTGTTTGGAGGGCAAAAAATTAACATTACATATTGTAAGGAATCTTTTCTTCCTGGAATTTGAAAATAATAAAGATTTATTAACAATTTTAAGGTAATCTGAAAGGAGCAGTACAAAAGGAGGATAATTAATGGATTGTAATAATTGCTCGGTAGCTGAATTAAAGTTCGATATAAAGCTTGAAGGCGATACGAATTTATCGATGATGGATAATGTCGTGAGCCATCTGGAGCGAAGAGACCTCGAAATTACAAAGAAAGACAATAGATTGTTGCTGAAAGAAGCCGGCGCACAGGAATTTCTTGATTTCTGCCTGCATCATATGGAACCTGCTCAAGTGCAGTTCCGCATCGATAAAGGTGACTGGAACCGGATCGAAGAGATGGAACAGGTTTTCAATATGGAATGGATCGATGACGTGATCCGCAAAGAATTGCTGATCTGCCATTATCAGCCGATTGTGAATGAGAATGAAGAAATTTTTGCTTATGAAATGCTTGCCCGTTTTCATCGTGAGGACGGCTCGGTCATTTACCCGAATGAAATCTTCCCGGCAGCGAAGGCCCGCGGCAGATTGTATGCGCTCGACCGGGTCTGCCGGATGGCTGCCGTTCGCCACGCCGCTGTGCTGAAAGATGTCAAAGCTTTTATTAATTTCATCCCGACTTCGATTTATTCGCCTGAATTCTGCCTGCGTTCCACGACGAATCTTGCTCAGGAACTGGGTGTAGACCCGCGGCAGCTGGTGTTTGAAGTGGTGGAGACAGAAAAGGTGGACGACATCGACCATTTGCGGACCATCCTTGCTTTTTATAAGAAGAAAGGTTTCCAGTATGCGCTGGATGATGTCGGCGAAGGCTATAGCACAATCGAATTGCTGGCAGACCTGAAGCCGCATTATATGAAACTCGATATGCAATTCGTGCAGGGCGTCGCAGAAGATGCAGTGAAGCAGCAGACGGCATTGCGTTTCCTCGGCAAGGCGCTGGAAATCGGTTCGGTTCCACTGGCTGAAGGCGTTGAAACAAAAGAAGATTTCGAGTGGCTGAAAGAGCAGGGCTATCAATTGTTCCAGGGCTATTATTTCGGCAAACCGGAAAAAGAACCTAAGGGAATGGCAGTTGTGCCCGTCTGATACGAGCATTTTCTGCGGCAATGAAAGGCGTTTCGGGTAAACTGGATGAAAAGGAGTGGTGTTTGTGCTGAGCTTTGATCCGGAGAAACAGACGGAACGTGAAAACTATAAATTGCTGGTCGGTTCGATTATTCCGAGGCCGATCGCCTTTGTCACAAGCATTTCTCAGGAGGGCGTCGTCAACGCTGCTCCGTTCAGTTACTTTAACATCGTGTCATCCAATCCGCCGATGCTGTCGGTGTCCGTGCAGCGAAAAGCCGGCGACCGGAAAGACACCGCGCGCAATATTCTTTCCGGCAAGGAATTCGTCGTCCATATCGTCGATGAAGAAAATGTCTTCGAAGTCAATGAAACAGCGGCTAACCTGCCGCCGGACGAAAGTGAAATCAACGTTACGAAATTGACTCTGGTTGATAGCGAAACAGTGGGGGTCCCGGCTGTCGAACAGTCAAAAGTACGGTTTGAATGTGTTCTTCATCAGGCAGTGGAGCTGCCGCATAACGACCTGCTCATCGGCCGGATTATCCGAATCCATGTCGACGAGTCGATTTACGAAAACGGCCGTATCGATGCCGAGGGATTAAAGCCGGTCAGCCGCCTGGCTGGAGCGAATTACGCCAAGCTTGGTGAAATTTTTTCACTGAAGCGGCCGGATTAATAGAAGTTAGCGTAAAAAAAGACGGCCATCGCGGCCGTTTTTTTCTTATACAGAATAAAAGTTCTTAATTGTCTTTAACGGTGTCAGTTGCATGGATGGCTTTATCTTTGCGGCCATGCAGGAAAAAGTAAAGTACCGCAAATAGTAAAACGGCTCCGCTGAAAATCGCGTAAAGATTGCTGTAGCCTGCAGCGGCTATGATGTAGCCGATCAGGTAAGGGCCAAAGCCCAGCGCTGCGTCCATGAAGATGAAAAAAGTGGAAGTGGCGAGACCCATCCGGTGAGGCGGCGTAAGTTTGACTGCCACAGCCTGGGTTGTCGACTGTATATTGCCGAATCCAAGCCCGATCAAAGCACCGGCAATTAAAAGGTCTGCTCCGCTGTCCGCCCGGCTCAGGAGGAACAACCCGGCTGCGAAAATAAGGAAAGCCGGATACATTATGAAGTTCGCGCCTTTCAAATCCATCAGCCGTCCGGTGAAAGGGCGTGACAGCAGAATCGAAATGGCATAGACCAGGAAGAAGAAACTGGCGGTTTCGACGAGGTCAATTTCCATTGCATAAAAATTGATGAATGACAGCACACTGGCATATCCAAGAGAAGCGGCAAATGTAATAACCGCAATCGGCACTGCTTTCGGTTCAACATAATTTGAGATCTTAAACCCTTTCGTTTGGGGCATCCCCGGTGGAAGCTCCACAGGCGGCACATCGATAAACAGCGAAACTCCCAAACTGAAGGCACCGAGCAAGAAACAAAGAGCGAAAATCATTTCATAGCTGGAATACTGGCTCATCACCAATCCGATAAATGGTCCGATGGCGGTCGCCAGGGTGGTGCTCATGCTGAAATAGCCAATGCCTTCACCTTTTCGGGTCGCCGGTATAATCTGTGCGACGATGGTGCCGGCTGCGGTGCTCGCCATCCCAAGAGTCATGCCGTGAAGAAAGCGGGTGAGCAGCAGGAAAGAGAGGCCGATGTTTACAAAATAGAACAATGCCGTCAGTGTGAATAAAATAAGTCCGATGACCATTGTCCTTTTGCGGCCGATTCTGTCGAGAATCCGGCCGATAAACAGTCTGCCCGTCAGCACGCCGATGATGAAAATGCCGGTCACCAACCCAGCTTCACTGGTCGAAGCACCATATTCTTCAACGGCATAGACAGCTATGGTCACGACCAGAAGATAGAAGACGAGTACCAGGAAAAAGTTGACCGATGCTGCCACAATGAAATCTTTCGTCCATAATTTAGGTTTGTTTGTCACCATGGGATGCTCCTTGCATATGATTTTGAGAATGAAACAGCAGATCGTTTCGTTCTCCTTCAATTAATGAAGGTTACCAAAAATTTGAGTGGCTGTCTATTTCAGGAGTCGGTTGAGAAAAGCTGACCGCAACTAAATTGGGTTTAACCGCAACTAAA
>NZ_JRGN01000122.1 GCF_000775575.1 Planococcus sp. CAU13
TGAAATTATCGAAAGGAATGCAGCGGGTGCTGTGATCACTCATTCTCCGCCTTTATATGACTCGATCAGAGCTCTTGAAATCGGGCTTGTGATTGAAGGGAAAACTACAGGGTCCTCAAAGCAACTGAAGGGTATATTCTCAGTTGAAGTTCCGGAAACCTTCCTTTCCGCTGACAAAAAACTTACTGTACAAACGGTTACGAAAACAGAAAATCTCACATACAATAATATCTTTTACAGCACATGGCCCACAAAAACCTGTGAGTCCCTGAAACAGGATATCACAGCAAAAGTCACGCCTTTATTGTATGACTGCCTGATGGGCACGGGCGAACAGGTAAAAGATTTCGCGGACTGGCTGAAGAATCAAAAACTGGATCCGGCCGACTTCACAGTGTTTACACCTAGCCTGAAAGAGAATATCTGCGGCGGCAAGGCTAACTGCAATTCTGCCGAAAGCGGCGGAGTTATGGTTGTGGCACGGCCGGGAGATGCAAGTCTACTTGGTAATATGAATAATTTGAATAACGCCAATTTGATCGTCGATGGCCACCTGCGAGTCGAGCAGTTCCAGAATCCTGGCACAAAAAGCGATTCCCAGACGATTATCATGAGGCAATTGACCGTGAGCAAACACATGCACGGGCAAGGACTGGAAAACACGAATCTTTTGATTCTCGGAAAAGCAACCGGTGCAGACGCAGCCATGAATTTCATGGATAAAGTGACAATCGGCGACAATGGACGGGTTTGCTTCGACCTCGACCGGATCAAAAAGGCTGACTGGGAGGCATTCCGGGACAAAGTCGATTTTAAAAATAATAATACGACGGGCCAAATCATTTACTTCACTGAAAATCTTGCAGCGAATCCATTTATTCTGCCTAAAGACGGCAGCTTGTCTGCAGCTGAACGGACGAAACTGTACGTGCAGGGATATGACAATTACACCAATTTCCTGAGCAGCTGCGGCGTCAATGTATCGCAGAATATCAAGGAAATTACGGATATTCCGGTGCCATACGTGACAGATCCAGACTTCGATCTGGACGTAGATTATAACCCAGAGACAGATATCAATTAACTAGGGGGATCCACATGGTTCAAATATTAATAACCGTCATGCTTTCGGCGCTGATTTTGCCGCTAGCCTACTTCCGGTTCCAGACAACGCCGCTTCCGAAACGAATGCTGATTGCGGGTTCGATTGTTGCTGCCGCATTGGCATCAGCTTTTCTCCAGTACCTGGAACTTGCCTTTTACGTGCCGGTACTGGCAATTGTGGCAATTTCAATGATCGGCGCAATTGCCTATGCCAAAATCGAAGAGAAAGAAAAAGAGGAAAAACAGCGGATTGCTGATGAACGGAAACAGAAGCGCTATCAGGCTGTAGAAATTGATGTTACTTCTATAGAAGAAACTGCTCCAAAAGCAGAACCGGTCAAGTCCCTTTACGACGAACCGGCACAAGAGAAAAAACAATTTGCCATGCAGACGATCGGCACTGACGGAGAGGAGCGTTAAATTGGATAATCAAATTTTCGGTAAAACCTTATTGACGATCACCTCTTCGGCGCTGCTCGTTTTCGGTTTCGCAAACGCGGGTTCATTTGCCGCAGATAAATGGCTGTTCCCGGCACAGGAATTCGGCAGCAACACCTATATCGGCACAACCGATGTGTCGAATATGGAAGTGAATGACGCGCGTCTTCTGTTTGCCGGCAAAGTGGAATCCTGGCGCTCGACTGCTGAACTTCAGGTGACTTACCAGGACGTCACAGCGTCCTATCCGCTCGACAACGCGGAAATCCTGTTGGACGAAACCGTTATGACTGCACAGACTGGCACACAGAATAATTTCATCTTCAAATTATCGGAAGATACGACCCGCACTTTCCTCAATAGGCAGTTTCCGGTAGCGAATTTTTCAAATGAAGACGTTTTGGCCATCAATCAAAAACTGGAACTTGCGCTGCAATCCGGCCAGGCTCTCAGCCGTGTAACCATCAGTGATGATACGCTCGGCATCAGTTTTGAGACAGTAGCAGAAACGACATGGAATCATTCCTTCGACAGCGCTGGAGCCCAGGCAGTCGTCGACGCACTCGGCAATTATAAAATAGAAGCGGGCGCACAGTTTTCATTCCTTGATTTTATCAATGAACTGCAGCCTGCTGAAGTATCGGACGAAGACTTAACCGAAATTGCATCGATTCTTTACGCTTCTGTATTGAAAACGAATTTCCTTGTGGACGAGCGCAGCATCGGAACCGTGATTCCGGTATCAGTGCCGCTGGGCCATGAAGCGGCGATCAACCGCAAACTTGGCATCGATTTCGTGTTCACGAATGTCAATGCGAGCGGGTTCAATCTGCAGCTGACTGCAGCGGGACCGCAGCTGACATCGAAAATCGCAGGCTTGCCGTTGGTCCATACGTATGAAATCATGACCGGCAGCGAACAGAAACTGGAGCCGCGATTAATCAGACAGTTCAGCGCTTTTGTGACTTCCGGAGTTGTGGTCAATGAACAGGGAAGCGAGGGTGTGGTTGTGGAAGTGACACGTTCGGTCAGAAGTGACGGCACGGAGCTGAAAGTGGAAAGCGTGTCGACGGATTTCTATCCGCCCGTGCACCGCATTGAAGTTTATCCGCTGGAGCAGCCTGAAGCGCCGGCTCCTGTGACGAATCCGGATGGCACCAT
>NZ_JRGN01000279.1 GCF_000775575.1 Planococcus sp. CAU13
GCGACAACGCCCGTTTAGCTCTGAAAGGCATATGACTGGACAAAAAAGAGACGCCGGCTGCTGCCTGCGTCTCTTTTCCTGTTTTATTGATTTGCCGGGCTCTCCAGTTCCGCCAGCATTTTTTCCGGAAAATTTGTAAAGATGCCGTGGATGCCGATTTGCTGCAGCTGTCGGGCATAGTCGGGCTCATTCACCTTGTAAACATAAACAATTGCGCCTTTTCGTAAAGCATCTGTCGCCATCCGCTGGAAAGCTCCCGGCAGCGACATGTGAATCCGATTTGTGCCGACGACCCGGGCGTAATCATAGACATCGACATAAATATCCGAAGTCAGGATGGCAGATTCGACTGTTTTCTTTTGGCTGACTGTCTGCACATCTTCATGGTTGAAAGATGAAATGAGAAGGCGGTCTGAGAAATCCCGTTTTTCAGCTTTCTCGAGAACTTTATCGGCCAGGCGTTCATAAGGGAATATATCCGTTTTCAATTCGATGTTCAAGCGATGGTTCGTGCCTTCGAAAATATCAAACACCTCATCCAGTGTCGGAATCCGCTCTCCCGCATACTCTTCCGAAAACCAGGAGCCCGCATCCAATTTTCTCACTTCGCTGAATGCCATATCCTTGATGAATCCTGTACCGTCCGTTGTGCGGTCGACTTTTTCATCATGGATTACCACTATCTCTCTGTCTTTCGTCAAGTGAACAGTTAATTTGATGCCGGAAACCGGTAAATTCCCAGCAGCTTCGAATGCTGCCAGTGTATTTTCAGGATACGTTCCTGAACATCCCCCGTCTGCATAGATTTTCATTTGACCCCTCCTAAATTTCTGTCCGTATATCCCAGAGTTCCGGGAAGAAATACTGATCGAGCACCTTTTTCAGGTAATGTACCCCTGAAGATCCACCTGTCCCCTGCTTGAAGCCGATGATGCGTTCCACCGTCTTCATATGGCGGAAACGCCATTGCTGGAGCCAGTCTTCGATATCGACGAGCTTTTCTGCGAGTTGATACAGTTCCCAGTGCGTATCCACATCCCGGTACACCGCTTTCCACGCTTCCCTGACGCTGTCATGCGGTTCATAAACCGTCGTGATGTCGCGTTCCAGTACTTCTTTGGCTATGTTAAATCCGCTTCGCGCCAGCTTCTGTATGGCCGCATCGTATAGTCCCGGTGCTTTGAAAGCAGCAGTCAACTCCTCCAAAAGAGCCGGATCTTTTTCATAAATTTTCAGCACATGCTTCGTTTTATACCCGAGTGCAAATTCAATCATACGGTATTGATAGGACTGGAAGCCGCTTGCATTGCCCAGGTCCCCGCGGAATTCCATGTATTCGGCAGGTGTCATCGTCGCCAGCACATCCCAGCCATTGATGATCTGAGATTGTATTTTAGACACGCGCGCCATTTGTTTAAACGCCGGCTGAAGGTCATCAGCATCAATACTGCGTATTGCGGCATGCAATTCATGGAGAATCAGCTTCATCCATAATTCCGAAACCTGATGGATGACGATAAAAAGAGTTTCGTCATGATGGCCGCTGACACCGTCCTGCGCTGTCAATAATTGATCCAGGTGTAAATAATCTCCGTAAGTCATACTTTCCTTGAAATCCGTTTTGATGTTTTTCTCGGAAGCTGCTGCGATGTTCTGGCCGTTATTGTACTTATCCATGATCCTGTCTCCTTAGGCTCTTCTTCAGCTCTTCTCATCTCTCAGATAAATAAAAGTGCATCCATAAATTTACAAGCATACTTTTCAAGAAGTCGGGAATATGATTTCTAAAGAGATTAGAAAGGATGAACTTTATGATCCATAAAAAAATGCCGGTTATGACAGGACTCCTTCTCTCCTCCGTCCTTGTTCTCGGAGCCTGCGGCAATGATGAACAAGTGACTGAACCGGTTACAGAAGATACTTCGCAGCCTGCAGACGGCGTGGAAGACGCCAACCCTGAAGGCGGCCTTTCCGAAGGAGACGTCGGAGGGGAAGTTTTTGGCTTTGTAGAATTTGATTTGGATGTCGATCTTCCTGATCAGGACGATGCTCTGCAGGTCTCCTATGACGAAGACCGTGACAAAGTCGAAGCCGAATATGAAAACAAAACCACCAATGAAGAGCTGGAAGGGAACGACGCTTTCGACAAAATTGAACCGATGCTGGCTGAGCTCAAAATCACTGCTGATATGGCGGACGATGAAGTCATCAACAGAGTGATTGAAGCTTTCGACATCGATCAGGGATATGAATCCATCGAAGTCGAAGTAACCTATCCCGACGGCACCGATAAAGATTACGAAGCAACAGGCAATTGATTTCTCTAAACCATCCGCCGGCGGATGGTTTTTTTATGCTTTCCTGTTTTTAGGCTTTTCCCAATACTCCACTGAATGGACTGGAATAAAACCTGTTCTCTGATAAACAGCCAGCGCATCATTTTCAGTTTCCACCTCAAGCACGACGCGCTTCATTCCCTGCAATAAAGCGTAATGCCGGCACCACATCAGGAAAGCTTTGCCATAGCCTTTCCCCTGCTCAGAAGGATCCACAGCAAAAGCGGTGATCCACAGATTGTCTTCCTCCCTCAGCAATGTTCCGCTGGCCACCATTTTGCCTTCTCTTTTCATAACGAAAATTTCCCGGTCTTCTCTTTCGATATTATAATGGACGACCGGAATCACTTCATCGTCAAATGCAGCGGCCATCAGCTTTTCGAGTGTTTCCATTTCGCCATTATACGGAGTGACCATCAATGAATCCGGAAGCGAAAACTCAGCCAGCGGTTCTGCCGCAAGCTCTATTTCCTTGAACTTCGGCTGATACCCCAAACTTGCCATGAACTTTTCCGCTGCAGGGTCTTCGATAGTAACTGCAAGTTCTTCGACGGCCTTCCGCTGTTCCAGCCCATAAGCCACTCCGCCGGCCAGCGCTGAGCCGATGGTCAGACGCCGATAGCCAGGATGCACAAATGCTGACCATTCATATGAATCCAGCCCGATGATATCAAGAGCTGACGCAAACCCGAGCAGTTCATTTTCTTCTGTATAGGCAAGGACAGCAAAGCCAGCTGCATCCGCCTGCTGCCAGCTATATTCAAACAGCGGCTTGCTGTAATCCGCTTCTGCCATCTTCAATAAGCCCCGCATATCTTCTGCCGTTTCGGAATCCACCGGAAACGATGCAATCGAAAGCGAAATATCCATGTCAGCACCACCTTGTTGTTTTCTTTTAATCGTAACATACCCCCAGCATGAGTTGAGTATCCATAAAAAAAACCGGCGGAAAAATTCTTCCCCCGGAACTTCCTTATAATTTTGCATCAGCCAGCATATTTGCATATAAGCCATCTTTTTCAAGCAGTTCTTCCTGTGTCCCGGCTTCCACCAGTTTGCCCATTTCCATGACGAAAACCAGATCCGCCTGGCGCACAGTGTTCAGCCTGTGTGCAATAACAAAACTTGTTCTGCCGGCCATCAGCCGCTCCAATGCTTCCTGAATTTTCAATTCGGTCACGGTATCGATGCTGCTGGTCGCTTCATCAAGCAGCAGAATGACGGGGTCCGCAATCAACGCCCGCGCAATCGACAGCAATTGCTTCTGTCCCTGCGAAATCATCGAGCCATCCCCCTTAAGAACGGTGTCATAGCCATTCGGCAGTTTCAGGATAAACTCATGCGCATTTGCCTTTTTCGCAGCTTCGATGATTTCTTCTTCTGTCGCGTCCAATTTTCCATATCGGATATTGTCGTAAACAGAAGTCTCGAACAGGAATGGATCCTGCAGCACAAAAGCGATTTGCCTGCGCAGCGTTTCCCGCGGCATGGAGGAAATCGGCGTTCCGTCTATCCTGATCTCGCCTTCATTGGCGTCATAGAACCTGGCCAGCAATTGCATGATGGTCGTTTTGCCTGCCCCCGTTGCACCGACAAGAGCTGCCGTCTGGCCGACTTTGACTTCAAAGCTGACATCCCGAATCGTCCATTCTTCTTCGGCACCTTCATATTTGAAAGAGACATTATCAAATTCGACCCGGCCCTCAAATTCCTTTTCGGCGTTTATGACCAGATCATCTTTTTCTTCCGTTTCATCCATGATAGCGAAAACCCGCTCCGCTCCGGCAATTGCTGACAGGACGGTATTGAACTGGTTCGCCAGATCATTCAGCGGCCGTGTGAATTGGCGGGAATACTCCGTAAAGATGACAATCACCCCGATGGACACAGCACCGTTCAATGCGAGAATCCCGCCGACGCCGGCGACGATGGCAAAGCTTCCGTTGTTCAAAAAGTTCATGACTTTCGGGATGAACCCTGCATATGTCCACGCCCAGAAACCTGCCCGCTTGAGCCGTTCACTTTTCACCAAAAACTCATCCATCACCCGCGGTTCCTGTGAAAAGGCCTTAACGATTTTTTGTCCTGAAATGGTTTCTTCAATCATCCCGTTCAAGTCGCCGACAGCGCGCTGCTGTTCTTTATACAAACGTCCGGTCCGTTTTGTGATCCACTGCACCGAAACGTACATGAGCGGAATGATGATGAACGTCAATAAAGTCAGTAAAGGACTCAGCAGAAACATAACAACCGCAGTTCCTGTCAGCGTCAAGATACTTGAAAACACCTGGATGAACGAAGTATTCAAAGTCGCCGAAACGTTTTCAACGTCATTCGTCATCCGGCTCATCAATTCTCCGTGCTGCCGCTTATCGAAAAAGGACACGGGGAGCTTCTGGAAATGGCTGAACAGACGCGTCCGCATCCGGTAAATGACCTGCTGTGCGATTCCGACCATCCAATAGTTCTGCAAATAAAGCGCGACCGAATGTCCGATATAAATCACGACGAGCCAAAGGATCACGACACCCATTCCCCCAAATTGCTGGGGGATGATGTATTGGTCTATAAGCACCCGGCCGACCAGATAAGGTCCAAGAAGCGCAAGCGCCGAACTGACGAACACGAGCGCGAGAACAACAATCAGCAGAAGCCGCTGTTCATCGACCAGTTTCCAGATCCGCGTCAACGTGGATTTCCAGTTATCGGCACGTTCCGTTTTTTTATCAGGATCTTTCTTCAAATCTTCTTTTTTGATAATCGGTTCATACCCGAAAGGGCGACGAATGGCATCAAACAAATTCATCCACCTCCTCTTCCTGCTGCGACAGAGCTATTTTACGGTACAGTTCCGAGCGTTCAAGCAGTTCTTCATGAGTGCCATATGCCGAAATTTCGCCTTCTTCAAGCAGAAGGATGTAATCGGCCCGCATCGCGGTGCGTATTTTTTGTGTAACGACCAGCATTGTTGCTTCCTCCCGGTCCAGTTCCTGCCATAACGCCGCTTCCGTTTTAACGTCCAGCGCGCTCGTACTGTCATCCAATATCAGAATGGACGGCTTACGGACCAGCGCCCGCGCAATCGAAAGTCGCTGTTTCTGGCCGCCTGACAGATTGACCCCTTTTTGGCCGACGCGTGTGAAATAACCTTTCGGGAACCGTTTCACTGTGTCATGGATTTGAGCTTTCACCGCCGCTCCCGCTAATTCTTCCTGTTCCGCCTGTTCTTTCCCCCAGGACAGATTATCCGAGATCGTTCCGGTGAACAGCAGGGACTGCTGTGGCACTACGCCTATCGTTCTTCGCAGCGCACTCAGCGACCACTCCCTTACATCTCTGCCATGGATCATCACTTTGCCTCCACTGACATCGTAGAAACGCGGGATTAACTGCAGCAATGATGATTTTCCGGATCCTGTTGCCCCCATGATTGCCAATTTTTCATTGGGCTGTATATGGAATGACAGATTCTTTAGTACCGGTGTCGTGGCGCCCGGATAAGTGAATGAAACATTTTCGAATACAATATCGCCGCGGCGCAAAATCTTCCCTTCGCCTCCAGTTGCTTTTTCACGGACGTCTTCCGCGAGCAGGATTTCTTCTATCCGTTCAGATGAAGCTTTGGAACGGGCAAACGCCATGATAATGAAAGAGAACATCGAAAAGGCACCGGTCATTCTCATTGCGTAGTTGACGATCGCCACCAATTCTCCGATCTGTGCATCGCCGCTCCGAATTTCAAAAGCGCCGAACCACAGTACAGCAAGGAGCGACAAGTTCATGCCGAACAGCAGAATCGGAAGGATGATCTCCATGATCCGAAACGCTTTGACGGTATCGGTTTTCAATGACCCTGCCACTTCCGAAAAGCGGTTGGCTTCATATTTGCCACGCAAATACGCCTTGATCAGGCGGACAGCCTGCAGATTTTCCTGCACCATCCGGTTGACCCGGTCAAGTCGCTGCTGTACGAAACTGAAATAAGTGACGCCTTTTTTGACCATTATATAGAGGAAAGCCAAAAGCACGGGAAATACAACAACCAGATAAATCGCCAGTTTCGGATTGACGACGAATGCCATGATCATGCTTCCGATTACCAATAGCGGCGCACGCAGCATGATGCGCAGACTCATGAACAGTATCTGCTGGACGAGGGTTACGTCACTTGTAAGTCTGGTGATCAACCCGGATGACGGAAATTTATTGAACATGGCAAGTGAAAATGACTGGATACGGCCATATACCGCTTTTCGCAGATCAAACGAAAAGCTCTGCGATACATGGGCGGCAAAATAGGAATTGGCTACGCCTGAGGCAAAAGCCATAAGTGACAGCACCATCAGGAATATGCCCAGCCGGACGATCACGTCCCGGTCGCCGGCAACAATTCCATCATCTATGATGCCTGCGATAACGAGCGGCTGCATCAATTCCACAAACAATTCGAGAAGCATGAGTACCAAGGCAATAACTATATAGAAGGTATAGGGTTTAGCGTAGGAAAATACAGTTTTCAACGGAATTGCCTCCAAACATTTCGAAACTCGAATCTTTTATGAAGCTTATTATTACATAATATTTTGATAACGGGTAGTTATTTAACCGGATTTCTTTCAAAAGCTGAAGAAATTAAAGAAGCCGGGACAAAAAAATTAATCATCGGACAAAAGAAATCTACCATTAAAACAGTCTAAGGTTAAAAGAAAGTTAAAAAATTTGACCTGGAAAATAAATAAAAGAATATTCAATTTATTCAGATAAAATACTTTATTTTGAAAATCTCTGTGTTAATATGAACATTAAGTTACACATTTTTTAACAAATTCTATACAAACTTCGAAAGGGAGGACTTAAGAACTATTATAATCTGTCATCAAAGCAGTTCCATCAAAAAAATTAGGAGGATGAGTATGAAGAAATTGTTATCTGTTTCATTGGCAACTGTGTTGGTCGTATCCACCCTGCCGTCCACCCTTTTTGCTGCCACTGCAGGCCCTGGAGAAATTTCAAATGTCACACCGGCGGATTACTCCAAAAACGTTAACCGCAACGCAGTTCTGGAAGCGATTGTTAAAGATTCGAGCGGTTTGAAAACTGTAGACTTTATGGAAGGTTTTACATATGACTACAGCAGCGGCAATGGCGTCTCCGGCTTCTATGGTACATCGGCAACCGATCCATTAACTGCAGCGGCGGGCGGTACAGCTTTTACTCAGGCATATAGAGAGGCGGCGGCCCTTCCCGATCAGAAATATGCAGCAACTGATGGGCAAGACACCTACCCGTATCATCGGTTCGAAGTTGATGTGAGCAAGCACTTGGTGTCAGGCAATGAGATCGAGCTTCATTGGCAGGGTAAAACACTGGCGCAAGGAAAACTTGTTCTTTCGGCTTGGGATTACATTGCCAAAAAATGGGTTGTGTTGGAGGAAAAAGCAGCCAGAGGAACCGGTAATATCACATTTTCTAAAGTAGTGTCAGATGCCAAGTTTTTCAGCAACGGCAAATTGCAGGCAATGGTGCATGACGCATCGCCAGCACCAGCTCCGGGAGGCGGGAATACCGGTGAAAAATTCACCATGGCCTGGTTTACAGATACTCAATTCTATGCAGCAGAACGCCCGGAAGTCTGGGATTCCATGACTGACTGGATGATAGAAGAATACAATAAAGGAACTTTCGGTTATGTTGTCCATTCAGGCGACCTTGTCGACCTTTCAACAGATCTGGATCAATGGGCTATTGCAGATAAAAACCTTACGCGTATGGATGAAGCCAATATTCCTTACGGGGTTATGGCTGGTAACCGGGACGTGGTAATTCAGGGAACAAACCCGGTGCAGCTCGATTATACTAATTACTGGACGTATGCAGGCAGCAACCGCTTTACCGGTAAACCATGGTACGGAGGGCAAATGGACAATAACCGGAACCATTATGATCTTGTTTCCTTCGGCGAACATGATTTCATCATTCTTTATCTTGGTTACGGAAAAGTTCGTGAGCAAGATACGATTGATTGGGCAAACCGGGTATTGAGGGAGCACGCAGATAAGAATGCTATTTTAGTAGCCCATAATCACCTGTCCCCGGGCGGTTTCAGATCTACAGACGGTGATTATCTTCACACCCATGTTGTCAGACCGAATTGGAACGTAAAAATGGTATTAAGCGGCCACTATTTCGGAGCAGACCGAGCCGTCAGAACCCTCAATTATTCCGATGGCAGATCAAGAGAAGTTTTGGAAGTACTGTCCAATTACCAAGGGGGAGCAGGAGCAGAAGGCTATATGAGGCTTTTGACTTTTAATCCTGCTGACAATACAGTGGATTTCATTACGTACTCTCCTTTCCATAAAAAATACAATTATTTTGAAGGCGACAAAGACGAATTCACTGCAAATTACATTTTAGCTCCAACAGATGGTGCAGAAACACCTGGAACTCCTGCCGCCCGCCAAATCGCTACTGACTACGTTGCAGTAAACGTTTATACCGATGACCTTATCGGTTCAGTCAGCAACCCGGCTTCCGGAAGCAAAGCTTCTGTTAAGTGGAACGAACTTGACGCTTTGACTCAATATTTCTGGTATATTAAATTCACGAACTCAGCTAATGCTGTAAAAACATCGAAAATTTATCGCTTCACGACCAATGATGCTGCACTTCCGGATCCTGAAGATCCAACTGATCC
>NZ_JRGN01000121.1 GCF_000775575.1 Planococcus sp. CAU13
ATGGAGCAAAACAGCGAAGACTCCCAGGGGTTAGCTCAGCGCGGGGCCCCCATGAAAGCGCAGCTGTTTTGCAGAATATCTGTTATTAAAGAGCAATTAATTTGAATTAAAAAAGAGAAGGGAAAAATCCCCTCTCTCCAAGAATTACATATTTTTAATCAGTTCGTCAGCGAACTCAGAGCATTTCACTTCAGTTGCGCCGTCCATCAGACGTGCAAAGTCGTAAGTTACAACTTTAGAAGCGATTGTTTTCTCCATAGAATTCGTGATCAATTTAGCCGCTTCGCTCCAGCCAAGGTGTTCAAGCATCAAGACGCCTGAAAGAATGACTGATGAAGGGTTAACTTTATCAAGGCCAGCGTATTTCGGAGCTGTACCGTGAGTTGCTTCAAAAATTGCATGTCCTGTATCGTAGTTGATGTTCGCTCCAGGAGCGATACCAATTCCGCCGACTTGTGCAGCCAAAGCGTCAGAGATGTAATCTCCGTTCAGGTTCATTGTTGCAACAACATCGAATTCGCTTGGACGTGTAAGGATCTGCTGAAGGAAGATATCAGCGATCGAATCCTTGATAAGGATTTTGCCTGATGCAAGAGCTTCTTCCTGAGCTTTGTTTGCAGCGTCAGTTCCTTGCTCGTCTTTGATTGCATCGTACTGGTTCCATGTGAAAGTCTTGTCGCCGAACTCCTGCTCAGCCACTTCATAACCCCAGTTTTTGAAAGCTCCTTCAGTGAACTTCATGATGTTTCCTTTGTGCACAAGCGTTACAGATTCGCGGCCTTCAGTCAAGGCATAGTTGATTGCAGCGCGAACAAGGCGTTTTGTTCCTTCTTCTGAAACTGGCTTGATGCCGATACCTGATGATTCAGGGAAACGGATGTTTTTAACGCCCATTTCATCAGTAAGGAACGAAATCAATTTCTTCACTTCATCAGAACCGTTTGCGTATTCGATACCAGCGTAAATATCTTCAGTGTTTTCACGGAAGATGACCATATCTGTATCTTCAGGACGTTTAACCGGTGAAGGCACGCCTTCGAAATAACGCACAGGACGCAGGCACGTGTAAAGGTCAAGCTCCTGGCGAAGTGCCACGTTCAGTGAACGGATACCGCCGCCGATAGGAGTAGTAAGAGGTCCTTTGATCGCGATCAAATACTCACGGATCACTTCAAGCGTTTCTTCCGGAAGCCATTCGCCAGTTTCGTCAAATGCTTTCTGACCAGCAAGAACTTCTTTCCAGACGATTGATTTTTCGCCGTTATAAGCTTTGTTTACAGACTCTTCAAGAACGCGTGAAGCTGCATTCCAGATATCCGGTCCAGTACCGTCACCGATGATGAATGGGATTACTGCATTGTTGGGAACGTTCAAAACACCGTTTTCTACTGAAATCTTTTCGCCGTTAGCCATTATGAAATTCCTCCTGTTTGCAAAGTCATAGGGCTGCACCGTAAGTGAGCCCCAGCGACTTTATAATTTTTTCTTCTATATTAATAAATCTTATCGCTCATTTACTGGAACATACGACTGCATTCCAGGTCCGATGTACTCAGCGCGCGGACGGATCAGACGGTTGTCGGAATACTGCTCAAGAATATGAGCAAGCCAGCCCGAAGCACGTGATACCGCGAAAATTGGTGTGAACAGATCGTGTTCGATGTTCAATGAATGGTAAACGGAAGCAGAATAGAAATCCACGTTTGGCGGAAGGTTCTTCTGGCCGGTTACGATTTCATCGATCTTAATCGACATTTCATACCATTTTTCTTCTCCACGGATTTTTGTCAATTTCTGGGACATTTCGCGAAGGTGTTTCGCGCGCGGGTCACCCTGGCGGTAAACGCGGTGGCCGAAGCCCATAATCTTCTCTTTGTTCGCAAGTTTTTCATTGATCACTTGTTCGACATTGTCCACTGAACCGATTTCTGTCAGCATTTTCATGACCTGTTCATTGGCTCCGCCGTGCAATGGGCCTTTAAGGGCGCCAATCGCAGCAGTAATACCTGAATAAACATCAGAAAGAGTTGCGACAGCAACACGTGCAGTGAAAGTCGAAGCGTTCAGTTCATGGTCAGCGTGCAGGACCAGCGCTTTATTGAATGCCTCTTCTTCAATATCGGCAGGCAGTTCGCCTGACAGCATATAAAGGAAGTTGGCGGCAAAGCTGAGGTCATTTTTCGGTGCAACCGGCTCCTGGCCATTGCGGACACGTCCGAATGCCGTTACCAGCGTCGCGATTTTAGCCTGGATGCGGACCGCTTTGCGGTAATTCGCTTCAGGGTTCATTTCTTCAGCTTCTTCATCGAACAGGCCGAGCAATGATACAGCCGTGCGCAGGGCAGCCATCGGATGAACGTTTTTGATGTCGTAAGTTTTAAAATGATCCAAAACTGCCTTAGGAACCGACATGTTATCTGCCAGCTGCTGTTTCAGTTCAGCCAGCTCGTCCGCTTTCGGCAATCTTTGATGCCACAAAAGATAAATCACTTCTTCAAAGCTGGCGTTGTTTGCCAGATCATCGATATTGTAGCCAACGTATGTAAGCGTGTCATCAATAATGGAACTGATGGCGGATTGTGTAGCTACTACACCTTCTAAACCTTTTGACGATGTCATTGAATTCGCTCCTTCTCCAGTATGATTCACCATTCCACAAAAAAAGGCAGAATGATGGCTCATCTGCATTTATGAAACTCTGATAAGTTTCTTACCTTGTTCATTATAATCAATATTGAACGCTTTGTGAATGAAAACGCTTGTTTTTCTCAAAGTTACCCAAAAATTTCTATAAAAATACTCGGGTTAGCCAACAATAACCCGAGTATTTTTCATTCTTTTCTGAATAAAGCGGTAAGCAAGCGGCTTGTACAGTTTCTGTGTCGGTGCAAATAACAGGCTGAACCCGACTGCATCCGAGATAAACCCGGGAGTCAGCAGCATCACGCCACCGACGAGGACAAAGCCTGCATTCAGCAGGTTTTCACCCGGCGGCTCGAAATTTGCCATCGCTTTCTGGATGTCGCCGATCGCTTTCATTCCCTGTTTTTTAGCAAGGAAGGCTCCGATCACTCCAGTGGCGATAATCAGCACCACAGTTATCAGAAAACCGATATTATTGGCTGCCCAGATCAGCAGCGCCAGTTCAAGAGCCGGAACAACGATCAATAACAGAATCAGTCGCTTCATATGGAAAGGTCGCCTCCCTTTGTGTCTTACAATACACTTGCGTGACCATGGTAAACAACGCCTGTTTCTGCGTCAATCGTAATGTCTTCATTGTTTTGTATGAGGCTTGTCGCACCTTCTACACCAACAATCACCGGGATGCCAAGGCTTAACCCGACAACAGCTGCGTGGCTTGTAAGCCCGCCTTCTTCTGTTACGAGGCCGGCGCATTTTTCGATTGCAGGCATCATCTCACGATCCGTGCCGATCGTTACGATGATTTTCCCTTCCGTGTCAACGGCATTCGCTTCTTCTGCTGTTCGGACGACAAGTGATTCGCCGTAGGCAACCATCTTACCGATTCCTTGCCCTTTTGCAGCGATATCGCCAATGACATGGACTTTCATGAGGTTCGTGGTACCGGCTTTGCCGACAGGAACTCCCGCTGTAATAACAACGAGATCACCATGATTCACGTATTCATGCTTCAGGCTTTCTTCAACGGCGATTGCAAACACTTCATCCGTCGAATGGACCGGTGTGCCGACTATCGGCTGCACGCCCCATACAAGCGTCAGTTTCTTGGCTGCAAAATCAGATGACGTCACAGCGATGATCGGTGATTCCGGCCGGTATTTTGAAATCATCTTCGCAGTTGTGCCGCTTTCAGTCGGGGCAATGATCGCTTTGACTTTCAGATTCAGGGCCGTGTAAACCACTGCCTGGCCGATCGCTTCCGTCATATTCGCTTCTTTGTCTTTTCTTCTATCGGAAACAAGCTGTTTGTAATTGAGCGCTGATTCGGTTGTCATGGCAATGCGGTGCATCGTTTCCACAGATTCAACCGGATAAATGCCGGCTGCCGTTTCCCCGGACAGCATGATTGCATCGGTGCCGTCGAAAATCGCATTCGCGACATCACTCGCTTCTGCTCTTGTCGGACGCGGATTGCGCTGCATCGAGTCCAGCATTTGCGTAGCGGTAATGACCGGTTTCCCTGCGCTGTTGCATTTTTCGATCAGGGATTTTTGGACTAGCGGCACTTCTTCTGCCGGAATTTCCACGCCCAAATCACCGCGAGCCACCATCAGGCCATCCGATACCATGATGATTTCATCAATATTATCGACGCCTTCCTGATTTTCAATTTTCGGGATGATCTGTATGTGTGAACCGCCATTTTTCTCCAGAAGTTCCCGGATTTCCATGACATCCGAAGCCCTTCTCACGAAGGATGCTGCGACAAAATCCACACCTTGCCCGATGCCGAACAGGATATCCTGTGCATCTTTTTCTGTAATCCCCGGCAATTGAACTGAAACTCCAGGGACATTGACACCTTTTTTGCTTTTCAGCGTGCCAGCGTTTACTACGATTGTATGGATCAGGCCATTTTCTTTGTCGATCGACTCGACACGCAGTTCAATCAGCCCGTCATCCAGTAAAATAATGGATCCCACGTTGACATCCTCGATAAGTTGCCCATAAGTTATTGAAAACAGTTCAGCTGTACCCAGCACTTCTTTCATTGAAATGGCAATTTTCTGGTTGGTCACCAGGTCAATTCCATCATTCTCCATTTGGTGCGTGCGGATTTCAGGCCCTTTCGTATCCAGCAGAATCCCGACGATTTTACCCGATTTTTCAGATGCCTCCCGGATGCGCTTGATGCGTTCGCCATGCTCTTCATGATTGCCGTGTGAAAAGTTCAGGCGCGCCACGTTCATGCCCGCTTCGATAAGTGCCTCCAGCATTTCCGGCGATTCACTCGCAGGGCCAATAGTACAAACGATCTTTGTTTTCCTCAATAGACTCACTCCATTTTGCTTTTTAAATTGATAGTTCTTTGGATAGTGTGTACAAACTCATATCGGTGTCATGTTCACCGGTAAACGCTTTTGTCATATCATAGTCTACCACTTGATGATTTCTCATGCCAATTGCCCGCCCGCCTGGTCCATCCAATAGGACTTCCACAGCACGTGCACCAAATAGACTCCCAAGGACCCGATCACGTCCGGTGGGTGTTCCGCCCCGCTGAATATGGCCCAGAACTGAAACTCTCGTCTCAAGGTCTATTTTACCTTGAATTTTCCCCGCCAGCTCATTGGCGCTCATCACCCCTTCAGCAACGATGATGATACTGTGTTTCTTGCCGCGCTTTTTCCCTTTTTGCAGACGTTCGATCATGTCGTCCATATCAAAATCCGTTTCCGGAATCAGAATGGTTTCTGCACCGCCGGCGAGCCCTGCCCATAAAGCCAGATCTCCGGCGTCACGGCCCATAACTTCGATGATGAAGGTCCGCTCATGGCTGGTGGCGGTGTCCCGTATTTTGTCAATCGCTTCGATGATTGTGTTCAGCGCAGTATCAAAGCCGATCGTATAATCCGTCCCGGGTATATCATTGTCGATGGTGCCCGGCACGCCGACGCAGGGAAACCCTTTTTCGGTCAAAGCCATAGCTCCCCGGTAGGAGCCATCACCGCCAATGACCACCAATCCTTCGATGCCATGTTTTTTTAATTGTTCGATGGCCTTGGCCTGGCCTTCCTCCGTTTTGAATTCAGCGCATCTCGCCGAATACAGCTTTGTGCCGCCCCGCTGAATGATGTCACCTACATCTCCGGCTTCAAGCCTTTCAATATTGCCGGCCAATAAACCCTGATAGCCGTAATAGATACCGTAAACTTCCAGTTCATGAAAAATCGCTTTCCGCACTACAGCCCGAACTGCAGCGTTCATGCCAGGTGCGTCTCCGCCACTTGTCAATACTCCGATTCGCTTCATCTTTCCAGCCTCCTGCCATCCTTATACTCCATTCACTTTACCACGAGCATCCCCCTGCTGTCAGTCCAGCTCATTCGAATTTCGATACATGGCCGCGAATCATTTTCTGCCGATAAACACAAAAAACCGCCGAAGCGGTTTTATTCTGTAAACACACCAATGGACTTGAATTTATCATAGCGCTGCATAATCAATTCATCGGCGTTCAACGGATTTAATTCTGCCAGTGACTTTTCAATTTCAGTTGACAGGAATTCCGCCTGCTTTACCAGGTCATGGTGAGCACCACCCCGGATTTCCGGAACGATGCGTTCGATGATGCCCATCTCCAGAAGATTAGGTGCTGTAATCTTCATCGCTTCAGCCGCCGTCTGTGCCAGAGCGGAATCCTTCCAGAGAATAGAAGCGGCTCCTTCGGGCGAAATAACCGAAAACGTCGAGTTTTCCAGCATCAGAATATGGTTCCCCACACCAAGCGCCAGAGCTCCCCCGCTTCCGCCTTCACCGATGACAATGGAAACGACAGGAACTTTCAGGCCGGCCATTTCCACGAGATTGCGGGCAATCGCTTCACTTTGTCCGCGTTCTTCCGCAGCTTTCCCCGGATAGGCGCCTTTCGTGTCGATCAGGCAGATGATGGGCCTGCTAAACTTTTCAGCCTGTTTCATGAGACGAAGTGCCTTTCTGTAGCCTTCGGGATGCGGCATGCCAAAATTCCGCCGCACATTTTCTTTTGTATCTTTGCCCCGCTGGTGGCCAATGACAGTCACCGGCTGCCCCTTGAAAGAAGCTATGCCTCCAACGATCGCTTCGTCGTCACCGTAAAGCCGGTCTCCATGGAGTTCAATAAAATCCTCAAACATATAAGGAATATAATCCAGCGTGGTCGGCCGGTTCGGGTGGCGGGCCACCTGAACCCGGTCCCACGGTTTCATGTCTTCATAAATTTCTGTTTCCAATTTTTCAAGCCGTGCTTCCAAACTGGAGATTTCTGCAGTTAAATCCACTTCTGCATTTGCTGTATATTCTTTCAGCTCTCCGATTTTTTTCCGGAGCTGGATCAGCGGTTCTTCAAACGGCAGTGACTTCTGAACTTTTTTAGCCATGTGCCACAGCCCCTTTCGTATGCAGTTTGATCAGCGATGATAAAGTATTCTTCATTTTGTGGCGGTGAACGACCGCATCAAGCTGGCCATGCGCCAATAAAAATTCAGCCGTCTGGAAATCTTCGGGCAGTTTTTCACGCACTGTCTGTTCAATGACACGTCTCCCGGCAAAACCGATCAAAGCTTTCGGCTCTGCGATATTGATGTCGCCGACAGAAGCAAAACTTGCCGACACTCCTCCTGTAGTCGGGTGAGTCAAAATGGAAATAAACAACAGCCCTTCATTGCTGTGCCGTTTTAAAGCAACGCTTGTCTTTGCCATCTGCATTAGCGAGAGAACGCCTTCCTGCATGCGTGCGCCTCCGCTGGCCGTAAAAATGACGAAAGGCAGACGTTCGTCCGTCGCCTTTTCGATCGCACGGGTGATTTTTTCACCCACGACAGAGCCCATCGAACCCATACGGAAATGGGAATCCATGATGGCCGCTACCAATGGCTGGCCGTCAATCTTCCCGATGCCCGTCAACACAGCTTCGTTCAACCCTGTTTTTTCACTGTCCGCTTCGATTTTCTCCGTATAGCCGGGAAAGCCGAGCGGATTTGCGCTTTTCAAATGATCGTCCATCGATTCGAAAGAACCTTTATCCATCAAACTTTCAACCCGTTCGTGTGCAGTCATTTTACAGTGATGATCACATTTCGGGCAGACTTTCAGGAGTTTTGACATTTCTTTCGTCAATTCGATATGCTTGCATTCCGGACATTTATACATAAGGCCTTCAGGAACATCTTTGGCCGCTTTGGATGGAATTGTCGTGTCATTCCGTTCTCTGTTGCGTTTGAAAATATCACGTATCATGGTCATCTTCTGTACTCTCCTTTTGCAGCCAGTCAATCCAGAGGGTTAATCCGGAAGCGGCCTTATCAGCATCCTGCCGCATAATTGCAGCCAGTATATTTTTGATCATTGCAGTTTCATCTGTTGTAATGCGTCCTTTATAAGGATTGCCGCTGTACTGTGCCAGCAAGATCCAAATTTTCAATGACAGCCGGTTACCCGATAACACCAAAAGTTCCCGCATGAAATCTTCGCGGAGAAAAGTTTCCCCTTCATCGATTTGCCTGGAAAAACTGTCCCAGACAGGCAATTGGCTGGAGACTTCATTTTGGCAAATTGCCCGGATAGCGGAAAGTTCATGGATCTTCCGTGTCTCCTGGACATCCCTTTGCGATTGATTATCCTGGAGAATGAATGTCGACAGGACTTCCACCAATCGATGGTTGCGATGATCCGATAAAAACGTGCCTTCTCCTCGCCGGGTTTCAATCAGCCCGAGCAATTCAAGGCTTCGGAGCGCTTCGCGAATCGTTGAACGGCCAACTTTCAAAGTTTCGGCCAGTTCCCTTTCGGAAGGAATTCTGTCGCCAGGCCTGATATTTTCCTGGCTGATCATTTTCCGTATATCCAGGACAATGTCCAGATATCGTTTTGGTTGGTTCATAGCTGACCTCTGTTCCCATTTTTTTGAAAGTGGTCTGACCACTCATGTTCTTACAATACAAAAAAATCCTGCTCACGTAAAGCAAAAACTGCTTTTCCGGTTGGAAAAGCAGTCAAATATTGATCGTTTTGCAAATAACCGAGGTGCGGTTATTGCGATTTTCGATGGTTCCCTGGATTTCGATAATGGCGTGTTCGTTCAGCAGTGAATTGTATTTCGCATATTCTTCCGGGAACAATGTGACCGATGCGGGGCCGGTATCATCCTGGAGGGTGACAAAAGCCATCGCATCCCCTTTTTTCGTCCGGATCCTTTTTATTTCCTCGATCATGCCGAGTACAGACACCCGCTCTTTATCCCGTTTCTGCTTAAGGGATTTCAATGCGTCAAAATACTTTTGCCGCCTTTCTTTTTCCCTCTCTATCGGATGCGTGGAAAGATAAAAGCCTAACACTTCCATTTCGAGATCCAGTTTCAGATTTTCGGGAATCGGCGAAGCTTTCGTGTATTTCGGCTTCATAAAACTTGCTCCCATATCATCAAACAAGCCGGGTTCTTCATCCGGCTTGACGAGCTCCGCATGTTTGACGGCGCTGTCGAGCGACGCCAGCAGCACTGCCCGGTCCGACCCGAAATCATCGAGAGCTCCGGCTTTGATCAGCGGTTCAAAAGCTTTCCGTGTGAAATGAATGGCGGAAATCCGTTCCGCAATATTGAACAGGCTCGTAAACTGACCATGTTCCTGGCGTGAAGCAAGCAACGCTTTTATGGCAGTTCCCGGTACACCTTTCACCGCATTCAGGCCAATCCGCAATTTTCCTTCTTCTATTGAAAAGGATGAATAACTGTTTTGCACAGACGGCGGCAATACCGGAATATTTTTTTCTTTTATTTCCTGCAGCAGCTGTTTCGTCTTTTCTGCATTGCCGGCTGAATTGCTGAGCATTACAGCGTAGAAGTAAACAGGATAATTCGCCTTCATATAAGCAAGCTGATACGAAATCATACTGTAGGCGACCGCATGGCTTTTCGGGAAACCATAATCGGCGAAACGGACGATCAAATCGTAGACTTCGGCTGCTTCACTTTCCTTAAAGCCCTTTTTCAAGGCGCCCTGAACAAAATGAACCCGTTCCTGATCAAGTATTTCCCTTTTCTTTTTACTGACTGCCCGCCTCAGAATATCGGCCTGGCCCAGCGTAAAACCGGCCATCTGTGCGGCAATCTGCATAATTTGTTCCTGATAGACGATAACGCCGTAGGTTTCTTTAAGGATCGGCTCAAGAATCGGATGGACATATTGAACGGCTTCCTGTTTATGCTTCCGTTTGGCATACAGCGGAATAAATTCCATCGGGCCCGGCCTGAAGAGCGCATTGACTGCGACAATATCACCGAAAGCGGTGGGCTGAATCTGCCGCAAAGCCCCTCTCATTCCATCTGATTCCAATTGAAAGATGCCGGTGCTGTCGCCGGCTGCCAGCAATTTAAATGTCGGTGCGTCGTCGAGCGGCAGTTTTCGGTAATCGATAGTTTTGCCTGTCCCTTTCGCAAGCAATTTGCGGATTTGTTCCAGGATCGTCAAGTTACGCAAACCCAGAAAGTCCATTTTCAGGAGGCCAATCGCTTCCAAATCGCCCATCGGCCATTGGGTCAGATAGATGCCCTCATTACCTTCTTCAATTGGAACGTAATCCACAAGAGGAGTCGGGCTCAAAATGACGCCCGCCGCATGTGTGGATGCATGGCGCGGCAAACCTTCCAGCTGAATTGCAGTTTTAAACCATGTTTTGCGTTCTTCACTGGCGATGATCCAGTCATTCAATGCCTTATTTTCTTTCAGGGCAGAGCGCAGTGTCGTACCGATCCGATTGGGGATGAGTTTCGATATCGCTTCCAGGTCTTCATTTTCAAATCCGAAAACCCGGGCAGTATCCCGTGCCACCGCTTTGGCGGACAAGGTGCCGAACGTAATGATCTGAGCTGTTCTTGCCTGGCCGTATTTTTTCGCCACATAGTCGACCACTTCCTGCCTTTTGTGGTCGGCAAAGTCGATATCGATATCAGGCAAAGTGACACGCTCCGGATTGAGGAAACGTTCAAACAGCAAGCCGTGTTCCAGTGGATCGACATCCGTGATGTGGAGCGAATAAGCCACAAGGGAACTGGCAGATGAGCCGCGTCCCGGTCCGGTCATGATGCCTTCACTCCTCGCGAATTTCATGAAATCGGAAACGATCAAAAAATAATCGATAAAGTCCATAGTACCGATGACGCCCAGTTCATAATCAAGCCGTGAAATATACGCTTCGGAAATTGACGAGGTGCCGAGCCTGCCTTTCAATCCATCCATGCATAATGATTTAATGTACGCCGCTTTATCGATTTCCTCTGCCAGCGGAAACACCGGCAGCAGCTGCCTGTTGGTCCGGATCGTGACTTTGCAGCCGAGAAGCATTTGGCGTGCCGTTTCGAGCCATTCGGGATGATCCGAAAACCAGCTTTTCATTTCACCGGCGTTCGGGGCATAGGCATCTGTATGTTCCGGGCGCTTCCTTTGTTCATCCGATAATTTCAGTCCCTGCCCGATGGCTGAAGCCACTTCATAGGCAAAGGCGCCTTCTTTTTTCAAGTACCTGACTTCCTGTGTTGCAATGATCGGCATCTGCAATCGTCCGCAGGCGTCAGCGAACGCATCCTCACCTTCCAGCCGCCGGCCGCCCGGACGCTGGATGCTTCCGTAACTTTGCTTGCCAAAAACTGAGGAAACATATTCAAATACTTCATGCCGATCGGTCAGGGTCCATTCCAGCGAATTGGGGATGACACAGATCAGCCCTTCCTTATAGGCGTTCAGCCACTGCTCCGGAATCGCTTCCCGCTTGCGCGTGGCAAGTGCGCTTGAAATTTTCAGCAGGTTGCCAAAGCCTTTATTGCTTTGTGCATAAAGCACGACCGGATAATGCTGCTCTTCAAATTCGATGGACGCCGAAAAGCCGATCACCCCGTGGATGCCGGCCCGGTAGCACGCTTCCCAGAAAGGAAGCGTGCCATATAATTTAGAGTTGACGATGGCGACGGCAACCGTCCCCTGTTCTTTCAGAAAAGGGAAAAGTTCATCAACGCGCACCGTACTCTTCAGCAGGTCTGCCGACGTGCTAATGTGTGGATAAACCATTGACAAAACGATCCCTCCCCATCATTCTGCAGCTGCGCAAATTTCTTTCAAGCGGACAATCACCTGTTCCGCTTCTTCCCATGAATAGGCTGTGGCGCCGGAAGCCATCGGATGGCCGCCGCCGTTGAATTCCTTCGCCAGGTTATTGATGACCGGCCCTTTTGAGCGGAGGCGGACACGGATTTCATCTTCTTCTTCGATGAAAATGACCCACGCCTTCATGCCTTTGACATTGCCGAGGGAACTCACAAGAAGTGAAGTTTCAGTCGCGGTCACATCAAATTCCTTCAGGATATCCATCGTGATTTTCACATGGGCTGCCCCATTTTCGTCCATTTTGAAGTTCTGATAAATATATCCCTGCAAATGAAGAAGCTTTCTTTCCATTTCGTACATGCCGTTATGCAGCGCATTGCGGTCGAAATCGCTTTTAATCAATTCACCGGCGATTTTAAAGGTTTTTTGTGTTGTGCTCGGAAACAGGAAACGGCCCGTGTCGCCGATGATGCCCGCATACAGCTGACGGGCTGCAGATACAGGAAGCTCCCACTTCTCCTGTTCCTGCCCGGTCGCGAATAATTCATAGATCAGTTCTGAAGAAGAACTGGCATTCGTGTCAACAAGTATGACATCACCATATGCATCGTCATTGGGGTGGTGGTCAATTTTGATGATTTTATCCGCATTGATATAGCGCTGATCATCGACCCGTTCCGTGTTGGCTGTATCCGTGACAATCACCAATGCTCCCTTAAAAGATTCGTCCCCCACGGGGTCAGGGGTGCCAAGAAAATCCATCGTAAGGTCATGCTCACCCGCAGCAAGGATGCGCTTTTCAGGATAATTATGCTGCAATATGTATTTCAGCCCCAATTGTGAACCGTATGCATCGGGGTCCGGCCTTACATGCCGATGGATGATGATTGTTTCGTATTGTTTAATTGTGTCGATGATTTGACTGTTCATAGGGGCGTTCCTCCGCTTTCAAGGAAATCCGTTCGCATTCAAACCCAATTCTCAGTACAATGTAAAGTAGAGGAAGAGTTTTTGAATACAGGAGGTCCTTATGTTAATTTTTATAGTTTTAATGATTTTTTCAATCATGTTTTATTTCTATTATAAGACAAAGCAATTCCGGACAACACTGCCGATACGTAAAAAATGGTATGCTTCCAACGCTTCCGTATTTCTAGGCAGTTTCGGTGTATTTCTGGGTATTGACCTGATTATCGTCTCCCAAACTCCGCTAACATATATTGTTGCCGGCATTTTCATCATTTTAGGGCTGGTCATGGTCATCCATAATTACAAAGCCGCCAAGCATTACCACCAATTCGTGGCTGAAGAAGCACGGCTGAACGAATAGCAATCCCCCCTCCATAAAGAGGGGGTTCTTTATTTTCACCTGTCCAGCAGCTGGAATGTCAGCAATGCCTTGCCGACAATTTCGCCTTCGAAACCAATTTCGATGTCGACCTTTGCCGATTTTCGGCTGATGTCCAAAATGGCCGGTTTGATGCTGATGACAGAATCCAATTGAACTGGTTTCAGAAAATAGACCGTCATGTTTTCCAGTACGCTGTCTTTGCGGTTTTTTGTCTTTAAAGCACTGACGGCAGCTTCCGATAAGATCGTGGTATAGGCCCCATATGAAATCGAACCGTACGAATTCGTCATTTGCGGCGTGACTTTGAATTCGAGAGACAATTTTTCATGGGGCTTCATCTGCAGCTGGCTTTTAATGATGTCATCGATCGTCTCGCCCTGCTGCGGCTGGCGCTGTGCCGTCTGTATTGCTTTCAGGACATCCTGTCGGCTGATGATGCCGCATAATTTCCCCTGATCGTCTATCACAGGCAGCAGGTCGATCCCTTCCCAGATCATCCGGTGTCCGGCCGAAGCGACACTTGTCTGCAGCGTGACCGTTATCGGATCTTTCGTCATCGCTTTTTCGACGCTGTCTTCGTCCGTAAAGCCGATAATATCCCTCGAAGTCAAAATCCCAACGATCCTGCCGGCGTCATCAATCACCGGAAAACCGCCGTGCGCTGTTTCCTCATTTAATTGGCGATAGCGCCTGATAGGGTCCCGCTGACGAAGAAAATGGGTATTCTCCAGCGGAATCAAAATATCTTCTATCAATAAAATCTCTTTTTTAATCAATTGGTCATAGATAGCCCGGTTGATCATTGTTGCCACTGTAAACGTATCGTAGCTCGTGGAAATCACCGGCAATTCGTATTCATCTGCCAGCTTCTTGACTGCCTCAGACGCATCGAATCCTCCTGTCACCAATACGGCGGCTCCCGCCTTCAGCGCAAATTCATGAGCTTTGGAACGATTTCCGACGATCAGCAGATTGCCGGCTTCCGTATAGCGCATCATGTCTTCCAGCTGCATGGCGCCGATGACGAATTTCGTCAACGATTTGTGTAAACCGGTTCTTCCGCCGAGCACCTGCCCATCGACGATATTGACAATTTCCGCATAAGTCAGCCGCTCAATATTTTCTTTCTTCTTCCTATCGATGCGGATGGTCCCCACCCGTTCAATTGTTGAAACAAGCCGCTGATTTTCAGCTTCTTTGATCGCGCGGTAAGCTGTTCCTTCACTGACCTGCAACGCTTTCGCAATGCGGCGGACGGAAATTTTTTCCCCGACCTCCAGGGTTTCAATATAATGAAGTATCTGTTCATGTTTCGTCGCCATCTGGTCACCCATTCTTTCTGCTGTCCTGATGCATTAAGTGTACCATATTTCCCAAAACAGAAACCCCCGAAGAATGATTGCTCTTCGGGGGTATTCCGGTTAAATTTCAAATTGCTCTCCGGCTTTTAATATCTTCACATCGGATCCCGTCACCATCTCTTTGAACTTTTCAGGATCCTGTTTGATTGGCGGGAAAGTATTGTAATGGATCGGTACAACCGTTTTTGCCTTTAAAAGTTCAGCCGCGTAAGCAGCATCTTCCGGTCCCATCGTGAAAAAATCCCCGATTGGCAGGAAAGCCACATCGATGGAATGGCGTTTGCCAATCAGTTCCATGTCACCGAATAATTCGGTGTCGCCGGCGTGATAAACCGTTTTTCCTTCTGAGGTGAACAGGATTCCCGCCGGCATGCCGCCGTAGATGACATCTCCATCATCTGTCGTATAGGAAGAACTGTGGAAAGCTTTGGTGTATTTGACTGTTCCAAAGTCAAAGCTTTTTGAACCGCCCAGATTCATGCCGACCACATCAAGCCCTAATGTGCCCAGATAATTGGCGAGTTCCACCGGTGCAACAACCTGTGCGTCATTTTCCTGCGCCAGTTCAACGGTATCGCCCACATGATCATTATGCGCATGTGTCAGCAGGATCACATCCGGTTTTACTCTATCCACTTTCAAATCTGTCAGACTGTTGCCGTTGATGAAAGGGTCGATCAATATCGTTTTCCCTCCCGCCAGAATTTTTACGACCGAATGACCGTGATACGAAACTTTCATGATATCCCTCCATTTATTGTGTGCAGATTCTAGCTGTCTTATACCCTTAACTTTGTTATGCTACACATATAGAGGAGGAATTCTAATATGAATAAAATCACTAAACTGCAGGACTATCTGAATGAAAACGGGATCGATGCTGCGTTCATCACCAATCCGGACAACGTCTTTTATTTTTCCGGATTCAAAAGCAATCCTCATGAACGGCTGCTCGGCGTCATGATTTTCAAAGAAGCCGAACCTTTCCTCATCTGCCCGCAGATGGAAATTCCGGATGCCAAAAGTGCAGGCTGGAACGGCCGCATCATCGGACACACCGATACGCAAAACGCGATGGAAGTGCTGCATAAGACAGCTCAGGAAACAGCCGGATCCATCAAAGTTCTCGCAATTGAAAAATCGCATATGATCGTGGAACGCTATGACGCAATCAACGAGTTTTTCGGTACGCCGAAAATTGTCGGCATCGACGAAAAAGTAAACGCCTTGCGGGTCATCAAAGATGAAGCTGAACTGGAGATCCTCCGTGAAGCAGCCGCTTTGGCAGATTACGCCATCGAAGTCGCCGCGAAAACCATCAAACAAGGCATCACGGAAATCGAAGTCATGACGGAAATTGAACTTGCACTGAAAAAACGCGGTGTAACCCATATGTCATTCGACACCAGCGTATTGACCGGCGATCATGCCGCATCTCCCCACGGAAAAACCGGCGGCCGCAAATTGCAGAAAGGCGACCTGGTCCTGTTTGACCTGGGAGTTGTCCACAAGGGCTATTGTTCAGACATCACCCGCACGCTTGCTCTGGGCGAACCCGGCGAAGAACAGAAAAAAGTCTATAATATCTTGCTGGAAGCTCAAGTGGCCGCGGTCAACGCCGTCAAGCCCGGTGTTACGGCTGCAGAGCTCGACCGAATTGCACGCAATGCCATTGAAAATGCCGGCTATGGCGAATACTTTACCCACCGTCTAGGCCACGGGCTCGGCATCTCTGTCCATGAATTCCCATCGCTTCACGGAGCGAACGATATGGTTATGGAAGCCGGCATGGTCTTTACGATCGAACCCGGCATTTACGTCCCGGGCAAAGTCGGCGTGCGGATCGAAGACGATCTCGCTGTAACCGAAACCGGTGTAGAAATCCTGACCAAGTATCCAAAGGAACTGCAGATAATCAATAATATATAAACTATTAATATCGATATTTCACAAAACAGCTCCGCTTTCCAAAAACCGTGCTCCTGCATCGCTGCGCTAGCTTCG
>NZ_JRGN01000017.1 GCF_000775575.1 Planococcus sp. CAU13
TGCGGGCGATTAAAATCATTTGTGGGCGATTAAATCAAATTGCGGGCGATTAGCATGCATTTGCGCACGTTCAGTGAAATTTCTTCTATAAAAAAATGTACACAGGACAAAAAGAAATAATTATGGATAATATTTCCTCGCATTGTTTCTCTTTCACACCATCTTTATTTCCTTCAATTCCATTCCCGCCTTTATTGTCTGAAAACTGAAATTACTAACTATAATTTACCAGCTCAAAATGATACGATTGACTATAGAAACAGTATCATCTGGAGGGAAGTATGGATGGAGTTCGATGTGATCATAGTGGGAGCGGGATTAGCGGGATTGACGGCGGTGGCGGAGCTTGCGGATGCCGGCAGAAAAGTGTTATTGGTCGATCAGGAGCCGGAAGCATCATTCGGTGGACAGGCGTGGTGGTCATTCGGTGGATTGTTTTTGGTTGATTCGCCGGAACAGCGCCGTATGGGCATCAAGGATTCGAAAGAGCTCGCCTGGCAGGACTGGCTCGGAGCAGCGGGATTTGACCGCACCGGCGACGAAGATTATTGGGGCTTGAAATGGGCCCAGGCTTATGTCGATTTCGCAGCCGGTGAAAAGCGCCAGTGGCTCGCCGGCATGGGCGTCAAATTCTTTCCGGTCGTCGGCTGGGCGGAACGCGGGGGCTACCTCGCCGAAGGCCACGGCAATTCGGTTCCCCGTTTTCACATTGTATGGGGCACGGGTCCGGCAATTGTCGAAGCTTTCGAACGCCGCATCCGTGAACACATGAAAAACGGTCTCATCCAGTATCTTCCGCGGCATCAAGTGAACGGCTTACTGACAGAAGGCGGCGCAGTCACCGGCATTCACGGTTCCATCCTAGAGCCGAGCGAGGCTGCGAGAGGAGAAGCAAGCTCGCGCAATAAAATCGGCGAATTTTCTTTTCATGCAAAAGCGGTCGTCGTCACAAGCGGCGGCATTGGCGGCAATCACGACCTGATCCGTAAAAACTGGCCAAAGCGTCTCGGCGCTGCACCGCAAAATATGCTGTCGGGCGTGCCGGCACATGTAGACGGCCGCATGCTCGCGATTACAGAGCAGGTTGGCGGACGTCTCGTAAACCGTGACCGCATGTGGCATTATACCGAAGGCATCAAAAACTGGAATCCGGTTTGGAGCCGCCACGGCATCCGCATTTTGCCGGGACCGTCTTCGCTGTGGTTCGATGCCACAGGCAAGCGTTTCCCGGCGCCGAATTTTCCAGGCTTTGATACACTCGGCACACTTGAAACCATTCAAAAAACAGGATATGACTATTCGTGGTTCATCCTGACACAGAAAATCATCGAAAAGGAATTCGCGTTATCCGGCTCCGAACAGAATCCGGATCTGACCGGCAAGGACATTCGCCAGGTGCTGTCGCGTGTGAAAAAAGGGGCAACGGCACCGGTTCAGGCATTCATGGACAAAGGCGAAGATTTTATTGTCGCGGAGAATCTGACAGACCTCGTGGCTGGCATGAATAAATTGACGGGTGAAAATTTGCTGGACGTCAACGAAATCGAAAGGCAGATTATTGCACGTGACCGTCAGCTGGACAATAAATTCACGAAAGATCTGCAGGTGACGGCGCTCAGAGGAGCACGGAATTACAGAGGCGACCGGCTGATCCGCGTGGCGCCTCCGCATAAGATACTGGATCCGAAAAACGGGCCGCTCATCGCGGTGCGCCTGAGCATTGTGAGCCGCAAAACGCTCGGCGGCCTGCAGACGGATTTGTCAGCGCGTGTGCTGAATGACTCTGGCCAGCCGATTTCCGGTTTATACGCAGCAGGCGAAGTCGCCGGTTTTGGCGGTGGGGGCGTGCACGGCTACCGTTCACTCGAAGGTACGTTCCTTGGCGGCTGCCTATTTTCGGGCAGAGTAGCGGGACGTGCTGCAGCGGATTTCAGCAGCTGATATGGGGTGCGGTTTGGAATAAATAAAAAAGGGGTGTTTGAATGAATGGAATTTATGTAAGGGCCGCCTATGCAATTTCAATAATTGCGCTGATTATTGGTTTGCTGATGATTTTTAACAGCAGTTCACGGGGACAGTCACTGGCCTCTGCGGAGAGTCTTCGAAACGGCGGAATGATGGATACTAATCAATATAACTTGATTTATGAAGCCGGCATCAATCAGTTTTTGATATTGGGCGGAATTTTCACAGGAAGCGGCCTGCTGATTGCTATTCTGGTCTCTTTTACGCTATTGATCAAATCCAAACCGTTTGCCGAGGAGGAAATCCGTGCCTGATTCAAATGTCTATTACGTCGACCCCGGCACACCGGATTACTTAGGTTTAAAACTAATCATATTTATTGCTGGCATGTTCGTGATCCTGTTTCTCGTCAACCTGATTTTACGAAAGCTATTGGGCGTGGAAAAACGACACTTTCTGAAAGCGAATTATGTGAATGACAGACATAAAAAGACAGAATTTTATTTGGGTATAGCAGGAGCTGTCGCCGTGGCTGCAGCTGCGATATACGGTTACGGACGGAGTGGTTTGTATCCAGTATATGCTACCGCCATCTTCGCATTGATCGGCACTGTATACCGGGCATATATGGAGAGGAAGCATGCGGAAAACTCGAGAGAATATCTTTTTACGCTCTTCGAATTCCCTCTGGTCATCCTGTTTACTCTGAGTCTGGGCAGTTTCCTGTTTCCAGATTTCTCTTTATTCTTATATGGAAAATTTGAATGAAAAAAGCTATGCTGCTAGGCTGGATTTAAGGAAGAGAAATGTTGAAAGGCGGAAAGCGTATTATGAAAGAACAGCAAGAGATCATCATCCGGCCCTATGAAGAAAAAGATTTCCCCGCAATCCATAAATTGAATGAACAGGAAGGCTGGAGCAATCTGTCGGCAAAACAGGAGCAGACAAAAGCTGCGTGGCAAGGATCGAATGTGGCATTTGTGGCGGAACATGATGGCAGACTTGCAGGTTGTCTGCGTGCGCTGACGGACGGGGCTGTATCACTTTATATCTGCGAACTGCTGATTGAAAAAAATATGCGAGGCAGCGGAATTGGCGCAAAATTGATGGACCATGTCCACAATCTGTATCCGACAACGCGCATGGAACTGCTCGCGAGTGCCACTTCACGTTCTTATTATGAAGAGAAAAAATTCCGTCCGTTCTATGGTTTCCGAAAAACACATCAAGAATAGAGAAAAATGTTTCACGTGGAACACCTTTTTGTCTATTTGATAGGATTTTGTCTGGAATTACTCTGAGCGAGGAGGTGCCGTCATGCGGGGCGACAAAGTTCATATACGCTTTCTAATGCTCGAAGATGCACCGGATAAACTGAAGATGGAACTGGACAATAAAGAATTCTTTGGCGAATTCTCGGCAGACGGTGATGAGGAAGATCTTTTTACGTTGCCGATGCAACAGGAAGTGATTGAGCAAAGTGTGCAAAACCGGGAAACGGGCAGGGAGTATAACTTTGGAATATTTGAAAATTCGAGCGCCAGGATGGTGGGCACCGTTAATCTTTTCCGGATTTTCCGCGGACCGCTGCAAAGCGCAATGATCGGTTACGCCGTCGACCGTAAATACAATGGCCAAGGCTACGCAACTGAGGCAATCCGCCTTGCAGTGGACTATGCCTTTAAAAAGCTGGGTCTGCACCGCATTGAAGCCGGCGTCATGCCGCATAATGCACCGTCCATCCGGGTGCTTGAGAAAGCGGGCTTTGAGAGAGAAGGCTTAGCCCGCAAGAATGTGAAAATCAGCGGCAAATGGCAGGATCATGTCGTCATGGCGATCATTAATCCCGAAGATGATTAAACAGATTCAAACAGGAGATGCAATATGGAAACTGAAAAAGAAATTTTGACGGTTATTGGGGCAGACAGCTGGATGATGAAGGTGCTGCAGGCAGCTGAAATGCTCGAATTATCCGACTGGTGGATTTGCGCCGGTTTCGTTCGCTCCAAAGTCTGGGATGTGCTGCATGGCTATGACGCCAGAACCTCCCTGGGCGATATTGACGTCATTTATTATGACGATGAAAATGTGGATGAAGAACAGGAAAAAAAGTTTGAACATCAATTAAACCAAAATATGCCGGGACTGCCCTGGTCTGTTAAAAATCAGGCAAGAATGCATCAAGTCAACAATTTGCCTCAATATCAGTCGTCATTTGACGCTGTCTCCCAATTCCCTGAAACGGCGACGGCGCTCGGAGTAAAAATAGCTCCCGGAGGACAGCTGGAATTGATGGCTCCGCACGGATTAGTGGATTTATTGGACATCAGAGTGCGTCCGACACCGGCTTTTGAAAAGGACGAGCGATTGATGAAAGTCTACAAAAAGCGGCTCGAATCGAAAAAATGGTCACAGAAATGGCCGAAGGTGGAAGTGGCACTACCAAAAGAAAAACTATAAGAGAGGTCATGCATGAAAATCGAATCGGAAAGATTATTATTTCGCCGCTACAGCGATGCAGATTTCCCCTTTTTGCAGAAAATGACAGCGGATCCCGAAATGATGAAGTATATCGGAAACGGTCAGACACGGGATAAAGACGGGGCGCTGCGTTTTCTCTATTGGGTTTATCAGGGCTATAAAGAAAATCAGGAAACGGGCTTGTTATTGCTGGAGCGGAAAAGCGACAGGCAGCCTGTCGGTCAGGCAGGTATCATTCCGCAAAAAGTGGACGGCAAAGACGAATGGGAAATCGGCTATTGGATTGCTAATGAACACTGGTCAAGTGGCTATGCAACAGAAGCGGCACGGACGCTCCGGGACTACGCTTTCGAAAAACTTGGAAAAGAGCGGCTCGTTTCGCTGATTCATCCGGACAATACGGCATCACAGCGGGTTGCTGAAAAATGCGGGATGAAACTTGAGAAACAGAGTCTGGTGGCGGGCAGAGCCGTGTGCGTTTACGCAATTCAGAAGGAGGAGCAGATATGAAATTTCCAGAACTGGAAACACCGAGACTCCGTTTAATTCAAATTCGGCCCGAGCACGCCGATGCGCTATTCGGCATTCTGTCGATGGATGAAGTAACAAGATATTACGGCATGGACAGTATTGAAGATCGGGCTATTGCAGAAAAGATGGTGGAAGCTTTTCAAATCGGATTTGAAGCGCAGCGCAGTTACCGCTGGGGGCTTCAATTAAAAGATACAGGCGAATTTATTGGCACAATCGGGCTGAATAATTTGAACACAAGCTCTAAAAAATCGGAAATCGGGTACGAGCTGCATCCGGCTTTCTGGCGGCAGGGCCTTGCAAAAGAGGCAGTGATTGAAGTGCTCCGCTATTCGTTCGAGGATTTGGGGATTTACCGGATAGGTGCGGTAACTTATCCGGCAAATGAAGCTTCGAATAAAATGCTCCAGAAACTTGGATTTAAAGTGGAAGGCACATTGCGGGGCTATTTGTTTCAGCGGGGCGAGTCGCATGACGCGCTGATTTCATCGCTGCTCAGAACGGAATGGGAGCAGTCGATCAAAAAACTTTAGAAAAGGAGCAACCCAATGGTAAATATCATCGACACGGCTGGTTACTTTTTGGAAAACTACGATAGCTCAGTCAAATCTTTACGGGCATATTACGGAGAATACCCGGAAATTTTTGAGCAATATTTCGCTTATCACTGCAAAGACACGGACGAGCGCCATCAGCAGTCGATCCGGAAATATCCGGAAGCGATGGCAGGCATTGAGGCGGCCCGGTGGAGGCTGCCGTCTATAATAGAAGAAACAGCTCTGGAATATGAACGGCTTTACGGAATCATCTTCCCGATCGACGTCAATCTGCTTGTCGGCGGGTTTGGCTCGAACGCTTATACATATCGCGATATTATCCCGAATATCAGCTTCGCGCTTGAAAAGCTGTCACCTGAACCGGATCATCTGCGCGCACTCACTGCCCATGAATTCGGCCATGCGGCACATCACATCCTTACGGACAGAACCGAAACCGACTGGAATAAAATCCCTTGGACACATCCTTTGAACTGGTTGTACCAGGAAGGGGTGGCGACGCATTTTTCCAGAAAGACCGCTCCGGGACTCGATGCCGCCACATATTATTCATTCAACGGGGAAGGGGCGGAATGGCTCCATTTTGCCGAACAGAATACCGCAGAAATAAAACATGCATTTAAGGAAGATTACCGGACTCTGGATACGCCGGAACTGTTCAAAGAATGGTTTTCCATTAATGGCGGCAAGCGTTTCGGTTACGAACGGCTGGCATATTTCCTGGGAAATAATTTCTTCCAAAGCAAAGTCGAAAAGATGGGGGAATTGATGGCTGTGCTGGATTGGCGGGAAGATGGGTTTTTGGAGTCCGCTGAACTATGGCTGGAAGAAAAGTGAAAATGGAGGAAAACGGATGTTAAACAAACAAGGATTCGATTTATGGGCAAATGATTACGACCGCACGGTTCAATTGAGCGAAGAAAATAATGAGTATCCGTTTGCAGGATACAAAGAAATACTGAAAGGGATTTACAATGAAGCGATGCAAAAAGAGAGATCCGCTGTACTTGATATCGGGTTCGGCACAGGCGTCCTGACAACCAGGCTCTATGAAAACGGCCATCAGATCGACGGCATCGATTTCTCGGAAGAAATGATCGCCATTGCACAGGAAAAGATGCCGAAAGCACGGCTCCTGCAAGGGGATATCACAAACGGTCTGCCGGAACCTATTGCCAGCAGCAGCTACGACACAATCATCAGCACTTATGCGCTGCATCATCTGACAGATGAGGAGAAAACGGTGTTTATTGAAACATTGCTCAAGCAGCTGAAGCCGGACGGGAAAATTTATATTGGCGATATCGCGTTCCGGACGCGTGCGAATCTGGCGGCGTGCCGTTTGGATAATCTCCGTCACTGGGACGAAGATGAGTTCTATTTTGCTTACGATGAATTCGAAGAAGCGATTGCCGGACTTTGCCACAGTGAATTCCATCCTGTCTCGCATTGCGGCGGCGTGATCGTGCTGTCAAAAAAACAGGGATAAGTGGAATGAAATATAAATGGGAGGAATTCAGCCATGAAATTTGCAGTGATTACCGATGTCCACGGCAACGCGCGCGCATTGGAGGCTGTACTTGCTGACATTGATGCAGCGGGTGACGTCGAACGTATTTATTGTCTCGGCGATATGATTGCCATCGGCCACGAAACGAACGAAGTGCTCGGCATTCTGTTCGGCCGCGATGACGTTTCAATGATCACCGGCAATCATGACGAAGCGGTGCTGGCTCTTGCTGCTGGCCGCGATTACCCAAGAAGCCACCTGCATGTGCTGGCACATCATCAATGGATTGCGGACAATTTGGCTCCTGCTTTTATTGATAAACTGGAGGAATTGCCGCGGATTATCCGTGAAGAATTCAGCGGCCACCGCGTCCTTTTTACCCATTACCATATCGAAGAGCGGAAAGTGGAAGCGCCGATCAGCGAAGATCCGTTTTCGCAAATTGTCGAACCGGGGCTCGGCAATGCCGAAAAAATGTTCAGCGGCCATGGCGAAAGCCTGATTTGTTTCGGTCATCACCATCCGCAGCACTTTTTCCATAATGACCGGACGATTTACCTGAATCCCGGTGCGCTCGGCTGCAACCACAAGCCTGAAGCACCTTATGCCATCGTCGAAGCGAAAGCTGAAGGCTTTGAAGTGGAAATAAAACAGGCGGTTTATGACAATAAAGCGTTTCTGGAAGCATACGAGACATTGCAGGTGCCGGAGCGGGATTTCATCCTGCGTATTTTTCACGGCGGCCAAATGGATGCTTCATTTAAAAGACGTTAGGGGGAAACAAATGAGTTTAAAACAAGGATGCCCATACTGTGATTTCGCAGATGATCCGGAGCAGCACATCGTATTCGAAAACGATACCTGCTACTTCCTGCAGCATGACCGCCACCAGGGCGTATTGGAAGGGTCCGGGATCATCATCCCGAAAGTTCACCGCGAAAACACATTTGAACTGACGAAAGAAGAATGGAACGACACGTACGAGCTGATGCAGCAGGCGCAGGAATACCTGCGGGAAAAACATTCGCCGGACGGCTTCACGCTTGGCTGGAATGTCGGTGAAGCTTCCAATCAATCCATTCTGCACAGTCATTTCCATATCATCCCGCGCTATAACGACGAGCCGTATGCCGGCAAAGGTCTGCGCCATTGGATCAAGAAGCCGGAAAACAGGCGGCCACAGCGTAATGCATGAAATTGAACCGGTGACCGCTGGCACTTTAAAGCACATCTCCCGAAAAAGAGATGTGCTTTTTTATTGTTTATTTTCGAATTCAAATCGGGTTAATTACCATTTTTGGGAACTTTTTGCCTTTTCATTCGTAAAAAGAGGAGTGGAAAGTAAAATACGGAGGTGCACACCATGTCAAAGCCGGCAATGCAGTTGGTGAATTTAAAGAAGACGATCGGCAATAAGCCGATTATCAAAGGACTGGATTTCGAAATCAAAGCGGGTGAAGTGTTCGGATTTTTGGGGCCGAACGGCGCAGGGAAGACGACAACCATCCGAATGATGGTCGGGTTGATCGATATTACGGAAGGCGACGTCCTGATCGAAGGCAAAAGCATCAAGACGGATTTCAAGGGAGCGATCCGTCATGTCGGCGCGATTGTTGAAAATCCTGAGATGTATCCGTTTCTGAGCGGCTGGAAAAACCTGAAACAGTATGCACGGATGGTCGACGGCGTCACCGACGAACGGATCAAAGAAGTGGTCTCTCTGGTCGGACTGGATAAAGCCATTCACGAAAAAGCGGGCCGTTATTCGCTCGGCATGCGCCAGCGCCTCGGAATTGCGCAGGCACTGCTGCACGGACCCTCGATTCTGATACTGGATGAACCGACAAACGGTCTTGATCCATCGGGCATACGTGAAATCCGGAAATACATACGAAATCTTGCGGAAAAAGAAAATGTCGCCGTCATCGTCTCCAGTCATTTATTGACTGAAATTGAATTGATGTGCGACCGGATCGGCGTCATCAAAAACGGCGAATTGATTGCCATCGAAGAAGTGAAAACCGTCGAAAATGAAGAGGCGCTGAAAGAAGTCTATATCGAAGTCGAGCCGATGGATACGGCGAAAGCGTATCTCGACAATCATCTGGACAATAAAATCGGTGTAGGGAGCAAGGAACTTTCCATGTCGGTCAAACGTGAAGAGATTCCGCATATCCTGAAAAGCCTGATGGAACTTGGTGTCAGCATCTACGGCGTACGCGTTCTGCAGGCGACGCTGGAAGATAAATTCTTTGACCTGATTGGAGAGAATACCATTGAGTAATTTTTTGAACCTGATCTGGAATGAACAGATAAAACTGTATGCGAGAAAAGCGACGTGGGTCATGTTTGCGGTGCTGCTGATCCTCGCAATCGGCGGCGGACTCATCACCAAATTCTTCGGAACGGAATCGGATTTCAAGGAATACGGAGACGACTGGCAGACGGAACTGCAGGCCGAAAATGCACAGCTGACAGCTGAAATGGAAAATGATGAATTTGGCGGCTTCATGAATGAAATGATTATTACAGAAAATAATTACCATCTGGAAAACAACATCAAGCCGCAGCCTTATGACGGCTGGGAATATGTGCTCGAGAACAGCTTCCTCACATCGGTGATCAGCCTGTTCACAATCATCGTGGCAGCCGGCATCATCTCGAACGAATTCAAATGGGGCACGATTAAATTATTGCTGATCCGCCCGATTTCGCGGACAAAGATTTTATTGTCCAAATATGTATCCGTCCTGATTTTCGCCTTCACGTTGCTGGTGTTCCTGTTGGCCTCGTCATGGCTTGTAGGAGCTGTATTATTCGGCCTGAACGGACTGAATCCGATAGTCGTACAGGATTTGATGCCTGGATTCGTGCAAAATGACGTACTGGGTGAAATCGTGAAATCATACGGCTTCGGCCTGGTGACGCTGGTCATGATGGCCACGTTTGCTTTCATGATTTCAGCAATTTTCAGAAGCAGCGGCATGGCAATCGGTCTGGCGATATTCCTCATGATGGCGGGCAACGCGATCGTCGCTTTCCTGTCGCAATACGAATGGTCGAAATACATCCTATTCGCCAACACAAATCTGAAGCAATACATGAACGGCATGGAACCGATGATCCCGGGCATGTCGATGACATTTTCGATCATCGTGCTGGCAGTCTATTTCGTCATCTTCATGGGCGCTGCCTGGGCAGCCTTCACGAAACGGGACGTCGCAGGGAATTAAAATTTACTTTGAATGAAATCATCTAGGAGGAATAAACAATGAAACGCACAGCAGAAATAGTTTTAGGGGTTATTGGAGCACTTGGCTTCGCATTTATGGCGGCGGTTGGAGCTTTCATGCTTTGGCTGCAGAACAACAGAGAGCTGTTTGAGACTGAGTTAACAACCGGAACAGGCGATCCGACGACTGACTTTTCGATGGAAGAATTTGAAATAGCGATGGATTTTCTTGGTGCAGGCGGCTGGGTACTGATCGCATCAGCCATTGTCGCAATCGTTCTCGGCATCGTTGCAATGGTCTTGCTGAAAGGCAATAGAAAGCCGGTCATCGCGGGCATCCTCTTTATCGCGACAGCTGTCATCGTATCAATCGTCACAACAGGAGTCGGAATCCTTGCCGGTCTCTTCTACCTGATTGCGGGCATTCTGTGTCTGGTGCGTAAGCCGAAGACGACGTTGGAGATGTAATTTTGTGGATTGGTTTTGAGATAGGAGGCTTTTCGCTCAGCGAAAAGCTTCCTTTTTTGGTTTTGGGGTCTTTGTGAGAGGGGGAAAATGGGGATGGGGGTGGCTTACGCGCGGTTAGAAAATTATATGCGCGGTTAGAATTTTTTACGCGCGATTAGAAAAAAATATGCGCGATTAGCAAATACGGGCGGTTAAAAAGATTTGCGGGCGATTA
>NZ_JRGN01000172.1 GCF_000775575.1 Planococcus sp. CAU13
CGCAAACAAATTCGATTCTGCGCAAATAAATCTCTGTCCCACCCGCATGGGATTAAATTGAACAAAAATAAAACCGGCATCAGCGGAAAATATGCCGCTACCGGTTTAATTCTTACAATTATCCTCTTTATTTTCATCAAAAAGGGTATAAAAGCAAAAAGGATTAAGTTGGGAGTGAAAAGAATGAAAGAACTCGTTTCGATCGAAGAAGTGAAATCTTTCAGCGAACAGCCCGGATTGCAGTTCCTCTATGTTTTAACAACGAGCTGAAGTGTCTGTCACGGGTTACTTCCTCAGGTTGAGGAAGCGATGAATGACTTTCCGAATATCGATACGCGTCTCGCAAATGCCGAGGAAACACCGGAAATTGCCGGCCATTTCTCTATTTTCACAGTGCCGGTCCTAATCCTGTTTGCGGATGGCAAAGAGATGCTGCGGGAAGCAAGGTTTGTCCATGTGGAAGAATTCAAGAAGAAAGTCAGCAAAATTTATGAAGGCTTCCACCACTCTTGGGATCAATAGAAAACGGACGATTTTTCCTAAATCGTCCGTTTTTGCTATGAAGAGGCTGCCGGCTTCTGTCCCATAAACTGGATTACGTGCGACAATCCATTATGAAGCTCGCCTTCATGGCACGTGACTTCACCCATAAAGAAGTGCACAATCCGCCAGTCACTGAATTCCTCCAGAAAGTCTTCCGGCCGGTAAAGAAAATCCACATCTTTCGGGCCGCCGCTCCGGTAAGGAATCTGGTATGGGGAATAGACTTCCGCTATAAAATAACCACCCGGCTTTACGGATCTTTTGACGCCTTGCAGGGTTTTTCGGCGGATTTCTCCCGGAAAATGACCGAACACATTCACAATCGCGTCCCACCGGCTGGGCTGCCACCGGGCTTCTGCCAGATCGACCAGCTCCGTCTCCACGTTGACACCTTGCTTCGCTGCCAGCTTCTTTACTTTCTCCAGCCCGGATTCAGCATAATCCCATGCCGTAACGTTCAATCCCCGTTCAGCCAGGAACACGGCATTTCTGCCTTCCCCTTCTGCAATGGTCAGCACTTCCCCGGATAAGACAGAATGCATTTCCACTAAGAATACATTCGGCTCAGTTCCGTACAGATACTTCTCATCTTTGAAACGCTCATTCCAATTGCTCATTGATGGGCACTCCTTTTTCCTGGTCGTTCTTCAACGCCCGCTCCACCGCCGCAACGGCATGGAGCTGCGCCGTATCAAACAGCGGCACCTCTGCATCTCCAGCCTTAATCAGCAGGCCGATTTCCGTGCAGCCGAGAATGATTCCTTCCGCGCCTTCCGCCACCAGCCCGCGGATTGCCTGCTTAAAACTTTCCCTCGACGACTGTTTCAATTCACCTGCCACCAGTTCCTCAAAAATGATGCGGTTGATTTCGTCCCGATGTTCCGCATAGGGCACCAGGACTTCAATGCCATGTGATTCGATGCGTGCGCGGTAAAAATCCTGTTCCATGGTATAGCGGGTGCCGAGGAGGCCGACTTTCGAAACCCCCTGATTTTTTATTTCCGCCGCCGTCGCATCGGCGATATGCAGCACCGGAATCGAAATCCTTTCTTCTATCTGCTCCGCGACCTTGTGCATCGTGTTTGTACAGATGACAATGAAATCCGCTCCAGCTCCTTCAAGCTTTACGGCAATCTCGCCAAGCTGGGTGCCTGCCTCCAGCCAGTCGCCTGCGGATTGCAGCCGTTCGATTTCCTCAAAATCGACACTGTACAAGAGGATTTGTGCCGAGTGCAATCTCCCGAGCCGGCTGTTCACTTCCTTATTGATGATGCGGTAATATTCCAGCGACGACTCCCAGCTCATGCCGCCGATCAGCCCAATTGTTTTCATCCGCTTCCTCTCCTGTCCAAATTTATTCGCAGCCAAGAATCTGCACCGTTCCCATATTTCTAGACAAGCGGCGCATTCTCTCGGTAAACTGAAAAAAGATAAACACTGTTTGCCGGCTCATAAGCCATGTTCCCTTACGGAGGCACCATTTTTTCTGATTCTCCGGTCATGCTCCGGTCCTGCAGAAGGATCTGGGCGAAACACTGTCCCCATTCCTTGCCGACTACCCAACAGACTGGAGAATTATGCGAATGAAACATTTAAGCACCGATACCCAATCCGCCCTTTTCGAAGCAATGCTTGACGGCAGCCGGGTCGCCACCACCGTGACGGATCCCCAGCAGCTGGACAATCCGATCATCTATACGAACCTTACTTTTGAAAAATTAACCGGTTACAGCCGTGAAGAAATCATAGGGAAAAATTGCCGTTTCCTGCAAGGCAGTGAAACAAACCAGGACGCCGTCCAGCAAATACGGGAAGCTATTGCCAGCACAGAATCCGTAACTGTCGTGCTGCGGAATTTCCGCAAAGACGGCACGCCTTTCTGGAACCGCTTGAATATCGAGCCGGTGACAATTGAAAACCACCTGTATTTCATTGGCACGCAGACGGATGTTTCTATTCAGGAAAACCAGCGGCTTCTCCTCCTTGAGCAGGAAGACGAGATCAACCGGCTGATGCTGCCAATCCTGACCATCCACGATAATTTGGGCGCTGTGACTCTCGTCGGCAAGATGAACGATGAACGTTTTTCTATCCTGACCGATAAACTGAGCGAGTACGTGCAAAAGAATGCCGTGGGGCACATCATCATCGATATTTCCGGCGTACTGTGGGAAGGAAATTCCTTTATCCACAGACTGCTGATGATTCAGGATGTCCTGCGCCTCATGGGCGGAAAATTATACGTAACCGGCATCAACGCAAAAGCGGCCATCGAAATTTCCAATCTGTCCATGCAAAGCCCATCGCTGACGACGTTTTCAACCGTCCGCCAAGCAATTGAATATTCCACCGGCGTTAATTTCGACTCAATCCACCAATAACACCAGCAGCCTCCACGACATGTTTCCTGGGGGCTTTTTAATGCCTGAAAACAAGAACCACCCACCTTTTTCTATGCCTTGCCGAGCGAAAAGCCTTCAAACAATCTTCCGCCATGCGGCTGCATAACCGCATCCGCCAATTCGATCACTCCATCTTTATTGCCTCTGCGGTAAAAAGCATCAAATGCCTGGATAAAACGTTCCGCAAATTCTTCATCATACTGCTTTAATGCCCGCACGATCCATTTGGATGCACCGATCCACTGCCCGTGCGTCCGCAGTTCAAATTCCGCAATCCCTTCCGCCAGGGTACCGGCGATGAAGATCTCTTCCGCCCGGTCCGTGCAGCCGATGAAATCATCGAGCACATCGGTCAGGAAATAGCGTTTTATGCGGATAGTTGCTGCCGGCCAAACTTCCGGCCCCTGAGCGAGCAATTCCTCCGCTTCCTGTTTAATAAGAGCCACGACACCGCTGTCCTGCAGCACAACCCCTTCCGCCACCATCCGCGGCAGTGATGGTCGTGCCCTTGCTGCGTCACTTTCGAAATAGGCTTTATACGACTCCAAATTATGGACGAATACTTCAATCGGCCAGTCGAATGCAGCGAGCGACTCCCGGTACGAAGCGGCCGCATTCCGGTCAAACACGACAATATCCAGGTCTGACGTTGCGGTAGCCTCGCCGCGTACCGCACTGCCGGCAAGGAGGGCCGCGTCGCAATGCGGGAAATATGTATGGATGAATTTTTGCGCTGCTTCGAGCGGTGCTGTTTTTTTATCTGTCTTCATGACATTCCCTCTTTTCTCTTCGATGCCGGCAGGTGCCGCCGATCAGTAATTCTTTACTGCAAAATCCGCCATCTTCTGCGGCTCGACTTCGGTTATGTAATGGTCTTCCGCCGGCCAATAGCGGTTTTCGAATTTCTGCCGGTTGTGCTGAACAACTTCCGCTTCCCGTTCGATGCGGCTTTGCCTTGGACTGTCCACATAAACCACCCAGTCACAGCAATCCCGCCACTCTAAACGCTGCAGGAAGACTCCTTCCCCAACAACGATACAAGAAGAAGGCAGCACAACTTCTTTCATGCGGCGTTCGTCCTTTTCGGCGTCATAATATGGCAGCACCAGTCGATCCGCATCCTTTAATCGCTGGAAAAAATGGTCCCGCAGCCATCCTGTTTCCCACTGCAGATGGTAATATTCATGCCATTCCTTATGGCCTGTGCTGTAGCGCCGGTCTTTCTCGACGATGAAATCATCGAGGTGGAAACTGGCTGCAGGCGTTCCGCTCTGCTTAAAATGCCGCATCAGCTTCCCCGTCAGCGTCGTCTTCCCCGACCGGCTGAGTCCGTCGATTCCGACAACGAGCCGTTTGCAGCTTTCAAGCGCCGGCAAGTTTTCTATGATCTGCTTCACCGTGTCTTCCATCTTTATCTCCCTTTCAGTTGATCCAAACTGCATTCTATATAATTTCGATTGGACCGGGCGTATTTCCTCTAAAGTTTTTTATTGATGAAAATAAAAACAGACCCCTCTGCCAGAGGAGTCTGCTTAAATTACCGATTGTTTGTATTTCCAACGTTATGGCCTTTTTCAGGGAAAACGCTCTTGTCCAGGTATTTATGGAAGAACCATTCACCTGCACCAATGACAAGCGCGGAAATGATGGCTGCCTGGATCAGGTCTGGATCATCAGCCAGCAACATTTCGCCCATCAGCCAGATCACCAGGAACGACAGGACAATATCCGATACCGTCGCCATGGCATTCCGTTTCGTATGGTCGTCATCAACCCGGCCTGCGCCATCCCGGTTGCGATCCCCCGTTTTGCGGAAAATCATCAGATCGCCCAGCGCATACGCCAGGACAGTCAATACCAGACTGATCAATAGCGTATCCCCGAACTCGACATCATAAATGCCCGTCAGAATAATCAGCAATACAACTGCAATCATGAGAAACTTAATAATTAGTGCTTTTACATGGTTCATTGTGGTTCCTCCTTTTAGTAGTATTGTGTACACCCAATATTTACCCAGGCGTTTTTATGGATAAACCTAAAGCTTCCGATGTTCTGAACTTCTATTATAAGTATGAACCTTAGCACCTGAGACCCAGTCAAAATTAAACAAGTTTCGGTGCTGCATGTTCTTTGCCGGCAAGTATGTCGGCTCTCTCCCTGTCCATTCAGTTAATGAAAAAGGTTTCGCGGATGCGAAACCTTCCTTTAAGGGATTGGAGTTTTTCGCACGGCGAA
>NZ_JRGN01000215.1 GCF_000775575.1 Planococcus sp. CAU13
CATTCAAAAAGCGCTTTTTGAATGTTTCCGGAGTCAATAAATGCTGGACGATGGTGCGCCCAAGTTGCGTGGATAATTCATCGCGGCGCTTCGGGATCAACCCGGGGGTGAAAGGCACCCGCCATTTGCCGATGTACATGGTTTTGTAGGGGCGGAACAGCATTTTAATCGCGATGAAATTGGTGAAACCGCCAATCAGCGCGCCGATCAATGCCATTAAGGCAATCGTCAGGAATATATTCAAGATCTTCACTCTCTTCTTTTTATCTTTATGAATTTCCGCTTATCCTCTATACTTATAGGAATAGCAAAGGAGGATTTGCATGCTGCAGCATTTTAAATTTACGCCCATGTTCGAAAATACACAGCTCCCCGGCTGGAATATTTCTTTCTATTACAAAAACGAACGCATTACGGGAGAATACCATCCGGACGGAACGATTGCCTGGGGCAGCCGTCAGCCCGAAGATGAAGAGGCTGTCAAAAAGATGGTCCATGAACTTATGCTCTATCATGTATACGATTAAAGCGCTGAGATGTTTCAGCGCTTTTTCTTCTCCGCTTTTTCATTATATGGAACGATTGCCGAATTTAACAGTATTAGCTTCCACTCCCTGTTTGGTGTCACAGTGACAGACACAAATGTTTTTCAATTTGTGTCTGACGCTGGGACCCGCACAAGCGAATTCTGAGGAGGAAGAGACACCGTACTTTTACGCCTGGAGAAAAGAAATCCCACAAAAAAAGGGAATGCCCCCTTACCCGATTTGCTGGGCAGAAGACATTCCTGATTGGATCTGATACATCTGGTAATACGTGCCGCCGAGTTTCATCAGCTCATCGTGTGAGCCCGCTTCCGCGATTTCACCGCGGTCGAGCACGAGGATGCGGTCCGCATTTTTGATGGTTGATAAGCGGTGGGCAATGATGAAAGTCGTTCTTCCTTTTTTCAGCACTTCCATCGCATGCTGGATAATTTCTTCCGTTTCGGTGTCGATATTCGAAGTGGCTTCATCCAGTATGAGGATAGCCGGATCGAATGCCAAAGCCCGTGCAAATGATACCAATTGGCGCTGGCCGGATGACAGCGTGCTGCCTTTTTCGACAACCGGTTCGTCAATGCCTTTCGGCAGATGCTTCAGCACCCGTTCGCCCCCGACTTCTTCGAGCGCTTTGATGGCGCGTTCGCGGCTGATGCGCTTATCGCCTAACGTGATATTCGATTCAATGGTGCCGGAGAACAGATAAGGGTCCTGTAAAACGATGCCCATATGCTCACGGGCACTTTGCCTCGACATGTCATTGATGTTGATGCCGTCGATGGTGATGCTCCCTTTGGAAACATCATAGAACCGGAACAGCAGGTTCATGATCGAACTCTTGCCGGAACCTGTATGGCCGACAAGCGCCACCGTTTCCCCCTGCTTCGCTTCGAAAGTCAGATCCTTCAACACATATTCCTCTTCCTTATAAGCGAACCAGACCTTTTCGAATCTCACATTCCCCTGATATCTCGGGATTTTCTCATCACTGACATCCTCTCCGCTGCGGTCAAGCAGGCGGAACACCCGCTCAGCCGCCACCAAAGCCTGTTCCAGTTTAGCGAACTGGTTGACGATGCCGCTGATCGGATTGAAAAGCCGGATGATGTAATCTACGAATGCATACAGCACACCGACCGTTACAACTGTGCTGCCTGTCATGGAAGCTCCTCCGAAATACCAGATGAAGGCAATGAAAACAAGTGAACGCAGGATTCCCACCATATTATTGGATGCTGCGGCTTCCAGGATCAGCAGCTTCTGCTGGAATCTGAAATGCACATTATTCATCGTTTCGAATTCTTCCTTCATCTGTTTCTCACGGCGAAACGCCTGGATGATCGTCATGCCTTGAATCGATTCATTGATCATCGCATTCATGTCACTGACTTTCTCACGTACGACGTGATTGTAATTCGCCGCATATTTACGGTAGATGAGCATCCACACGTACAGCAGCGGAACAATGATGAAAGTGATTAGCGCCATGCGCCAGTCCAGGTAGAACAAAGCCGCATAAATCCCGGCCATGTACATGAAGCTTGTCGCAAACTGCGACAGCACGGTGACAAATAACTCCCGTATCGCTTCTGTATCGTTGGTGATCCTTGCTACCACTTTTCCTGCCGGTAAATCATCAAAATAGCGGATCGGCAGCCTCTGCACATGTTCGAATACATCGTTGCGCATTTGCCTGATGATTTTATTGGCGCCTTTTTGCAGCAGGATATACTGCAGGTAACGGAATATCGCCGTAACGATGCCGAGCACGAAGAACAGTGCCAACAGGTAGGCGATCGGCGTGAAATCGACGGCCTTACCTCTTGCCGGTATATGATTATCGATGATTTCCTTGGCAATCAGCGGCGTCGCAAGATCAGCGGCAACCGCGATTGCGAGGAACACCAGGCCGACAATCAATACACTTTTAAAATTTAATGCATAGTTCAATAATCGTTTTCCTGTAGTCATGATTACACCTCCTCAATCTGCTGGCGGAGGAATTGTTCGTTATACCATCCATTGTTTTTCAGCAAATCTTCATGTGTTCCTTCTTCAACGACTTTTCCGTCATCGAGTACGACGATCCAATCGGCATGCTGTACCGCTGACAGGCGGTGAGTCGTGATGATCGTCGTTTTTCCGGAACGTTCCCTCTGGATATTTTCAATGATCCGCGCTTCCGTCTTGGCATCGACTGCCGACAGGGAATCATCAAGTATCAGTATTTCAGGATTTTTGATCAGCGCCCGCGCAATCGAAATACGCTGTTTCTGGCCCCCTGAAAGTGCCACCCCTTTTTCTCCCACTAATGTATCGAGACCTCTCGGCAGCATTTCCAGATCTTTCGTGAAATGTGATAATCGCAAGGCTTCTGCAATATCTTCTTCCGTCGCATCCGATTTCCCGAATAGAATATTAGCCCGGATCGTACGGGAGAACAGGACGTGATCCTGGGGCACATAACCGATCCAGCCGCGCAGCTGATCTTTTGTCAAATCCTGCAGTTCGATGCCATTCAGCATGATCGACCCCTGCCCGGCTGGGTATTCCCTCATCAATTGTTTGACGAAAGTTGTTTTTCCGCTTCCCGTTTTCCCGACAATGCCGAGTGTCTGGCCGCTGTTCATTGATAGATTGATGCCCTGCAGATTGATTGAACTTGAGGTAGGATAAGTGAAACTGAAATCACGGAAGCCGATATTTTCCGGTTTATCCGCAAACGCCGGTTTCACAGGGTCCACCACATCTTCCTTGTAATCCAGGGTTTCATTGACACGGTCCAGTGAAGCATTGCCCCGCTGAAGGATGTTGATCAGCTCCCCGATGGCAAACATCGGCCAGACGATCATGCCAAGATATACGTTGAACGCAACAAGATCTCCGAGTGTCATCTTCCCTTCAGCGACGAGAAATGCCCCGTAGCCGAGGCCGATCATATAACTGACCGCCGTGAGCACTTTTGTGACCGGAGCAAACAGCGCGTCAATCCGTTCAACGGCCATGTTTTTCTCATAGACATCTTCCGTCATTTCGGCGAATTGCTGCTCAGATGCACGCTCCTGAACATATGCACGGACGACGCGCACACCGCCTACAGATTCAAGAACACTGTCATTCATATCACCGAACGCATCCTGTGCAAGGGTGTAGCGCTCATGGATTTTGCTGCCGAGGATCTGGACGACGATCGCCAGGATCGGCAGTGGAATAAGCGCCAATAAAGTCAATTCCCAGGACACAAGAAAGCCCATCGCGATAATGATGGTCGCCATATATAACGTTGAATCGACAAGTGTCAATATACCGAATCCGGCTGTTTCCGAAATGGCGCGCAAATCGTTTGTTGATCGCGCCATCAGATCGCCTGTCCGATTCTTTTCAAAGAATGTCGGCGTCATTTTGAGGAAATGGCCCATGAGGCTGGAACGCAGCTGGCGTTCAATGACATAGGCCCCTCCGAATAATTGATACTGCCAGACGAAATTGATGAGGTAGGCAAGGACCATTGCGACAGCCAGAACGACAATGTATTGCCACAGCAGCTCCGATGTCAATTCGTTTTGCGCAATCGAGTCAATTGCCACACCAATCAGCCACGGCGGAATAATTTCGATTACATTCGCAATCAGCAGCAAGCCGACCGCAATGATATAGCGCATCCAATTTTCTTTAAAAAACCATCTTAATTTCCATAAAACATCAAACATACATAACTCCTTCTTTCATCTTCAATTTCAGCTAGTCGCCTTCCAGCGATTCCTTGATCATTATTTTACGTTGTTGGATTTTTTCCATTTTCATAATCTCCTCTATGTTTTATTTGGCAACTGATCCCCAGTGCCGATTATTTAAACAGTAAAAACTGTTAAATACACCTAAAAGCGACAGCGCCCGTTTGGCTCTGAAAGGCATAAG
>NZ_JRGN01000035.1 GCF_000775575.1 Planococcus sp. CAU13
TAAATTCACTATACTGCATCCGGAATTTGATTTCAGAGATTTATCCGGAAGTTAAATGGTCCTTTTTTGGGTAGTCTTTCCAAAATCGAAAAATACTTAAAGATAGTTAAGCCGCCACAATAAAATAAAAAGCATATTCGCCAAAAGTGCATTACAATATAAATACAATAAGTCCATAAACAGGGATTTCAGCAAACCAAATTCAGGAGGCCTATGCATGCGCAATTTATCAGAAAAAGGAATCAGGTATAAATTTTTAAGATTGACCATTTCTTCTTTGCTTATTTGTTTGTTATTAATTGGAGGAATTTATTTTTTCATGAACAAGCAGCAAGAGGAACACACGGCTCAATACACCGAACTGATGGAAAAGCAGGAACTGGTGAGAGAGCTTTCCAACTCGGTGAATCAGCTGTTTTTCCGGATAAGGGGTTTTTACTCATTTAAATATGAGCAGGATCTTGACCTTGCCTTTGCGGAACTTGAAAGTTTGAAAAGTACAATCAATCGAATAAACTTGGTGTCGCTGACTCCCGATGAAAGAGAGCCGATTGCAGAATTAAGCGAGTTCCTTGAATGGTATGAAAGCGAATCATTGCCGAATTCGATTGCAGCTGTACGCGCGGATGATTACGAGCTGGTGCGGGAAATCTCGCGCAGCGGCACCAACTCGGAGGTGAATGCATTCATCGCCTTTGCGGACAATTATGAAAGGGCCTCTGAAAGAAACTTGCAGCAATTGAATCAAACTCTTTTAGAAGAAGCAGAGAATTTTTCCTTCGTGCTGATGCTGCTCTTTCTCCTGCTGTTCCTCATTGTCGCATTTATTATTTTGCGTGCATTAAATGATATCGTGAAACCGCTGGAAGGTATGCGAAAATCGATTGAAGGCTTTGTCAGCGGCGAAGCTGTTGACTACAAACCACTGGAACGCTCGGACGAACTTGGTGTTTTATCGATGACTTTCCATAACATGATCCGGACCATTCAGGAAAACCAGGAAGAACTGACCACTCAAAACCAGGCACTGCTGCTGAATGAGGGCGAGCTGCAGGAAAAGCAGACCAAGCTGGAAGAATCACTGGAAGAAACAGAGAAGACCAAAGAACAGCTGATTCGGTTCAATGATTTAAATCACATCCTGTCCTTCACCTTGGACAAGCAAAAGTTGGCAAACGCGACGCTAGGATATTTCAAAGACACTTATGAAATCGACAGCGGAGTGCTGTGGCTGCCGAAAACCGGAGAATTCGCTTTGGAAGGATTTACAGAAAATATGTTCATGCAATTCCGGGAAGAGCGAATTCCATACCTTGCAGAGCGGCTGAAAGACCGTGAATCGTTCACGATGAAGCGGGAAGCATTGCATGAAAAAGGAATTGCGATGGGGAAAGTATATATCTGTGATTTGTATGCGGCTGTGAAAAACGAAGAACAGGAAAATATTGCACTGCTCGGCTTGTCCCGGGTTGGACGGACTTTTTCGAAAGAAGAAGAGATGGACATCAGCGGACTGTTGAACCGCATCCATTTAGCGATTGACCGCATCCAATTATATGACGCCGCAATCCATGAACGTACGTTGAACGAGCGCATTATCAATAACATCAATGAAGGAATCCAGTTCATTTCGAAAGATGGCAATATGGTGCAGCGCAACCAAACGATGTCTGCAATGCTGGAGTTTGGTGACATGTCTCTTGAAGCAAACATTGAACCGGAAGTGTGGATACGCTCCTTGGCTGAACAAACCACCACCCCAGAAGCGATGCAGGAGTTCCTGCGCACATGCATCGATGAAAAAGAGGCAAGGTCGAATACGTTCCAATACACCGTCAAAGAACCATATGAACGTGTGATTGACGTATACAGTACTCCTGTTGTGGTGGACACAGAGAAAACCGGGACGATTTTTGTGCACCGGGACGTTACACGCGAGCGTGAAGTGGATAAGATGAAATCCGAACTTGTCAGCACCGTGAGCCATGAACTTCGGACGCCGCTGTCGAGTGTACTCGGGTTTACCGAGCTGCTGCTGAACAAACAGCTGAAACCCGAGAAACAGGAACGCTATTTGAAAACGATTTACAAAGAAGCGAAACGCCTCACCAATCTGATCAATGACTTTTTGGACCTGCAGCGCATGGAGTCAGGAAATCAGGTATACCGCATGGATAAATTGTCGATGAGTGAGATGATCATCGAGACGGCCGAAAAGTTCCGTACGCAGACGACGCATCCTGTCATCTTCATCGATGATGCTTCCGATGTAGTGGTCGAAGGCGACCGCGAGCGTCTCGCACAAGTATTGATGAATGTAATCGGCAATGCCATCAAGTTCTCCCCGCTGGGTGGAAATGTGACGATTTCCCTGAAAAATGATGCCAGAAACCTGCATGTTTCCGTACAGGATCAGGGAATTGGGATTCCGGCTGAAGATATTCCAAAATTATTCTCCAAATTCCAGCGCATCGATAACAGTTCGCGCCGAAAAATCGGCGGAACCGGACTTGGCCTTGCCATCTGCCAGGAAATCATCGCGAAGCATGACGGAAAGATTTGGATAGAGTCAGAGGAAGGGCTTGGCACATCGGTTCATTTTGAATTGCCGCTGCTGTCCGAAACAACTGAATACACTGTTCATGAAGGAGCAGAAGAAAATCCGCCGGTCATGATTGTCGAAGACGATATGAGCCTTGCCCTATTATTATCGGAAGAATTGAAGTTGAATGGATTCAAAGTGATTTACCATACGAATGTGGAAGAAGCGTTTAAAGAGGCAAAAAGAACGCAGCTTGTCGGAGCGGTCGTCGATATCATGCTCGGCGAAGAATTGAACGGCTGGGATCTGGTCGACATGATGAAAAAAGATGCTGAAACGAAGGATATACCGATTGTGATCTCCTCTGCCCTGGATCCGGTGGCGGACGTTCAGAAAATAACGCAAATCAATCATTACTTAGTAAAACCTTATGCACCGCTTGATTTATCGAAAGTGATGAAAAAATTGCTGGATGGCCAACACAGGGACGGCATCATTTTTTATCCTGAAAAAGAAACTGTTTCAGCCAGAGACAACTAAAAGCTGACTGCTCCAAAACCAGCAAAAATAAAAAACGAACAGGTCCGACATGGGCCTGTTCGTTTTCGCTTTACTGCGAAGCTGCTATTTTTTCCACCAGTTCCAAAAGTTCCATCGGACTGAATGGTTTGGACATAAAATAGTCCGCTCCCTTCAGTATGGCATTTTCGCGGTCTGCATCCTGTGCTTTTGCCGTCAGCATCAGCACCTGGGTGTCGTTTTGATCTTTCCGGATTTCTTCCAGCACTTCGATACCGGTTAAATACGGCATCATATAATCCAGGATGATCAAGTCGTAGTCATTCTCCCTGATTTTTTGCAGTGCTTCTCTGCCGTCTTCCGCTTCTTCAATTTCAAAATCGTCCTCGAGTGTATCGGCAATCAATATACGCAAAATGTCTTCATCATCCGCCACTAATATTTTTTTCATCTTTTATTCGCCTCCTGAAACTAAGTTGAAATTCCTTTGCGCTTCATATCGCCCCAATGGGCTTTTTTCCGGAACGTCGCGAAAATCCCCTGGACTCTCCACAGCACCATGAGCGGACGGTACCAAAAGGTTTCTGTCAGCGCCCATAAATAGAGGCGCACGAGATGGGAGGCTTTTGGGTATTTGTGAAGCGTCAATTCCTCCAGCAGAACGGCCAATGCCGAAATGAGCGATCCATAGAATATCGTCACCATAAAGAGGATGGCTGCCGTATAGGTATCAATGAGTGAGAAGAAAAATCCACCGAAAATAAGGAAATAGCCGACAAACTCAAATACCGCACCGAGAAGTTCCACCAACAGGAAGTAAGGCATTGAAAACAAGCCAATCGATCCATATTTCGGGTTCATCATCATCTTTCTGTGGGACCAGAGAGTTTCAAACAGTCCCCGCTGCCAGCGTACTCGCTGTGACCTCAGAACGCCCAGACTCTCCGGGGCTTCGGTCCAGCAAACAGGATCCGGAATGTATTCGATGCGCTGCCGGGACTTTTCTTCCCGAAGAAGCCGGTGCAGCCTCACGATCAGTTCCATATCTTCACCAACCGTGTTTTTATTGTAACCGCCAGCCTGAATCACCCGCTCTTTGTTGAAAACGCCGAATGCGCCGGAGATGATGAGGAGGATGTTCAAATGGCTTAAAGCGAGCCGGCCGATTAAAAAAGCACGGAAATACTCAACAATCTGCATCAGGACAACAGGACTCTTCGGCAGATCGATCGCTTCCACCTTGCTGCGGGAAATGGTGGAGCCGTTTGCAATCCTTACAGATCCGCCGACGACAATAATTTGGCCATCCGATTCGATGATGGGTTTCATCGTTTTGAGAAGCCCGTCATTTTCCAGTATCGAGTCCCCGTCAATGGCACAGAAATAAGGGTAGGCCGCCAGGTTGATGCCCGCATTCAATGCATCCGCTTTTCCTCCATTCGCTTTTTTGATCAGGCGGATATAAGGGAAAATGGATGACTGGTAGGTGGCAACGATTTCAGCTGTTTCGATATGCAGGCGGACAGCGAATGGAACCTGTTTCATCTGAAATTCTTTAATCATGCGTTCGGATGTCCCGTCTTTCGAACCGTCATCGATGACGATGATTTCTTTTTCGGGGTATTCGAGTGCCAATAAAGACCTTACCGTGCTTGTAACACCGACTTCTTCATTATAAGCAGGAACCAGTATGGAGACGGGAAACGCATTCTGATTTCCCAGAAGATCTTCCGTGGACTCGCGCCGGTCGAGTTTGTCTTCCCTTTTCACTTTTCCGAATGCCAGCAAAAAGAAGCCCAAGTAGCTCAAACTTGAGAAAAGCATATAAGCGATAATGGCGTAGGCTAAAAACTGAAAAAAACTTTCCACTAAATTTCACTTCCTAAAAGGGACGATTTCCACTGTGCCGCCATATCCCGCGCATAGCGGTCGGGGTGGTGGGCTGACAAATGGGTGAGCAGGATATCTCCGTCAGAAAACTGGACCAGCGCTTCAGCAGCTGAATAACGGACCCACCAGACCGGATCGCCGAGCAGGGTGCTGAGGTTTTCTTTAAATCGGGACAATTGCAGCTTTCCGGCAATCCGGCAGGCATACATCCGTTCCGGCCAGGAAGGCGACTGGAGAAAAGGCACCAATGAATCCGGGTCGGTCAGGTATTGAAGATGAAGGATGGCTTTCAGCGCCTGAATGCGCAGTTCCCCTTCCTCCGACTCCAATTCGTCCTCGATGCGCGGAAGAAATGCGATCAATCCGGACATGCCGATGTAGGAAATAGCCGCGTGCTTCAACGCTTTATTGTTGTTTTCATTTCGTAAAGCCGTATCCAGTTCTTCCAGCCTTGTCTTTTCTTCGAGCCGTTTGAATACATCGGTGTATAGACGGACCGGTGCATCAGGATACTTGGCTAATACAGAAATAGTGGCCGGTTCATCCAAAGAGGCCAGGGTGCGGATCAGCTGCTGCGTTTCCTGATCCAGCTGAGTGCTCTTGCCGAGTTTTTCTTTCAGGACGGGTTGGAGCGACTGCATATGAAAATCTTCTATATAGTAGAGCGTATTCATCCGGATCGCCCAGTTTTTGTGAGACAGCTGCCTGACATAATGCGCTGACAGAAAATCTTCCGACAGTTTTGCCACAAGCGGAGATTTGACGCCGCCTTTCGTCACTGAAACATAGCCGTTCAGCAAACGTTCAAGGACAACGGTCTGATGCGGATTGGTGCGTATTTCCTCGATGAACCGGTCATCCGAAGGATCCACCATATACGAGCTGAATGTGTCGGATAATGCTTCATATTGCTGGGTGATCGCCTGTTCTTTAGCTGACATTTTCTGTTTGCGCCGGGCTAATGCGAGTAAAAGGACGAGTTGGGCAAAGAGCAGCGACAGACTCAGAATCCAAAAGAAAGAAAGGCTCATTTGAACATCCTCATTGTCAGCCGCTGTACTCGTGCCACAACTTCCTGTGCATAGAATGGTTTGACGATATAATCGTCAGCTCCGTTTTTCAGAGCCAGAACAATGTCAGATTCATTGCTGCGGGAGGTCAGCATTGAAATGACGATGTTTTCATGAGGATATTGACTGCGTAAATGATTCAGAACTTCAAGGCCATCCATTTTCGGCATGACTCCATCAAGCAGGATCATGTAGTTCTCTTCAGGCTTATACCACTTCGATTCCACAAAACTGGCGCCGTCAGCGTATTCTTCTATACGAACATCGAATTCCTCCGGCTTCCAGCCCGCAAACTGTTTTAAAATCAGTTTGCGGACGAGGGCATCATCATCGACAACGACGATGTTCAGGTGACGTCTGACATCTCTTTCTACCTGTTCGTTTCCAGCGCCAGTCAGTTCGTCATAAAACGTTCTCTTTGAAATCGCTTCCTCACTTCGCAGCCGATTGTGGACATAAGGCACGAAAAAGGACATATTCAAGGGCTTGGCAATAAAATCAGTAGCGCCAAGCTCCATTGCCCGGATTTGATTTTCAATCCTGTCGTCTGCACTGATCACGGCAATGGGAAGAAAGCGATTTGGGGCTGCTTCCTGAATTTGGGTTACAATGTCAAAACCATCGGTATCGGGCAAATTTCGATCCAGAATGACCATCTGTGGTTGGAGCGAGAAGAAAAGTTCCATTCCTTTTTTGCCATCGAGAGCAATGACGACCGAAATACCCTGTTCTTCCAGCGATTCTTTTATGGAAGCTGCAAACATCGCGTCCGCATCAATGACCAGGACAAAGGATTCCTTGGCAGAAATCAATTCAGCAGATAATGTTTCATTTAAAACCGGTTCTTCTGAAGTGAAAAAGGCCTTTAATGTTTCCATAAGAGGATTTAATGACTCCACCGGCAGAACGGCCGTACTGTCTTCCGCAAAAAATTCCAGCTGCTTTCCACAGAACCCGGAAAGCTCCATCAGCCCGATTGTGCCTGCGGTGCCTTTCATTGTATGTAAAAACCGGTAGACTTCCCTTTCCAGAACGTGCTGTTGTGCATGCCATCCGGAAAAATCCTGTTCCATTCTATTGGCGAGCATTGCTTTGTAATCTGTCCGGGCCATCTGGATTCACCTTCTTTAACAAAATTTCTGAATAGTTGTTATTATACTATATAAATTTACAGAAAGTGGTGCTGAATAACGATGAAAAGTTATTCATAATATGATGATATTCTTTATCTTGACATCTAGCATAATTTTAATGTAATTTGTTTTATTTTTACAGGAAACCACCTTGCAAATTACACTACCAACAGTAAAAGACACTTTGATGGCATGCATCAAAGTGTCCCGGTTCTTATGGCCGCAATGTCATCCAGCTGCCGACATGGTGAACTGCGTTTCCTCTGTAGGCTGGATTGCCCGCATAATGGGCAGCTACTTTCGCAAGTTCCTGGTTCATATAGGCTTCGCCTTCTTCCGCAAAAGTGATGATGCTCCCTTCATCCGTCTCGCCGGTTTCGATGCCCACTACGACGCTTTTGCCAAGGCGCCGGGCCATGGCCATTTCGTTTTTGACGATGTCGATGATCATTGGCGCTGAATCACGGTAAGCCATGATGGTGACGCCAGCCGTATTGGCGATGACCCACTCTGCCAGCAGTCCTTTGCCATATGTGTTTTTGTATGTGATTTCATCAAACCAGAACGGGATATCGGCTTCCAGCGGAAGACCCATCTTTGCTGTGCTTGTTTTGGCTCTTGTCAGAAGCGCCTGGAAAGATTTTACGGTTGCTGCCTGATTGGATTTCCAGCCGCTGTAAAGATACGGTTCAACATCCAAATGGATTCCTGTAAACCGGGTATTTGCCGCAGCCTGTGCTTGATAGCCGCTTACCCAGGACAGGAACCGGTCCTGATTAATATAACCTTTCGGCGCCACCCATGAAGGTGCACCGTCCAGCGCATAAACCTCGATTCCCTTTGCTTTCGCTTTTCCGATGAAGCTGCTGTAAGCCGCTCTTGAAACGTCCGGGTCGATCTGGACGTAGACTTTGTTCACCCCTTTGCTTTCGATGAAAGCCAGTGTACCCGCTTCATCTTCAACGAACATCCAGGGATTCCACAGCCATGTAGCATGGACCTGCCGGGGCGCTTCACCCGTTTGAGCATGTCCAGGCATTGCAAAAGCGATCAATGAGAAAAATGCCACGATAATCATCACCACGTTTTTAAACATTTTATGTTCCTCCATTCTGTAAGCCGCGGCTCACAGAATGTGTGCCTGGCAACCTGACAACCGTGCACTGAGGGATCAGCGTGTAGGCTCATAGCTTTGCGTCCTTACCTTTCGGATAAGTTTGCCTTTTTCAGATTATTATTCCTTATTCTACTGTATTTTAATGGAATAAACCTATAGGCTATTTACCTATTTAATCTGGTTGTGATGGGCCAGACAATCAAAGCTTCGATAGAAGACAGAACGTTTACGGACTTCTATAAAATTGAAGCAGTCCTGTGTCTACATATTTTATTGAATAAAGTTAGTAACTTCAATACCAAGGGAGTAATAGTGATGCAATTATCGACTAATAAAAAAACCACAACCTTTATGCTGATGCATCAGGTGTGGTAGTACGGCGTATTATATAGTAGTGCAGTATCCAGCTCGAATTAAATTAATGATTCCACAGGTAGCCGGTTTTCGAGGAAATGATCGAATCCTTTATGATTTAAGATTTTTCTGGATTTCTGCCGCACCTTCCATCATGTCTTTAGTCATCTGCTGAAGATTATACTCGTCTGCCCTCACATTAGGAAACGAGACCGTTAAACCCGCGAACACTTCCTTGAAACGGTTGTGGATCGGCACACTTATCGACATCGCCCCTTTAATGCGCTCCCCATAAGAAATCGCATAGCCCTGTTGCCGAATCTTTTTAATATCTTCTATTAACTTATCAGCTGTATTTACGGTGATATCCGTAATTTGTTTAAATTCCACCTGTTCCAAATAATGGTGGATAAAATCGTCGCTTTGAAACGCCAGTAATACTTTTGCGGAAGCGCCTGCATATAAAGGCGACGTGTTCCCAATATACGTTAATGCCGACAGCTCGTGCTGGCTGGCGATATTGTAAATACAGCGCCGCTCATTTTGGTCGATCATACTGATTGAAATATTCTCTTTAGTCGACTGGCTCAGCCGTTCCATTACAGGAATAGCGACTGACAGGAATGCATCATTTTTCTCAACCAGGCTTCCAAGGAAGAATAACTCCATTCCAAGCGAATATTGTTTTGTTTCTTCATCTTTCATCAGAAACCGTTCATGGACGAGCGTGGATAACAGACGCTGCAGGCTGGATTTCCCGATTCCCGTTTTTTTGTGGAGCTCGGTCATGCTGAGTTTTTTTTCATCCCGTGTGAACGCACGCAATAGTTGGATTGCTTTGTGTACCGTAGACATTGAATAATTTTTTTGAAAGTTTTCTTCTGACATAATCTTCACCTGGCCGATTCACTCATTTTTCTCCACTATAATATTTTGGAATCTTTTAATCTCTGGATATCTTGTTTGCTTAATCCCAGTAATTCATTATATACCGAATCGGTGTGTTCTCCAAGTAATGGAGGAGGTAAAATGCTTTCAATCTCCAGTCCGCTGAAACGCATCGGGTTACGCATCATTTTCACTTCCCCGGCAACTGAATGCGGTAACGTTTCAACTGAATCACGTGCAATCACTTGTTCTTGTTCAAGCGCCTGCGCTACATTATTGACGCGCCCAGCCGGAACACCTGCTTTGGAAAGCGCCGTCAGCCAATGCTCAGCAGATTGCGCTGCAATGATTTCAGAAATCTGGTCAATCAATTCCTTTTCATGGCCTTTACGCGCATGATTCGTTTCGAATTTCGGATCTGTCCCCCATTCCGGACGCCCAAGAAGAGCTGCGAACTTCTGGAACAGACCATCATTTCCTGCGCAAATCATGATCGGATCATCTGCACATTGGAACACCTGATAGGGTGTCACGTTGTTGTGGCGATTGCCGAGTCGCTCGGAAACCATCCCCGCATTCAAGTAGCCGCTTGCCACGTTAGCCAGGCTGCTGACCTGAACATCCAGCAGTGACAAGTCGATTTCCTGCCCTTCACCCGTCTTGTCCCGTTGGCGAATGGCTGCTGTAACGCTTAACCCGACATAGACAGATGTCAAAATATCAGCAATGGGAATACCCACTTTTGTCGCTTCCCCGTCGCTTGCCCCTGTTACATCCATTAAGCCGCTCATCGCCTGGACGACCGGGTCAAATCCCGGATTTTTGCTGAGCGGACCAGTATGGCCAAAGCCGGTCACTGAACAAGAAATGATTCCAGGATTCACTTGCTTTAGAGTTTCATAGCCAAGTCCCAATCTCTCCATCGTGCCCGTCTTGAAATTTTCAATGACGACATCCGCTTTTTTCAACAACTCCAAAAACAACTTTTTGCCTTCCGCTTCTTTCAAATTCAGCGTAATGGACCGTTTATTGCGGTTCGCACTGAAGTAATAAGCGCTCTCACCATTTATGAATGGCCCCCAGTCACGCATGCTGTCCGAACCGCCAGGCGTTTCGACCCGGATGACGTCCGCTCCAAGATCCGCCAGTATCATCGCCCCGGCAGGAGCTGCATAAACACGGGACAAATCCAATATACGTATGTCTTCCAATGGTTTTGTCACGCTTTTTCACCTCCGCTTAGCTTTTCTTTAGCTAATAAATTTTTTACATTCACATTTCTCATTTGCAGTAAGATGCTGACAATAATAACAGCCAAGCCAATAGCACTTATCATCAAATCCGGGTAAATCATCAGTAGACCACCAACCATCAATAGGGAGCGGTCCAACCAATTCAATTTTCCGACAAACCAGCCTGTTAGGAAGCCTGACAAAGCAATTCCGCCGATTAACGCCGTAGTCCCTGCAAAGATGCTTGCACCCACCGAGTCACCGTCAAATAAAAGAACCGGATTAAATAGGAAGAAGAAGGGAAGAATGAAACCAATGGCTCCAATTCTCATCGACTCGAAAGATACTTTTGTCGCGTCTGCCCTTGCTATTCCTGCTGCTGCGTATGAAGCCAACGCGACTGGAGGTGTAATGCTTGATAATGCTGCATAGTAGAAAGCAAACATATGAGCCGCCAATGCTGGCACACCCATATTTACCAATATTGGCACTGAGATGGCTGCAACTATGATATATGCTGCTGTTGCCGGGACACCCATACCAAGAAAAACACTTATGACCATTGTTAACAAGGCCGCAATTAATACATTTTCTCCAGCCATATTGATGACGTTGTTCCCGACCGTCAAACCAATACTTGTTAAAGTAATCGTTCCGACTACAATACCCACAATGGCACAAGCAATTCCGACATTAATTGCCCCTCTTGCGCCTTCTTCTATAGAAGCTAGAATCGTTCTTATCCCCATTCGGGTAGACTTACGAATCCAACTCGCCAGTACTGTAGCGGCCAACGCCCAAATAGCCGCAAATAATGGCGTAACTCCTGTAAATAAAGCTCCCATTAAAACAATTAATGGAATAAGTAAATGGCCGCCTTCTTTCAGCACTTTTAAGGCATTTGGAATATTTTCTTTTGATAATCCAGAAAGCCCTAGACGCTTTGCTTCAAAATGAACTACCATAAATAATGTTGCATAGTACAATATTGCAGGAATAATAGCCGCTAAAATAATTGTAGTATATGGGACGCCCAGAAATTCCGCCATGATAAAAGCCGCAGCTCCCATAATTGGAGGCGCCAATAGCCCGCCGGTAGATGCCACAGCTTCAACCGCTGCTGCAAATTTCGGCTGATACCCCGTCTTCTTCATTAAAGGAATAGTTACAGCACCTGTCGTCACGACGTTACCAACTGCCGAACCGCTCATCATACCCATTAATCCGCTGGCTAAGATTGATACTTTTGCCGGTCCTCCTGAAGTTCGCCCAGCTATTGTCAAAGCTAAATCATTTATAAAATCTGAAAACCCGCTATTCTTCAAAAAGGCTCCAAACATTACAAATACGAAGATATAAGTGGCTGAAACTGCAAGGGCTGTTCCAAAGATCCCTTGCCCTCCCCAGAACATAACCGTAATAACACGTTCAGGTGAAAAGCCATTATGGCCAAATGTACCTGGAATGTATCCGCCAAAAAAATTATAAAACAGGAAAATAGCTGCGATAATCGTTAAGCCATTTCCCACAACACGGCGGCTTGCTTCGAATAACAGCCCCATAGCGATTCCACCCATAAGGTAATCCGTTCCAACGTTTACTCCATACCGTTCACGTACAAATACATCATAGGTCAAGAGAAAATAACCCATTGATACGATTGTGAGGGCGATGCACACAAAGTCGAAAATGGTCGGTCGAGTCCGCGTTCCGCCTTTGCCTTTTTTAGCCGGATACAGGATAAACCCAAGAACTAGCAAGAAGCCTAAATGCCAAGCACGGAATTTAATAGCATCCATTATTCCATAACTACTCATATATAATTGAAAAATCGTCCAGACTACTGCAATTCCGAGAACTATTTTTCCCATTATGCCAACATAGTTTACCTGGCCGCCTCCATCTTCCAAATCCATAATTTCTTTTGTGTTTTCTTGCATCATTTCACCCTCCTTACTTTAATACACCAATTTCTTTGTAATAGCGTTCTGCTCCCGGATGAAGCGGCACATCAGCAGTTCCCTTAACTGCTTCTGCAGGATCAAATTGTTTGGCTACTGCATGTCCTTCTCCTAATTTATCCAAGCTTTCCCACAATGATTTTGTGATTTCGTAAACCGTATCGTCATCGACATTGACATCAATCGCTATGGAACTGAACTGCCCAACAGTTTTAATCGGGCCTTCCTGGCCATCGTAAGTACCTTCTTCAATCGTATATGCAAAATTCCACGGATAATCATCCGTTGTCATATTCGCAATGCCTTCGTCGCTGAAGCTAATTACTTTCGAGTCAACTGTCGAAATCAGTTCAGTTGCAGCAGAAGCCGGCACACCTGTGTAAATATTCACTGCATCAACTTGTTTATTGCGCATTAAATCGACTGCTTCTGTAAAACCGACGTAATTCTCATTTACTTGGCCAATGTCTACCCCATGCGACTCTAAAATCAACTTGGACTCAATTTCAGTTGCTGATCCTGCTGCACCAGGAACAAATGACGTTCCTAAAATGTCACTAATTTCAGCAATCCCTGAATCAGTACTTGCGATTATATGGCTCACGTTGGGATACAGATTTCCAAGTATCCGGATATCTTCATAAGCACCACTTTCAAAACTGCCTACTCCGTTGTAAGCTTCCCAAATAATATTTACAGTAGTAAAAGCCAAATCCGCTTCTCCCTGTTTCATTAAGTTTAAGTTTTCAACAGATCCGTTGGAGCCTTGTGAGCTGACATCAATTTCAGTTTCATTAGTCCAGTGAGTTGCCAGGAGAGCTCCTAATGGATAATAGACACCTGTAGTAGTACCGGTTGTGAACGTTAAACTATTGCTGTTTTCAGCATTCGATGTGCAAGCGCTTACAATTAATCCTGCGCTGAGCAATATACTGATTCCAAACCATGACTTCTTCTTCATTTCGAACATCCCCTTTTGTGTTTTATTTGAATATCGCTTTCCGCTTTTCGGTGACTGCCTGTACGCCTTCTTTAAAATCGTCGAGTTCCATTACCAAGCCCATTTTTGAAGAAATAAAGTCGAGCGACGATCGCAGCGGCATTTCCTTGCTTTGGTAAACGGCGCGTTTCGTCAGGCGCATCGCCTGCTGTGGACCAGCGGCCAGACGCTCAGCATATTTCTGTACGTATGCGTCCAGTTCATCGTCCTCAACAACAAATGTTACCAATCCCATTTCTTTCGCTTCTTTCGCTTCAACAATTTCTCCCGTCCAAAGCATATGGAGCGCTTGGTCCGTACCCACCAGTTTCGGCAGGAAGTATGCAGCACCGTCACCCGGCACGAGCCCCACTTTGACATAGCTTTCAGACATTTTCGTCGACTCAGCTGCTATGCGGATATCGCACATCAACGCCATATCCAACCCTGCTCCGAACGCAATGCCATGCACTTTGGCAATTACTGGCTGATCGATTTCCTGCAGCAGCAGCGGCACGCGCTGTACTTTTTTCCATAATGAGTTCTTTCGATTCAGGCCAGTGGAAATTCGATCCTCATCAGATTTATAGAAGCCGCGGCCTGCAATCATTTCTTTAATATCCCCGCCTGAACAAAATCCACGGCCATTCCCTTGCACAACGAGCACCCGAATGTGTTCTGAGTCCCGAACGGTCTCCAAAGCTTCAATCCACAGATCGATCATTTCTCCGCTAAACGCATTTATCGATTCCGGCCTGTTCAATGTGATTGTCGCAATTCCTTTTTCTACTTCAAATAATAGATCCGGCATGAACATTCCCTCTTTTCTCTTCTGTTATAAAGTCCCACAACGTCAGTTCGTTCTGATCAACATATTCTTTCGCCAATTTTTTTGCCCAGTGCATCTCATTGCCGAAATCTTCGCGCCATGCCCATAACCTTCTCGTTACCTGATGCAGTTGGTGCTCGTGAGTCATGCCTATCGCGCCGTGCAGTTGATGGGCAATTCCTGCAACTGCGCCGGCAGCTTCTGAAATTTTCATTTTTGCCAATGGCAATTCTTCTTTGATCGTGCCGTCTTCAAACGATGCAACGGCATAATTGAGAGCTGCCAAAACTACAGCGGTCTCGCTCGATAACGCCGCCAAATGATGCTGTACCGCCTGGAATTTCCCTATAGGGCGTCCAAATTGCTGCCTTTCGTTTGCGTAAAACACCGAAAGCTCCAGCACTTGTTCCATGGCACCTGCCATCATTGCTGATTTCCCAAGTACTCCGATGTTTAATACTTTTTCGGCAAGGTCTTCCTTCTCTACTTCAAATTGAGTAAGCGCTTCCATATCAATGCTTCTGAAATGCAAGTCATCAAGCGGTTCACCTGCGATATTTTGATTTTGTTTCACTTCTGCATCTGCTGTTGGCAATAATATTAGTTTCGCTCTGCCATTCACATTGCCGATATAGACTACTTGGGAAACGTGGCGGCCCCAAGGCACTTGCTTGAGTACAAATTCCGGTCCTGTCAAATCGCTTTCCCAATCCATGATAAATGATGTCGGCTGATACGTTGTTTCCACTTGCTGATCCGCTAACAGCCAACCTGCAATAATAGTTTCAAAAATAGGCACCGGCGCCGCGTACTTGCCAGCCAGACGCAAAACTGCAAAAGCATCTATGGCATCGCCTTCGGTTCCATTAAGCTCTTCATCAATACCAATGGATACAAGCCCCGCCTCTACTAAGGTGTTCCACAATTTGCCGGACCATTCCCCTTGTTCTGACGCATCAATCAATTCTTTCGTAACATTTTTTTTCAAAATTTTATTGGTTGCATCTACGATATATTCCAGCATCTCACTCATTTAAGCCAACACTCCTTTTGCTACGATTCCACGGAGGATTTCGGTTGTTCCGCCCCGCAACGTAAATCCAGGGCCATGCAAGACTGATTCTGCCATTAAGCGATCGATCAGGCGTTCCGATGTAACAGAAGGTTTCGTCTCGACAAGTAACCTTACTGTTTCAGCTACAGCCTGTTCCAGCTTCGTCCCTAAATCCTTAACCAATGAAGCCGCCAAACTGACGTCTTCGCCTTCTTCAAGCATTTGAGCCACACCGATTGACATGTTACGCAGCGACCACATCCGGGATACAAGCTGCAGTGCCTGGGCAAGCCCGCTCACATCATTTTGCTCTTTCAAGTATTCAACCGTTTCCTGCAATAAAGGAAATGTGCTCAAGATTCGCTCAGGTCCGCTTCGTTCATAGGCCAGTTCCGCCATCCCTTGTTCCCAGCCATTACCGATTTCTCCAACGACCCGATTGTCCGGCACAAATACATTGTCCATGAAAACTTCGTTGAAATGATGTTCCCCAGTCAAAAATTGAATCGGCTGAATCGTGATTCCTTCAGCTGCAAGATCAATGACAAATTGGCTCATGCCGCCATGACGATTCTTTTCATCTTTCGGAGAAGTTCGGCAAAGTGTAATCATGTAATGAGAATGATGCGCACCGGATGTCCATGTCTTCATGCCGTTCACCAGCCAGCCGCCTTCCACTTTTTCTGCACGCGTTTGGATGGATGCCAGATCAGACCCCGAATTCGGTTCGGATAGTCCGATAGAAAAATAGCATTCCCCTTTCGAAATTTTAGGCAAGAAAAATTGCTTCTGTTCTTCTGTACCGAATTTTAAAAATAAGGGTCCTGATTGACGGTCTGCAAACCAATGTGCAGCCACTGGAGCTCCAATTGCCAATAATTCTTCCGTAACGATATAGCGGTCGATGGCTGAACGTTCCTGTCCGCCGTATTCCTTTGGCCAGGTCATGCCGATCCATCCCTGTGCCCCAAGCTTCTTTGAAACTTCATACGAGTATCCACTCATCCATGAGTCGGCATGTGTCTGAAACGTCCCTCTCTCACGTTCGCTCAATAAAAACTGTCGGACTGTTTTTCTGAACTCATTTTGTTCAGCGGTAAATTTCACTACAGGCAAATCTAAATTCTTCAAAATAGTACCCCTTCCTAGTTATCGATATCCGATAACATATATCGTTATAAAATACATTATTTACTTTGTTTATAATTTTGTCAATTATAAATTTTCTTTATTGTCTGATAAATTGTTTTGGTATACTAAAACTTGGCAAGTCATATTGCATGTTGGTGCGATACTCACTGGCTCAGCATTTTTTGATAAGGAGGACGCTAATATGAATAATGAATTTTTCAAAGTTTTTTCTTCTATATTTGATGAGGTTCAATGGTCTACTAGTGAAAGCGAGTTGTATCGGCACAGCCACGATGAATCCGATCATCCTTCCCTCGCTCCGGAACTAGTATTTTTTCCAGAAACTAAACAGGATGTCGTGGATATTATGAATCTTTCCAGAAAGTATGACGTGCCTCTCACCCCTTTCGGCGCAGGATCGGGCCTGGAGGGACAAGCTATTCCCTTACATAAAGGAATCTCCATCAATTTTGAGCGGATGAATAAAATTTTAACTTTTTCACCACAAGATATGTTGGTAACTGTCCAGCCCGGCATTACGAGGTTACAATTAAACAGCTTTATCAATAAGCATGGCCTCTACTTTCCGATCGATCCAGGAGCAGATGCTTCTATAGGCGGCATGACAGCCACCAACGCCAGCGGCACTACTGCAGTCCGATACGGTTCCATGCGTGATCAGCTGCTTGACCTCGAAGTGGTGCTGGCAGATGGAAAAACCATCCACACCGGAACAAAGGCGAAGAAATCTTCTTCTGGTCTTCATTTAACAGGTTTGTTTGCTGGTTCTGAAGGCACACTTGGATTAATCACCGAAGTAACATTAAAGTTGCATGGAATTCCAGAGCAAACGATTGCCGCTTCTTGCAACTTCTCTACCCCACAGCAATGCGCAGAAGCAGCGCATGCTATTCTTTTAAGTGGCATTCCCGTTATGCGGATGGAATTTGTTGATGCATGCAGCATTAAACAAGTAAATATTTATGGAAAATATCAATTGCCGGAAGAACATTCCTTATTTTTCGAATTTGCAGGCATGACGAAAACCGTTGAGGAAGAAACGGCACTTGCCCAATCAATTATTGGCGAAATGCACGGATTCAACTGGAAAGTGGCAAGCGACTCCATAGAACGCGCCATACTGTGGAAAGCACGCCACGAGTTGTCTTATGCCTATAGACATGTTCAAGGAATGGCTGCTTCAGGCGGAGATGTATGTGCACCGATTTCAAAACTTCCGGAGCTAGTTGCATACGCCAGGGAGCTGATAGTTGCAAGCGAATTGACTGGAGGCATTTTTGGACATGTCGGGGACGGTAATTTTCATACGATTATCATGTACGAGGCTTTTAACGATGAAGATTCCCAAAAAGCTCGCAACATCAATGACCAGCTTGCTTTAAGAGCTATCGAGTTGGAAGGTACTTGCACTGGGGAGCACGGGGTAGGAATCGGCAAGATAAAATATCAAGAAGCTGAACATGGAGTCGCCTATGAAGTTATGAAAAACCTGAAAGTTTTTTTCGATCCCGAAAACCGCTTGAATCCAGGAAAAATTTTTTCTTAGCAGTTGATTGCCTCCATCCAAAGCCCAACCCTGTTACACGCACGATTATGTATATATATTTTCCCAAATAAAAATAACAAAGCCGTATCCATCAACCTTTAAGGTCATTGGATACGGCTTCTTTTGCATATAATTGCAGTTAATAAACTGAATTGCTTCTAAGACAGTCGTCCCCTTTGCCGGTGTATGCTTCAGCTCCGGAATACTTTGAATGTCCCAGTGCCTTGCACCAATTTCTTCCCTCCCTCTTCGAACACTTCTCCTTCAAGAATGATGTTACGGTAGCCTTGCTGGAGAATGCGTGCTGTCGCATAAATATCCCCTGTACCGCTCGATGCGAGGTAATTAACGTTCAAATTAATTGTCGCACATCGCGCTTTTGTCGCGGCTTGTACCGCCATGCCGAATACTTGATCGAGCATCGACGCGTGAATACCACCGTGAAGCGTGCCGTTGACATTCATAAACTCTCCTTTAATATTCAGCTTGAGCAGCACTTTTTCTTCACTGAACTCCAATATTTCAAAGCCCATATTTGTAAAGAACGGACTGTCTATAAATCTTTTCTTCACTTCTTCCAATGATGCTTCTGCGTTGCCTGTTGTCATCCAATCCACCACCATGAGTTAATTTGCTCCTTTTTTCGATAGTCGAAGCATTTATGAAAACTATTATAACATTTAAATTTTTCATTTTTTCAGAAAGAAACTACCTTGTTTGATTAATTTAGAACCACTCTTCTTGATCTTCCCTAACTCATCCAACAGCGTCTGCTTCGGGTACATAAACTTCCGTTCTTCACTAAGCCCAGCTGCCACTTCATCCCCCAGCACCTGCTTGAAACCATTGATTTTCTGGCAGGCGCTCCAGTATGCCTGGCTATTGGAAGCCCGTTCAATTTGACGGTAAATATAGTTTGTATAGATTTCCTTCACTTCATGCAGATAATCGATCATTAGATGCGGATGCAGACGTTCGATTGCAGAGACTTGGGTCCAGCAATAATTCATCAGCTCTTCGAACATCTTTCCCTCAATCAGAATCCCGAGATACGAAGGCAGAGCCCTTGGACTGTGCTTCAACTCGGCAAGTAGCGCTGCCAGCTTCACCGGCCATTGCTTGGTATCCACCAAATTCTTTGCTGACAAGGGAGGACTGTTAATGAATAAAAAGTTTGGAGACAAGACTTTAAAGCATGTCTTTTTATTTTTCCCTTTTTAATAGCGTATTCGGTTTTTACAATCTTCCCTATTCTTAAAGGAATGGAAATGAGTTTATATAATTGGACATTGGTCAGAAAATTAGACTTTAGTTCAGTCACTCGATACGGCTTTTTTTGATGCAGTCACAGTAAATAAACTGAAATGGGTTTGACACAACAAAGCTAGAGCGTGATTTTAAATTAACTATACTGAACAAACAAAAATTCTTGTAGACTCAGCGAAGTAAGCTCGCACTTTTTCACCTCCCCGTCATACCCAGGCTCCAAACCTGTCTATAAATACTTTCATTTTTTCCTCCCTCCTTTTTAAAAAAGGTTTAGAAGAATAACATTAGGGGTAAAAAATGACAACCTCTCTATTTTACTGGAGAAGAAACAGGCTTATTTTGAGTCAAAATAAGCATCTCTCTTCCCATCAGCAATCTGCAGCAAGCAAGAGGCAATCCGGATGGCAGTCCGGGTTTTATTTTTGGTTATAACAAAAAAGATAACAGGGGGAATGGTCCTTGAAGTTACAGACATTGCTTACTTCGTCAATTTCAGGCATATTAACCGTCCTGATGCTGGCGGGCTGTGCAAACAGCAATGCAGACAGCGGTGATGGACAATCGACTGCATTGCGGCTTGCGCACAGCTTAGCTGAAGATCATCCGATCCATCAGTCGATAACACAATTCGCCGACCTGGCACATGATGAATCCGATGGCGCGATCAGATTCGAAGTGTACCCAAACGGTCAACTGGGGCAGGAGCGCGGCACAATCGAGATGGTCAAATCAGGACTGATCGATATGGCGAAAGTCAGTGCAGGTGGACTCGAATCGTTCAGCAGCAGCTATTCTATTTTTTCACTTCCCTATGTGTTCCAAAGCAAAGAGCATTATTACGAAGTGATGAATAACAGCGAAGCCGTCCAGGAAATATTCCAAAGCACGAGGGACGATGGATTTATCGTCATCAATTGGTATGACGGCGGTCAGCGAAGCATTTATACTGCAGACAATAAAGTGGAAACTCCGGCTGATATGAATGGCATGAAAATTCGTGTCCAGGAAAGCCGGACTTCGATTGCCATGATCGAAGCAATGGGAGGGGCACCGACCCCGATGTCATTCGGCGAAGTGTATACGTCACTCCAGCAGGGCGTCATCGACGGGGCGGAAAGCAATGAAACCGCACTTACAAACAGTAAGCATGGCGAAGTATCGAAAGCCTATACATACACAGAACACCAATATGTACCGGATCTGCTGATTATCAGTACCGAAACCTGGGACAGTTTGTCCGCCGAACAGCAGCAGATATTGCAGGACGCAGCGGCTGTATCTTCCGAAAGCCATATCGATGTATGGTCGGAAGCAATCGATAAAGCAATTGCAGAGGCAAAAGAAATGGGTGTGACATTCTACGAAATCGATAAACAGCCTTTTATCGACGCAGCTGTACCGCTTCATAAATCCTATCAGTCCCAAAGCGCGGATTACGAACGTTATTTCAAAGATTTCCAAAGCTATGCCAACTAAAAAGTACAGAAAGGCAGGTGCTGGCCCTGGCAATCAGCCACTCTGGGCAGTACCTGTCCTTTTCAGGATGAAAAAGGAGAAAAGGCGATGAGAAAAATTATTGATCGAATCACGGCATTTTTGACCTCTTCCCTGATGGTCGTCATGGTGCTTGCCGCCTGCTGGCAAGTTTTCACGCGGTTCGTGCTGAATGCCCCAAGCACTGTCACCGAAGAATTCCTGCGCTACTCGCTGGTCTGGCTGACCATGCTCGGAGCTGCCTATACATACGGATTGAAAAAGCATTTGGCGATCGTTTATGTCGCAAGGAAAATGCCGGAAAAAATCCAGCGTTACCTTGACTTTGTCGTGGAGGCAATCATCATTGTATTCATTTTGAGCGTCCTGCTGTTCGGCGGCACACAAACATACCGGAGTGCGATGGGCCAAGTGTCATCAGCCTTGAACATGCCGATGCAGTATCTGTATTTAAGTGTGGTAGTCGCTGGCGTGCTTTTCATTTTTTACGCCTTCATTCACATCTTCGAGAATATCCATAAGATCAAACAGGCGGGTATCCACCCGAAAAGTTAGAGACCGGAGAAATTAACAGAGCGGGGAGAGAAATTGTATGGCATTACAGGCAGGCCTGGTTCTCGCAGCGGTTTTCATACTGCTGCTCATTCTTAGTGTACCGATTTCATTCAGTATCGTCATTGCATCGCTGGTCACCGCCTTGCTGGTGCTGCCGCCGGATTTGGCGGTTTACATGGCAAGCCAGACATTGGTGACCGGCCTCGACAGCTTTACGCTGCTCGCGGTTCCTTTCTTCATACTGGCCGGCGTTCTCATGAACAACGGCGGAATCGCTGAACGGCTCGTCAATTTCGCCAAAGTCCTTGTCGGCAGAGCACCCGGGGCACTGGCACATACGAACATTCTGGGCAATACGCTGTTCGGTTCGCTGTCCGGCTCTGCCGTCGCTGCTGCAGCGGCTGTAGGCGGCGTCCTCGGCCCGCTCCAGAAAAAAGATGGCTACGATCCGAAATACTCGGCTGCGGTGAACATCGCTTCCGCTCCCATCGGGCTGATCGTCCCTCCGAGTGGAGCGCTGATCATCTACTCGCTGGTGAGCGGCGGAACTTCTGTCGCGGCCTTGTTCGTCGCCGGCTATCTCCCGGGGATCCTGTGGGCGATGTCCTGTATGATCGTCGCCTTCATCATCGCCAAACGCAGAAATTATCCAGTCACTGAACGCGTCTCTTTGAAAGTCGCATTCAAGACATTCATCGAGGCGATTCCGAGCCTGATGCTCATCGTCATCGTCATCGGCGGGATCCTGACAGGAATTTTCACAGCGACCGAAGCGGCAGCCGTCGCCGTCGCTTACACATTCCTGCTTATGGTCGTCTATCGGACAGTAAGACTGAAAGAATTCCCCAGGGTCCTTATGGAAGCGGTGGAGCTCACTTCCATCGTCATGCTGCTCGTCGCCGCTTCCGCCGTCATGTCCTGGGTCATGGCGTTCACCGGCATCCCTGGCGCCATCAGTGAATTTATCCTGGGCATTTCCGATAACCCGATCATCCTGCTGCTGCTCCTGAACGTCTTCCTGCTTCTTATCGGAACGTTCATGGACATTACTCCAGCTGTTCTGATCTTCACGCCGATTTTCCTGCCGATCGTCACAGGCTTCGGCATGGATCCGGTCCATTTCGGCATCATGCTGGTGATGAACCTGAGCATCGGCACCATTACACCGCCCGTCGGCAATGCGCTGTTCGTCGGTTCCAGTGTTGCCAGGCTCAATATGGAAGAAGTCACGAAACCGCTGCTTCCTTTTTACGCAGTCATTGTCCTCGTGCTGATGCTGGTCACTTACATTCCGGCCATCAGTTTGATGCTGCCGAACCTGCTGATGGACTGATATTAAATAAAATAATCCATGAAGAAACGGCCCGCTTCTGTTATTGGAGCGGGCCGTTTTTTCTATAAAGTTACCTGCTGAATGTTAATAGTCAAAATTGTTTAGAACTGCTCCTTTCCCTAGGACGCGATTTTCAAGAATGGATCTCCTTTTGCCGGTCGCCGCCTCCTTGCTCAAACGCCACATCGCTACCGCTCTATCGGCGAAGGATGATTCATAACGACATATTCGGATATCAGCCATTTCTTTGCCTGCCGCCTGTTTGAGGTTAATTACCGCTTCCCGGGAGTGACACAAAAATATATTCTTTTTCCGGGTGAGAACTCACTTACATGCCACAGATATCTTACAGCGCAGATTTGATGATTTTCATGATGGCTTTTTGTGCAGCAGCATGTCCTGCACCGTTTACCTGGTTTGTAGTGCCAGTAAAGAATAAATCCGTATCAGGGTTATACCATGCAAATGAACCCGTTTGTCCCCAAAACCCGATAATTTCTGTGATCGGTTTAAAGGGAGAGGCTATCCTTGGAACAAAAAGTTTTTCCAATCCTACTCCGTAGAAGAAAAGGCTCGGTGGCGGCAAGATCAAATTCCATTTTTTCAAGCCTTCTATTTTCTCCTTCGGGAAAAAGTATCCCGTGAAAAAGCCTTTTAAGAAAATCATCGCTTCCTCAGCTGTAGAAACAATGCCGCCTTCAGCGGTGATTGATGCGAAGTACTTGGGAAGCCATAATTTTTCAGATCTATAATAGCAGGGAGCTGGTTTAATGTCAGAGAGGTCTTTATATGCATACGTATGATCTAAGCCAAGCCCATCGAATATATACTCCTGAAACACTTCACCAATATCTTTTCCGGTAATGACCTCAATGATTCTGCCAAGCAGCTGATAGTTGGTATCGGAATATTTCGCTTTCCCCTTTTTTCCCGGCTCAAAATTGGGTGTCAGCTCTTTTACCAGTTTGATCGTTTTTTCCAAATGCCATGTTCCATCTTTCCCGTCTGTAAGTTCGAAAGCGGGGCTCCTTCCATCAGGTTTTTTATGAGAAAAATAATCCGGTATCCCGGATGTATTCGAGATAAGATGTTCAACGGTTATGTCATTGGAATGGTCGGTCCCTTTCAACACATGCAGCCCTTTCATAAGTTCCGCGGGTAAATAGGTTGAAATTTTATCATCAAGCGCTATTCTTCCTTCTTCTATAAGGCACAAAACTACTGCCGTTACATATAGTTTCGTAACACTGGCTATAAAATACTGACTGTCCCTTTGCATGTCGCCTAAGGCTCCGGTCCAGGAAAAACTGTTATCCCCGCTTTCTACACAAAGTACCGCACTAAAAACGCCTTTTTTCTCACCAATTTCTTTAACAGTATCATTAAGAAATGCTTCTTTTATGTTGGTCCCCACTTTTACTTCTCCTCCTGCCAGCAGCAGTTTTCGATAAATTGTTCGAAAATCCTGATTGAAATGCCGTCTCCTTTTACTGCCAACGGCTCTGGATGCCACTGGACCCCGAGAACAAACTTATGCTCTGTGCTTTCAATAGCTTCAATAATTCCGTCTGATGACTTGCCGGAAACTATAAGCGGCTTCGGCACATCCCGTACAGCCTGATGGTGATAACTGTTCACTTTAAATCTTGTTTGTCCTGCAACCTTTGCCAACAGACTATTTTCCGGCGTGTCCACATAGTGTGACAGATGAGTATTCGCCGCCTTTTGATCATGCTGCAGCAACGGTTCACTGATTTGACTGTAAATATCCTGGTACATGTCCCCTCCGACAGCGACATTCAAAATCTGTATGCCGCGGCAAATACCAAGTACCGGTTTGTCCGCTTTCAGCATCTCCTGGATCATCAGAATTTCAAAACTGTCCCTGCCAGGTGAAATCATACCCAAATTCTGCATCGGCTCTTCTCCGAACAAGGTTGGATCAATATCCCCTCCGCCGGTTACAACAAGTCCGTCAATCTTCTCCGCCAGTTGCCGTACATGGCCATCTATACCAATCGGCAAAATGATCGGCACCCCTCCTGCCTGAATAATGGATTGCATATAAGCATTTGAAACAGTATGTAAAAAATCAAGTTCGACGTGTGAAGTTACTCCAATAATCGGTGCCAAGTCATAGTTCCTCTTTTCTAGGTTTGGATATTTTTTCTTGCATTATATCAGCCAAGATATACTTGGCTGATCAACTGCCATTATAAAATTTACATCAGCGATATATTATTTAAATATTTATAGTGTCCTCTCTATTAATAGAAGACCAGTAAAACCCTCTGCTGCCGATTTCCACTTTAAGAAATATTGAATTTATAATCTTTCGCATAACCCATATTCTGAACAAAAACCTTCAACAGCTCTTTCGTAGCTTCCAAATCACCCAAGTCCATCACTTCATTGGATGAATGCGCATTACGGGACGGAATTGATAACACGCCACTCGGAATTCCCGAATGAGCCAAACTGAATTCCCCTGCATCTGTTCCGATTCCAGGGAAAATTTCCAGCTGGCAGTTGATTTGATGTTCATTCGCCAGCTTCACTAAATGCTCTCTTATCTTTTTATTGGCTATCAAACTGAAGTCCATCACTTTTATGCCTGTTCCTTCACCAAGTGCCAGCGTGTTGTCCATCATCGATTCCGGTGTATCACTGACCGCTGTGGTATCCAGCGCAATCGCCACATCTCCCGTCAACTGATGGCTGGCTACCCGCGCTCCTCGCAGCCCCACTTCTTCCTGGACGGTGAAAATGCCGACAAATTCACCCGCAAAATCTTCCGCTGCCAATTCTTCCATGGCTTTTACCAGGACCGCACAGCCTGCCCGGTCATCAAAGCTTTTCCCTGCAACTCTTGTTTCCGTTAATTCATCAAAATGCGGGAACCAGGAAATCGGATCACCGATTTCAATACCTAACTTTTTCGCTTCCTGTTGGGATGCAGCGCCGACATCAATGTATAATTCGTTATGCTTTCTCACTTTCCCCGGATCGTCATATTTCATCATATGAGCGGAAATTGTTCCGATTACTCCTGTACGCAGACCGGCAGCAGTCCGGATTTGCACTCGCTGGGACAATAAAACACGATCATCATGTCCCCCCAGCTTTTCAAAACGCAGCAATCCATTAGCTTCAACTTTCTTTACAATAAAACCTACTTCATCCATATGAGCGGCTACTAAAATTTTTGGCCCCGGGTTTTTGCCTTTTTTGGATACAATCAGGTTACCTGCATGATCGGCTTCTATTGAGTCGACCGAATCTCTTAAGCGGTTCGCAATATAGATGGCTACTTCCTCTTCGAACCCGCATGGACCAGTTATTTCCGTTAATTCTTTCAGCAGTTTCTTCAAATGGGACACTCCTTATAGAATGATTGTATGGAATATATATTGCAGTGTATTATCTGAACCGTTTAGAATTGTTTTTGACACAGGGATGCGATTTACACAAAATGCAATTGTATGCACCCGCTTTACTTTGATAACTCCCGCACAGTCTCCGCAACGAGATAACAGCGCTCTGCAAGTGAGTCAAGCTCCAAATACTCCTCCACATTATGCAGTTCTCCGCCAACTGGACCGAGACCGTCGATGGTCGCGACACCGAGTGCGGACGGAAATGATGCGTCTGAACCGCCGCCGGCATGGACATGCGTGACATCCAGTCCAAATGATTCGCCTACGCTCTTCACCTGTTCGAGCAGCGCCCGGTTTTTTTCATTGAATTCCATCGGTGGACGATTGATGCCACCTTCGAGACGAATGGTGGTGCCAGGCACGTCCGGTTCTGCAGAGATCGCCTCGATGCGTTCATGAATATCATAGCTCTGCTGTTCCGTGTTAACACGGACATCGATGTAACCA
>NZ_JRGN01000263.1 GCF_000775575.1 Planococcus sp. CAU13
GGCGCTGGAGTCTGGACAATGAAAAACTGAACCTTTACGTTAAAGGTTCAGCTTCCGGTGTTTCAATGGACGTGACATGGGCCACTGATTTTGCATTGTTCGTTTTTCTCCACGCCATGGCAATCGACAGGGTCACTACCAATAAGCCAAGGCCGAGGATGAACGGATAGTTGATGTTTATATCAAACAAGAGACCTGCGGAAATCGGTCCAAGGACATTGCCAAGGCTCATATAAGCTGTGGCCATGCCCATCGCAAAGCCGATTTCGCCTACCGCCATTTTCGAAACGAGAATATTGAGCACCGGACGAAGGATGGCCATCGCGAGGAAAATCACCAACGATACACCGAAGAAAGCGCCGTAACTGCCGGCTGCAAGCGAAATCAGGAAACCGGTTGTGGCCAGGCCAAGAAATGCGATGAGCGTCTTGACTTCACCGAAACGGCGGACAAGGCGGTCGACCACGAAGAACTGGACGGTCACACTGACAATGCCGGTCGCGGTGATCATCATGGCGATATCGGCCGACGTCGAACCGTATTGCGTCGTCAAATACATGCCGATGACCGATTCATACGCTACGAGGCCGAAACTCATGATGAAAATGATCACCAATGGGATGAAATAAGGCATTCTGGTGGAACGGCCGATCTGTTCAAGCATCGACTCGTCCTTTGAAAACTCTTCCGCCTGCTTTTTGCTTTCTGCAGTCGGTTCAATTTCCTTCAGCATAATCAATGAAAAAATCATTGCGCTGAACGTCACCATAGCGGCGATCAAAAATGGCAGTTTCAGACTGATGTCGGCGAGAAAGCCGCCGAATCCAGGGCCGATGACAAGGCCAAGCGACATGGAAGCCGTCACAAGCGCGGTTCCTTTAGCGCGCTGGGCGGCAGTCGTGATGCCGGCGACATACGTGAAGACGCCCGGAATCAGGAAAGCGTCGCCGATTCCGCCGACGATACGCGATGCGTAGATGACCCAGATTGAATCGGTGGAGTAGAACATGAGCATCGAAATCGTCAGCAGCGCAAGTCCAAGAATAATGACTTTACGAGGGCCGTATTTATCGGCCCAGCTGCCTCCAAGAGGAGAAAACAGCAGCTGCGCCCCTGCGAAAATGGCGATCATCAGGCCGGCTGCCGTGCCGCCCTGGCCGATGGATAAAAGATAAGCGGGAAGGATGGGAACAACAATTCCAAAACTTGCTATAGCAATAAACATATTGAACATCAATATGGACATTTTTTTACGTTGAGTGGTAGACAATTAATAGATCCTTCTTTCAATATAAATTATTGTACAAACTCTACTCGTTTTGACAACTTTTCATATATTAGAGCAGGAATAGGTTGGTGTCAATAAAAAGAGAGCATATTTTTATCATGAAATCCATTCGAAATGTTATCGCATAAAAGGAATTTTCTAATAACTCCAGAACCTTTGAAGGGAAGGCTTTTCTAAAACCTTCGCTTCTCTAAATTATAGAAAAATACTTAAATTATGTTGCGAATTTGTGAATGAAGTGGAAAATCGTTGACAAAAATCAGGAATTTATTAAAGTGCCGACAATTGGGGTATAGGAGGAGCGAGCAGTATATATTCCTGTTAAGAAAGGTGAGGAGAACATGGACAAACGATTTGACCGCATCAAAGCGGAGCACTTGAAAGAACGGGTAGTCAGCGCGGAAGAGGCGGCTTCCTGGATACAGGACGGCATGACCCTGGGTCTTAGCGGCTTTACACAGGCAGGGGATGCCAAAGCGGTGCCGCTCGCACTCACGAAACGCGGCGAAACGGAAACGTTCAAAGTGAATGTCTATACAGGAGCATCTCTCGGCTCCAATATCGATACAGCTTTCGCGGAGACCGGCATCATCCACAAGCGGCTGCCGTTCCAGTCAGATCCGGTGATGCGCCGGAAAATCAATGAAGGAGATGTATTTTACACGGACCATCATCTATCGCATACAGCCGAATGGGTGCGGGACGGGGTTCTGACACCGATCGATTTCGCCATCATCGAAGCGATTTCGATCACGAAGGACGGCATGATCATCCCGACGACATCTGTCGGCAACTCTTCCATTTTCGCCCAGTATGCCAAAAACATCATCGTGGAAATCAATACGGAACAGCCGGAGCGGCTTTACCGGCTGCATGACATCTACGACACCGGCAAGCGTGAAGGGCGCGTGGCGATTCCCCTGACCCACGTGGCCGACCGCATCGGCACGACCGGCATCCCGGTGGATATGGAGAAAATACGGGGCATCGTCTTTACCGATCAGGTGGATACACCGTCGACCATCGTTCCGTCTGACAGCGAAACAGAAGCGATTGCTTCTTATCTGCTTGCACTGTTCCGCGCGGAAATAAAGGCGGGCAGGCTGACGGAAAAGCTTGCGCCGATCCAGTCGGGAGTCGGTTCGGTCGCCAATTCGGCGCTGCGCGGCCTGATCGATTCAGGATTCCATGACCTTGAAATGTATTCGGAAGTGCTGCAGGACGCCGTTTTCGATTTGATCGACGCTGATGTATTGCGTTTCGCTTCCGCTTCAGCGATTACGCTGTCGCCGGAAAAGATGAAGCAGGTCTATTCGAATTTTGCGGGGTATGAAGACAAAATTGTGCTGCGGCCGCAGGAAATCACGAACCATCCGGGCGTCATCCGCCGTCTCGGTTTGATAGCCGTCAATACAGCCCTGGAATTCGATATTTACGGCAACGTCAATTCGACACATGTATCCGGCACCAAAATGATGAACGGCATCGGGGGCTCAGGTGACTTTGCCCGCAATGCGCGGCTGTCGGTGTTTGTCACTAAAGCGACTGCGAAAGGCGGCAATATTTCGAGCGTCGTGCCATTTGTGTCGCATGTTGATCACACGGAACACGACGTTGATGTGCTCATCACGGAATTTGGCTATGCCGATCTCCGGGGTCTGGCACCGCGGGAACGCGCCGCGCTGATCATCGAAAATTGCGCCGATCCCGCTTACCGCGGGCAATTGCGCGCTTATTACGAAGAAGCGCTGAGCCGCGGCGGCCACACGCCGCACGTTCTCGAAAAAGCTTTTTCGTGGCATCAGCGCCTCGCGGAAACCGGCAGCATGCTGGAACAATAGGCGTTTTCCTCCTCCACCATGGCCGGCTGAAAATGTTATATAATGAAAAGATCAGCTCAAACAGGAGGATCCACATGGAAAAACTTACATTCGGTTCGCTGCTCGACGTCATCGGGGAATTGTTCTCCGATGAAATTTCCATCGCGGTATCGGATACGGAACAATATATTTATTACCGGCCGAGCAAGCGGGTCGATCTGAAAATCCAGGCAGTGGCATACGGCATTGGCCGAAAAAGGCACGATGCTGCAGGAGGAAGAGCAATTGGTGTAAAAAGTGACAACAGAATGTGAATCAAATCAAAAACCAGTTCCTTTCTATAATATAGAAGGAAACTGGTTTTATTTGTGTTATGGTGTCCAGACTCCGGGGCCCAGATCTTCGGGTCATTAGCCAAATCAGCTGCCGTGGCAAAGTACGCCGCTCTGCTGATCCATCTTAAGCCTTTCAGAGCTTAACGAGCGTCTTCGCTTTTCTTATTTATGCCCGTAAACCTCAGCAGTGCTGCGAGTATACAGCTCAATGATGTGGCCGAACGGGTCTTCGGCGTACACAAGGTAATGGGGCTTGCCTTTATTGATGTTCCAGATTTTGCTGCGCTGTCTGCCGCCGTGCTGTACGACTTTCTCGATCGATTCCACGATGTCATCGACAATGAGGCATATATGGAAGAAGCCTGCGCGCGGGGATGGTTTTTCATGGGCAAAATCAGGTTTCTGGAATTCGAACAATTCGATTCCAACACCGCTGTGGCTCATCAGATGTACGTTGCGCATTTTTTTGACCTCAGGCCCCTGCAGGTCCTGTGTCATGGAAAAGAGCTGTTCATTCTTTTCGTCGAAATCGTAGGGACCGGCAAGGATATAGAAACCGAAGACTTTCGTGTACCATTCGATGGCCTGGTCCAGATCAGGCACCGCAAGTCCGATATGTGTAACAGTTGAACTCATATGTAAAACCTCCTCTATTCATTCTGTTACCCGCCGTTAAAGGGTTTTAAGCCTGTCAAAAAGCAGACTTTTCTGTGTAATCAAAAATAGTTGTTGTCAACTGTAATTTTTAGTATTATAATAAGCAATTGTGAAATTCCGAAATGAGGGTCCTAAAAATGAAAAATTCCATCTATGGATTAACGATAGATCAACTAAAAGAATGGTTCCTGGAAAATGGACAGAAAAAGTACCGTGCCGAGCAGGTCTGGGACTGGTTATATATTAAACGCGTCACTCAATTCTCTGAAATGAATAACTTGAGCAAAGAGGTCATCCAATTATTGGAGGACAATTTTGCAATCCGCACGCTGGAAGAGGCAGTCAAGCAGGAATCTGCTGACGGCACGATCAAATTCCTTTTCCGCCTGCAGGACGGCAACCTGATTGAAACGGTGCTAATGCGCTTTAAATACGGAAACTCCGTCTGTGTAACGACACAGGTCGGCTGTAACATCGGCTGCAGTTTCTGCGCCAGCGGACTTCTGAAAAAGAGCCGCGATTTAAACGCGGGCGAAATCGTTGAACAGATCATGCAGGTGCAGGCTCATTTCGATGCACAGCAAAAAGACGAGCGCGTCAGCCATATCGTGGTCATGGGTATCGGCGAACCGTTCGATAACTACACGAACCTGATGGACTTCCTGCATGTTGTAAATTCTCAAAAAGGCCTTGCCATCGGCGCGCGCCACATCACCGTATCGACAAGCGGAATCGTTCCGAAAATCTATGATTATGCGGATGAAGGGCTGCAGGTCAACCTGGCCATTTCAATCCATGCACCGACGAACGAACTGCGTACACGCATCATGAAAATCAACAAAGCCTATCCAATTGAAAAATTGATGGCGGCCATCGATTATTACCTGGAAAAATCCAACCGCCGCATCACTTTCGAATACATCCTTCTTCGCGACGTCAACGACCATGTCGAAGAAGCGAACAAACTGGCAAAATTGCTTGAAGACAAGCGCCACCTTTCGTATGTCAACCTGATTCCGTATAACTCGGTCAGCGAACACGACCAGTATCAGCAAAGCACGCCGGAAGCGATTTCCGCTTTCTACGATGCATTGAAGAAAAAAGGCATCAACTGCGGCGTCCGCCACGAACAAGGCGCAGACATTGACGCAGCTTGCGGCCAGCTTCGCAGCAAGCAAATCAAAAAAGAGAAAAAAGAAGTCAGCGTATCATAAAACAGCAAAACAGCCCTCCGAATTTTCGGAGGGCTGTTTGCTTGTGGAGAAAGAAATATAGGAATCGATATTCCGCAAAACAGCTTCGCTT
>NZ_JRGN01000346.1 GCF_000775575.1 Planococcus sp. CAU13
CAAGTCTTTGCGACGAAGCAGCGCAGCGATCCAGGAGCACATCTATGCCCTTCGCCAGCTGCCGCTTCTTTCTGGTTCCGTGCAGTATTAAAGTGTTATGTTTTCAGTCATTAAATATTATGATACTTCTTTAAAGAAGATAATCAGAGAAATGGAGTAAACAGCGCAGGCGCCCTAGGGAGCAGGCGAATGCCGACGAGGCTGGCGCAGCTGTTTTGCGGAATATGGTTTCTTACAATTCATTCTCAACAAGCTCAAAATCGATTCAATCATTATAATTATATTATGTAAACTAAATTGTGAGATAATATTTTACAGGTATTCCTGTTTAGTGATATTGTAAAATCAGAATAAAAAATATGACCAGGGAGTGTCCGAATGACAGACAACGAATTACTAGAACTTCATGTGAAAGATCCGAATGAAGCGGTGCTTCTGCTTGGCATTTCTGATAACCACATGACACTGATCGAAGAAGCATTAAATATTCAAATCATTACCCGTGGAGAAGTCATCAAACTGTCGGGAGACGAAGACGGCAAAGAAACCGGTAAATTATTAATAGAACAATTACTGAAAGTGATCCGCAAAGGAATTAATATCGACCAGCGCGACATAGTCTCTGCAATCGAAATGGCGAAAGCCGGCACCATCGAATATTTCGCTGAATTATATGATGAAGAAGTGGCCAGAAATGCGGCAGGAAAAATCATCCGTGCGAAAACGATCGGACAGCGCCATTATATCCGCGCCATCCGGAGCAAAGACCTGACTTTCGCAATCGGGCCGGCCGGTACTGGTAAAACGTATCTGGCTGTTGTCATGGCTGTTCAGGCATTGAAAAACGGCAGTGTCAAACGCATCATTTTGACGCGTCCAGCTGTTGAAGCTGGTGAGAGCCTGGGCTTTCTGCCGGGCGACCTGAAAGAAAAAGTCGATCCTTATCTGCGCCCGCTCTATGATTCCATGCATGATGTGCTCGGAGTGGAACAGACGAACCGCTTTATTGAAAGAGGCACCATTGAAGTTGCGCCACTTGCCTACATGCGGGGGCGGACGCTGGACGAAGCGTTTGTAATCCTGGATGAAGCGCAGAATACGACAAAAGCCCAGATGAAAATGTTTTTGACGCGGCTGGGCTTTGGATCGAAAATGATCATTACCGGCGATAAGACGCAAATCGATTTGCCGCGCGGAGCTGAATCCGGTTTGATTGCCACAGAAAAAATTCTGAAAGGCGTCAGCGGAATCCAGTTCATGTATCTGGAAAGCGGTGACGTCGTGCGCCACCCTCTTGTGTCAAAAATAATAGACGCTTATGAAAACCAGCCGATCTAAGGCTGGTTTTTTTCTGATTTCTTTCTGTCCGACAAAGATGGTAATATTTCGGAAAAATCGTGAAATCCTGCTGCGATATTGATATGATGTAAGTACTAAGAGTGGGGTGGTCACATGGTTTCAAAGATACGGGCAATTTATAAAAAGATAGGATTCAGGTTTTTTTCCTGGACAATGATTTTTTTGATCGGCATCATCCTTTACAGTTTTTTATACAGTACAGTCAAAGGCGATACATATAATGTCGAGCTGTTCCAGTTGTCGGATGAAACGATCAGGTCTTCCAAAACTGTCGAAGACCCCGTCAAAACAGAATTGGAACGGCAGCGCGCAGCCGCGGAGCTGATGCCAAGCTATAAGTTCAATGATGAACTGGCAGACAATCAATCCGCTGTGATCGCTTCCTTATTCGGCTATGTGCAGGATGTTAAAAATGCGGAGCAGGCAGAAGGTGCCGAAGAACTGGATCAAGCTGAAGCCATGCAGAAAATGGTGGCAGAGCTTCGTGAAACGACGCGTTTGATGGAGACAAGTGAAAACGGGTTAAGGCTGACGGACGATATGCTGCGTACGCTCCTGACACTGCCGGACGAGCGCCTTGTCACAGTCCAGAAAGAAATTGAGGACACAGTGGAAAGTATTCTCGCTTCCCCTGTACGGGAAGAAGATGTCGCAGGTAAACGCAATGAAGCGGAGCAGCTGATCCGCACGAACAGCGATATTCCGGCATCTGTTCTTCAGGCCGCCGTTTCAATCGGCCGCTTCGGCATCAGTGCCAATGAAACTGTGGATGAAAGTTTGACGGAAGCCCAGCTGAAACAGGCGAGGGACAGTGTGGAACCGACTAAGATCCTGCAGGGCCAGGTGCTTGTCCAGGAAGGCCAGGTGATCGACAGGGAAGTTTACCGTCAGCTGGAGCTTGCGGGCATGACAGAAAATCAGACTGATCTGAAGCCGGCTCTCGGACTGTTATTGTTTGTCGGCATCGCCATGGGGTTATTATTAATAGTAACCCAGCGGTCAACTGATGCGGAACAGCGAAAGATCATCACGCTATGGGTTTTGGCTGCGGCCATAACCATCTCTTTGACATTGATGAAATTACTCAGTGCAGTCAACGGCAATTTTGATGTGGAAATTTCGTTTCTTTTCCCGACTGCGCTTTCCGGCATGATCGTGCGCATGCTGATCAATGAAAGAGCTGCGATTTTCGTCACTTTCATTACAGCTGCCAGTGCAGGAATTATGCTGCATAACGCTTTTTCACCGATTCTTCAAATGGAAATCGTCCTGTACATTTTATTTGGCGGGCTCGTGGGCGTTTATTTGATCGAAAGTGATGACCGGCGCGCGAGGCTGCTGCAGACCAGCCTGCTGGTGGCCATCGCCAACGCTTTGTTTATCGGCTTTTATCTGCTGCTGTCCCAAAGCCAGTATGACATGGCGGAAATCGGGTATTACTTCACAGCTTCCATTATTTCAGGTTTATTGTCCGGCGCATTGACCATTGGCCTGCTGCCGTTTTTCGAATGGGCTTTTGGCCTTCTGTCGCCGATGCGTCTCATTGAATTATCGAATCCCAACCATCCGCTGCTGAAAAAAATACTGACTGAAACTCCCGGTACTTATCACCACAGCGTCATGGTCGCAAATCTGGCGGATGCATCATGTGAAGCCATCGGCGCAAATGGTTTGCTGGCCAGAGTCGGCTGCTATTACCACGATATCGGCAAGACAAAACGGCCGCAGTATTTTATTGAAAATCAAGTGAATATCGCTAATCCGCATGATTCGCTGCCGCCGAAAACAAGCCGGGATATTATTCTGGCGCACGGCAGCCAGGGAGCGGAATTGCTGCGCAAGCATAAGATGCCGAAAGAAATCATCGATATCGCTGAGCAGCATCATGGCACCAGTTTATTGAAATATTTTTATTACAAAGAAAAAGAAAAAAATCCGGAGCTGGCCGAAAAGGATTTCAGATATACGGGGCCTAAACCGCAGACAAAGGAAAATGCCATCATCATGGCGGCCGACAGCATTGAAGCTGCGGTCCGATCGATGAAAGATCCTACATCTGAAAAGATAAAAAAATTGGTGGATGCAATTATTGACGATAAACTGAAAGACGGGCAGTTTGATGAATGCGATTTGACCATGAAAGAGCTGAAGACAGTCAAGAATGTCATGTGCGAAACCTTGAACGGAATTTTTCATACCCGAATCGAATATCCGACTGAAAAAGAATAGAAGGAGGTTTCCGGCATGTTAACAATCGATTTTATGGATGAAACCGAAACACTGCAGGAAAGTGACCTGCATTTTGTGGAAAAAATTCTGCAGCATGCAGCGGTGGAGGAAAATATTGGAGAAGCGGAAGTATCCGTCAGTTTCGTCAGCAATGAAATGATCCGGGAAATCAACCGTGAATACCGCGGCAAAGACCAGCCGACCGATGTCATTTCATTTGCCATGGAAGAGGCAGGAGCTGGGGAAGTGATGATACAGGGAGTCGATGAACCGCGGGTGCTCGGAGATATCATCATTTCCCTGGACCGTACAAGAGAGCAGGCGGCAGATTACGGCCATTCATTTGAACGGGAACTCGGTTTTCTCGCCGTCCACGGATTTCTTCATCTTCTCGGCTACGACCATATGGAAGAAGAGGATGAAAAGGAAATGTTTGCGAAACAGGAGGCGATTTTGAAATCGCTTGGAATCACCCGTGATGGCCATGAAAGTGAATAGGTTTTTTCGGTCTTTCATTTTTGCCTCTGCAGGCATCAGGGAAGCATTGCGGAGTGAACAGAATATCCGGTTTCATTTTATGGCTGCTGCAGTCGTTGTTGCGGCCGGGCTATTGACCGGCCTTTCCGGTACCGAGTGGATAATTGTCACAGGAGTGATCGGCGGGATGCTCGCCCTTGAAATGTTCAATTCGTCGATGGAGCGGATTGTTGATCTCGCTAGCCCGGATCTGCACCCTTTGGCCAAGCAGGCAAAGGACATGGCAGCAGGCGCAGTTTTGGTATTTGCCATTGCAAGTGCTATAATTGGCTTACTAATATTTTTACCAAAATGGTTTTAATCTATATAGAGGTGATGGAAATGGAAAAAGAACAATTATTGGAACAGGCAATCGCAGCACGCGGAAATGCCTATGTACCTTATTCAAAGTTTCCTGTAGGCGCTGCGCTGTTGACGGCAGAAGGAAAAGTCTATTTGGGATGCAATATTGAGAACGCTGGTTATTCTATGACCAACTGTGCAGAACGCACGGCTATGTTCAAGGCCGTTTCAGAAGGGGACCTTAAATTCGTCGCGCTCGCTGTATCGGCTGATACGGAAGGTCCTGTGTCACCATGCGGCGCCTGCCGCCAGGTGCTGGCAGAATTCTGTGCTCCGGATATGCCGGTTTATCTGACAAATTTAAAAGGCGATGTTCAGGACACAACAGTCAGCAAACTGCTGCCAGGAGCATTTACAACGGAGGATTTAAAATATGCAGCAAGAAAATAAAGGTTTCAAATCAGGTTTTATTTCCATCATCGGGCGTCCGAATGTAGGGAAATCTACGTTTCTTAACCGGGTCGTCGGCCAGAAAATTGCCATCATGAGCGATAAGCCACAAACGACACGCAATAAGGTACAGGGTGTTGTTACGACAAATGATTCGCAGATGGTCTTCATCGATACACCAGGAATCAACGAACCGCGCCATAAACTGGGCGACTTCATGCTTAAGGTTGCCAAAAACACCTTCCGTGAAGTGGATGTGCTGCTGTTTGTGGCAAGTGCTGCAGACCGCATCGGCAAACAGGACCGCTATGTTTTGGATATGCTGAGAGGCATTGAAGTGCCGGTGTTTTTGGTGCTCAACAAAATCGATCAGGTGAGTCCGAACGATCTGCCGAAAATCATCGAATCGTACCGCAGTGAATTCGATTTTGCGGAAGCGATTCCGATTTCGGCTTTGCAGGGCAATAATGTTGAAAACCTGCTGGCAAAAATTGCTGAGCGGCTTCCGGAAGGACCGCAGTATTACCCGGCCGACCAGGTCACTGATCATCCGGAGCGCTTCATCATTTCCGAATTGATCCGTGAAAAGGCACTGCATCTTACGCGCGAAGAAATCCCCCATTCGATCGCCGTTGTCATCGAGAAAATTGCTCCGGATGAGGAAAATCCTGAAATGGTCCGTGTACAGGCTACCATCATGGTGGAACGCGATTCACAAAAAGGCATTGTCATCGGTAAAAAAGGTGCTTTGCTGAAAGAAATCGGTTCCCGCGCACGCGCAGACATCCAGAATCTCCTCGGCTCGAAAGTCTATCTGGAATTATGGGTGAAAGTGCAGAAGGACTGGCGCAATAAAGCTCTCCATCTGCGTGATTTTGGATTCAGAGACGACGAATACTAAGGAGCAGACTTCATGCAGAGTCAATTAGAGGGCATTGTCATCCGAACGATGCCATACGGCGAAAACAATAAAATCGTCACTCTTTTTACCCGTGAAGCAGGGAAGATCACATGTATGGCAAGAGGCGCAAAAAAGCCGACAAGCCGGCTGGCGGCCATCACTCAGCCATTTACCCACGGGACCTATTCCATCTACAAAGGCAAAGGCATGGGGACCCTGCAGGCCGGCGACCAATTGGAATCGCTGCGCCATATAAAGGAAGATCTAATGTCCACAGCCTATGCGAGTTACGTGGCCGAGCTGGTCGACAGGCTGACAGAGCAGGATGAACCCCAACCCGGCATCTATGAAATGCTGTTTCAGGCGCTGCATGCCATTGAGGAAGGCTACGATCCTGAAGCGATTACGCTTTTCGTTGAATGGAAGATGCTGCAGACGGCCGGCCTGGCTCCGACACTTCATGAATGTTCGAATTGCGGAGCGGCGGAAGGGGAATTCGCTTTTTCTTTCCAGGAACTTGGCTTTCTCTGCCACCGCTGTTTCCATATCGACCCCTATATCATCCGCTTGAGCCCCGCGCTGGTAAAAGTAATCCGCACCTTGTATTTTGTGCCGATTGAACGGGTGGGCAGCCTCACGCTGAAAAAGGAAACAAAATCGTTATTGAAACAGATTGTCCGCACTATCTACGAAGAACAGGCCGGCATCAGGCTGAAATCAAGAAAGTTCCTTGAACAGCTCGAACGGACGCCTGAATTCCTTCCGAAAAAAGAAGACCCGCCCAAAGACGAATAGTCTT
>NZ_JRGN01000021.1 GCF_000775575.1 Planococcus sp. CAU13
TGATACGTCCACTACGGCAGATTCTTCAGCAGTATTGGTTTCCGTTGCAGTCAGAACTTCAACAGTTACATCTTCTGCAATGGAATCCTCAAGTGAAACGACTGCTGCAGCTTCACTTATACTTTCACCAGACTCCTCATTTTTTTCTTCAGCCGGAATTTCAACATTGGCATCCCCTAAAAGCGGAAGGTCAGTTGCTTCAATATGCAAAACCTCATTGTCGCTCAACACTTCGACATTCAGCTCAAGCAGGCCAGAACCATCTCCTTCTGCCTGTGCAAACGAAGGTGCCATGCTCAAAGTTGCCCAAATTCCTAAAGCGGCTGCAGTATAAGTTATCAATGATTTTTTCATTATTTTTCCTCTCCTTTTTTAAACTGGTTTATGCCACATTTAAAAAAGGAGTTATTGCGGGCGGTTTCCTCAAAGGCGTATGAATCCACTGAATAATAGCATAGCTATTTCTGTGGTACCAAAGTTTTTGGGCAGATAGCTTAAACATATCCGAAGAGGCAATGTTGCCGTAGCTTAAATCTGTACTATGCCCGTTAAATGAACCTGAGGCTTGAGCAGATGATGGTGAGCCTGGTTGGACCGGAACAGTTGCCAATGCCCGATTTCCATCTTGTTCTTCCGGGAAAATCGGTGTTTGTGTAGCGGGAGCCGTTTCTTTGGCGGCTTCACTTCTGTCCATTTCGTTTTCAGCAATCGGCAATTGGATCACTGAAGCAACGGGAGTTCCTCCGATTTCCATCGTCCCTGCAGCGGATGGCTGCGTTGCTGGAACTTCGACAGTTTCTTCAATTAAAGCCGACGGTGCTTCTTGCAATGGTGTTTCTCCAGTGTCTTCTTCAACTTTTAAAGCGATTGTATTTTCATCAGGCTGTCGACTTACAACTGGAACTTCATTTTCAAGAGGAAGTTCATTTTGCACCGGATCTTCATAGCCAGCCGGTGCTTGCGGCTGAGTTACTGGAACTTCAGGGCGTGTCACTTCTTCCGCTGCCGGCTGTTCACTGGCAGGAATTTCCGGTTGTTGTACAGGAGTCGGTTTTTCAGCCTCATGCGGCAGGTCTGCAGCTTTATCAACTGCGTCAATTGTTTTTTCAACCGTTTTTTCGGCCGTGTCTGTTACAGCTTCCACTGTTTCATTTACCTTATCCGCTGTTTTTTCAACCGTCTGCTGAACACCCGATGTCACTTTCTGCAACGTCTTGTTCACTTCTTTGACGACCGGTGTCACCACTGGAACTTCAGGAAGATTTTCCACGGTTTCATCTACCGCATCAAATACTTCCGAAGTCGTTTTAGTCACGGTGCCAGTAGTTTCCTTCACAGTTGTTTTCACTGCAGGTGTCGTATTTGCAACGGCTTTCTCCACTAAGGAGCCGGTATCTTTCACAGTGGAGGTAATGACTTTGTTTTCCACTGGGTCTGATATTTTTTCAATGGTTCCAGCAGTGAAATCAACTGCGTCTTTGACAGTCTTCTCAACACTTTTTGCAGTTTCTTCTAAAATGGCTCCAGTCGATTTCCCTGCTTGTCCGCCCACATTTCCCACTGTATTGCCAAGCGTTTTGACCGTACCGCTAATCAGGCCGCTGCGATTTTCTTCCGCTTTTCCTTCCAGCTCGTCACCGTGAACCATAAAAGGATAAGCCAACAACAAACCGGCTCCAATTGCGAATGAAAATATGCCTTTCTTCATATTTTCACCTCCTTCCTTTGCGAGTTGTCGAACAATTCACATATAGTAATAATTTGATTCCCTTTCTATATAAAAATTAAACTAATTTGTATATATTTTCTATTTTTTATTTCCCTTAATTTTACAAGGCAATAATTTGAGTCCATTCGACTATATGAATTTTTGCGCCAGCCAATATTTCTATTCTGGCAATCCGTCCGGTATGGCCCCCATGACTAACAGCCGCTAAAATCTGGATAGAAGCAGCGGAAGGCATCAATCAACACTGATGCTAAAAACAGCTGCATACAACCATCTAAAATATTCCGCAAATTGATTGTGCAGGAGGTTTTTTATGATCAAATATCGAGAGATTCTTCGCCTGTATGTGTTCAAGGACTACGATCACTGAAGTGCTGGAGATAGCAGAAACAAAAGGGAATCTCCTGGCTTGCCTAAGTATTTAAGAGGCAAAGTGTTACTGCTTTTTATAATGGCAAGAGTCAAAGAGTGAACACATTACAATAGAAGAAATTTCTTGAATTTTTTTCTCGGGGAGGCCATCTTTCATGTGCTTTTCTGTGCTGAGCGCGGATATAATTTTTTGACGGCGGATATATTTCTCTGACGG
>NZ_JRGN01000333.1 GCF_000775575.1 Planococcus sp. CAU13
CTGTTCTGTCTTATGCCTTTCAGAGCTTAACAGGCGCTGTCCCTTTTCTTCTGTTATGATATAGAATGGAAACGGAAGTGAATAACGTGCAAAATTGGATTTACCCCTTATTGGTCGTGGTTGCCGCTTCTTCCTACGGTATTCTGTCGACCATTATTAAAGTTGCCATGGGCAACGGATTTACGGCAGCTGAAGCAGTTACGAGCCAGTACTATACCGGCTTTGTGCTGGCGCTGCTTATTTATTTTGTCTCTCATAGAACCATGCCTAAGCTGAGGGGCTGGAAAGTGCTCGTGCTGTCCGGTGCATTTACTGCTGCAACGGGCATGGTCTATGCCCATTCATTGAATTATTTGCCGGCATCACTCGCCGTCGTCTTATTGTTCCAGTTTACCTGGATCGGCATGTTCCTTGACTGCATCGCCAACCGCAGATGGCTGAAACGCATCGAAGTGATTTCCCTTGCCATCCTGTTTGGCGGCACGATTTTAGCGGCAGGTGTCATCGACGCTGACTTAAGCGGAATCCCCTGGCAGGGGTGGGCTTGGGGGCTGGGTGCCGCAGTCTGCTTTTCCGCTTTTATATTCGTTAATGGCAAACAGGTCGAAGGCATGGATACGTCCACCCGCCTTGTCTATGTGTCACTTTTCGCGGCAGTCGTCATCACCGTCTTCCAGACGCCTGAAATTGTCTGGAATGGCACCTTGTTTGCTGGAGGCTTATGGGTTTACGGACTGCTGCTCGGAATTTTCGGCATCGTTATGCCGATCTATCTTTTCTCCCTGGCAGTGCCGCGCGTCGGTTCCGGCCTTTCGTCCATTCTTGGTGCCATGGAATTGCCGGTTGCGATCCTCGCTTCTGTCATCATCCTGCACGAAAAGCTGACCATTTTGCAAATTGTCGGCATCGCCGTCGTCCTTTTCGGAATGGTATTGCCGAGTTTCTTCAACAGAACTCCCAAAATTGTGGAAAAAATAGAAGACCAGCTGATCTAGCGGGTCTTCTTTTCATGTTTAAGAGAATTTTAAAAAGGAATAAAGAATAAAGAACGAAAAAAGGAGTGATAGGATGGAGCAACAGGAATTGAAAGAAGCCGCTTTGAAAATTATGGAAGACAGCTATGTCGGCGTGCTGGCAACAATTACCGAAAACAGGCCGCATTCACGCTATATGACTTTTTTCCATAAAGATTTCACACTCTACACGGCAACCAGCAAAAAAACACAAAAAATTGAAGAAGTCGAACAAAATCCGCATGCCCATGTTCTTTTGGGATATGAAGGCGAAGGCGTTGGTGACACCTTCCTGGAAATCGAAGGCGAAATGTCCGAACACGACGACAGAAGCCTGCTGGAAGAAATGTGGAACGACCACCTGTCCGGCTGGTTCAGCGGTCCGGATGACCCCGACCTCGTATTTATTGCCATTAAACCGACACGCATGCGCCTGATGAATAAAAAAGGCCAAAAACCGCAGAATATTGAACTATAAAATGAAAAGGCCTGCCAATTTTGGGCAGGCCTTTTTCTATTTCATTTTCTTCAATAAATACAAAAGATAAGGTGTACCGATCAACGCGACGATCAAACCGCTTGGAATATCATTCGGTGCAATCAGCGTGCGTCCGATAAAATCGGCTGTCACAAGCAGCAGCCCTCCGATCAGGCCGGATGCCAGCATCAGCGGCAAGTGGCGGAAACCGACCAGACGCCGTGCGATATGCGGTGCCACCAAGCCAATAAAGCCAATAGTCCCGACAATCGAAACGGCTGCAGTCGAAATCGATACGCCGACAACGAGCGCCCACACACGCGTCGAGCGGATATTCAACCCCAGTCCTGCAGCGACATCATCACCGAACGTCAGAGTATCAAGGTTGCGTGTAATATAAACCGCCGGCCAGATGAACAGAGCAAACAGGATCACCGCAAACTGCACATCGTCCCAGCCTTTCGCGTACGTGCTGCCAGACAGCCAGACGAGCGCACTGGCAACCGCCAATTTCGCTTTAACGACAAGAATTTGAGTCGCGGCAGAACCAAACGCCGAAATGGCAATCCCCATCAACGCCACAAGCATCGGCTGGAAATTATTTTTCCAGGCTGTCAGCAGGATGATGCCAAGTGCTAATGATGCGCCGACCGTAGCCCCGAGCGGCAGAAATGCCGATGGAATTGCGGGAAAAATAACCAGCAGGAGCATTGCGCCCGCTCCAGCCATCGACGTGACGCCAAGCACACTGGCATCAGCGAGCGGGTTCCGCAATACGCCCTGCAGGATGACGCCGGTAATCGCCAGCATGACGCCGACAATAAAGGCAGTCAACACGCGCGGCACCCGGAAATCCCAGACAACCGGCGACAGCCAGTTGAAATTCCAGGCACTGCCGTTGAAACTCAATGCCAATGTAATGAGGATGAGGATCGCTACTATTAAAATGGGAACAAGCATCTTCAGACGTACAGGCTTTGTCGTCCCACCCATCTGGCGGTCGCCGCGCTTCATAGATTTGGCCGTTTTCCAGGCCAGATACAGGAGCCATGGTCCGCCGATCAGCGCTGTCATGGCTCCAGCCGGTACTTCCTGGCCCGGCTGGATCAGGCGTCCGAGAACATCTGCGCCGATGAGCATGACGCTGCCCCACAGAAATGAGTGAATCAATATCTGGAGATGGCCGCGTATGCCCATCATGCGGACGATATGCGGTGCCATCAATCCAATAAAGCCAATTGGCCCGACGACACTGACGGTTGTAGCAGCCAATACAATGGCCAAACCCCACGCAGCCAATTTTACCAGCCGGACATTCTGGCCCAATGAAGAAGCGATATCGTCACCAAGCGACAGAATATCCATCGATTTGGCAAGCAATAAAACAGCTGCGAATGTGATCAGGATTACCGGTGCCGCAAATTGAACGCCGGTCCAGTTTAATTGCACCAATGTACCGGAACCCCATAGGAACAATCCATTTGTTTCATTCTCAAACAGCAATTGCATCGTTCCCGTCATCGACGAGAACAAGAGGGAAATGATCATGCCCGTCAAAGCGACACGCACCGGATCCATTTGTTTTCCTGACAGCCCGACGACGAGCAAAGATGAAATAACTGCTCCCAGCAACGCGGTCGCAAACGGGAAGCCGCCGACGAGAGCAGGGAAAAAGATGGTGCTGATGACGACAAAAAAGAAGGCGCCGGCATTGATGCCGAGCGTTCCGGGCGACGCCAGCGGGTTATTCGTCAATGTCTGCAAAACGGCACCAGAAACCGCCAGTGCACCGCCAGCCAGGATACCGACTGTCAGCCGCGGCAGACGAAGGCTCGTGACAATATCCTGAATCCGTCCTTCCGTCCAGACGCCGGTAAGCAATTCAGGAATGGAATATTCCGCCTGCCCCTGGGTCAAGTGAATGGCCGAAAGTGCAAAAAGCAGGAAAAAGCCCCCTGTCAAAGAGACAAAGGACTTCGTTTTCAGTTTGCCTTGCATTAATTATTCACCATCACATCTGTAATTTGGTTCATCAACGTTTCAGCAGACAATGGACCGCCGTACAGCCATGTATCCGGCCCAAGATCGAATGTGCGGCCTTCCTGCACGAAATTCAGATTTTCCCATACTGCGTTACCCGCCAGCTGATTTTTGTAAATATTATCTTCATCCGGCACCGTGTATAGGTAATTGGCGTCTTCATATTGCACCAAACCTTCCACATTGAATGTGCTCGAACCGAATATTTCATACTGATCCGGCTGGTGGACATTGTTCAGTCCGATGCGATCAAGAATGATCGACGCCATCGAATTTGGAGTGAAAACCCGGATCTCCGGTGCCTGGGGACCCGAATATGCAAGCGTCAGGATGACATCTTTTGTCTTCAGGTCTGCAGCTTCGATTTCAGCTGCGCTTTCTTCATATTTTGTTTCGAGGTCAGCCAGCACTCCTTCGGCTTCCTCCGTTTTACCTACAGCTTTCGCCATTTCCAGAAATGTCGTTTCCATTTCCTGATACAGATCGATGCTTTCATCTTCCGGATACGGATTGAAGATGACCGTCGGTGCGATGCGCTCCAGTTCTTCCAGCATCGCCGTATGGCGGAAATCGACGCCGATGATCAGATCCGGATCGATTTCAGCAATCGCTTCCAGGTTCGGTTCCTGGCGGCCGCCGACATTAACCACTGTGTCGTCGAGTTGCGGCTCGATATTCACGTAATCACCATATGATTCAATATCAGCCATTCCGGCAGGCTGAATTCCCAATGCCAATAAATTCTCAGCGTACGTCCATTCAAGGACGACGACTTTTTTAGCCGGCTCATCAAGCGTGACTTCCCCGTTCGTGCCCTGAATCGTGACCGGATCTCCGCCACTTTCCGTTCCAGTCGCCGCATCTTCTTCTCCTGACGAACACGCCGCCAGCAGCATTAGTAAAGCTGCCAATATAAATAAAGTCCATTTCTTCATGGTGTAACCTCCAAGGTTATTTGATAACGATTCTCAATACGTTTTTATTTTAGGACTTCCTGACACATTTGTAAAGGAAAAACCGAAATAAATAATGACAATCGTTCTCACTTATCAATTTTTTATGCTATAGTAATGTTATTGAGAAATCTTATCAGTCTATCTTATGGCTAAAGATGTGGAGGAATTGAACGATGACTATGGCTGTCAAAACCAATGACTTATCAATCGGATACAACGATAAACTTCTGTTTGAAAATTTGAACCTTTCCATTCCGAAAGGCGAAATCTCCGTTTTCGTGGGAAGCAACGGCTGCGGCAAATCAACGCTGCTGCGTTCGATCGCGCGCCTTTTGAAACCGCAGGAAGGTTCGATTTTGCTTGAAGGCAAAGAAGTTCATAAAATGTCTTCCCGTGAAGTGGCGAAAAAAATGGGGATTCTCCCGCAATCGCCGGTATCACCCGAAGGTCTGACTGTACATGATTTGGTTAAGCAGGGCCGTTATCCACACCAATCCTGGCTGAAACGCTGGACCGAGGAGGACACGGAAAAAGTCGAAGCCGCGATGAAAGCGACACGTGTCGATGAATTCCGCGACAAGCCTGTTGACGAACTTTCAGGCGGACAGCGCCAGCGTGCATGGATTGCGATGACACTGGCACAGGACACGGACATCATTCTTCTCGACGAGCCGACCACTTATCTGGATATGACCCACCAAATAGAAATTCTGGATCTTTTATTCGAATTGAATGAAGTCCATGGCCGCACGATCATCATGGTGCTGCATGATTTGAATCTTGCATCCCGCTACGCCCACAATATCATCGCCATCAAAGACGGCGAAGTATTCGGCCAGGGGACTCCGGAAAATGTCATCAGCTGCGATCTGGTCCGTTCTGTATTCGGCATGGAATGCCAGGTTTCAAAAGACCCACTGTTCGGCACGCCGCACTGCGTCCCGTTCGGCAGAGGCCGCTGCATCGTACCGGAAATCCGTGAGGCGCGTGAAGCGCTGGGGTCGTAATATATGAAAGAACTTGAACTTTTCCAAACTAAAGTCCGGGACGGCGCCATTGGTTTCATGAACATGGAACAAGCCATGGGCAGCCAATATACCGAATTGATGAAAGAAATCACCCAATCATCCGGAGCACCAAGTGAAGCTGTAGCCTCGTCTATCTTCATGAGGCGCTTCGGTTTTTTCATAACCGCCCAGCTCTACCTGCTGGCGCACGGCAAAATGTGGGACGGTCCACTGGCTGAAGTGCATCTGGAGAATACCGAAGGCCATATTTCATTCGCGGTAGATGAACGATTCATCCGCGAACGCCGTGAAGGCGATCTGGAGTCGGTATTGAAGGATTACGTGATGCCAGTTATCGAATCTTTTCGCAAAGCCGGTCACGTATCGAAAATCATTCTGTGGGAAAACATCTGGGGCTACGCCATCTGGATGTATGGCATGCAGGATTCGGAACAGGCCCGGCAGGATATTGAAGCGCTGATGGAAGCTGAAATTTGGCAGCCCGAGATGCGAAAGTCATTTTTCCGCCAATTTCTGGCCGGCCGGAATTTCGATGAAGCAAAGACCGAGTATAAACGAATCACCTGCTGCCTGTTGAAAGAAGTACCCGGCACTGACAAATGTCCTTATTGCCCATTGGCAAAATGAGAAAAGCTCCGCGCAGTTTGCGCGGAGCTTTTTCGTGTTTAATTGGAGTGAATGATCATAGAATCTTGCGAGTGAACATAGAAATCATTTCAGGAATTCCAGCCGGTTGCCGAATGGATCGAAAACGAAAAACCGTTCGACGCCGGGTATTGAATCGTCTGCCTTCCACTCCACTCTTTGCGCAGTGAGATGTTTCTGAAGCGCTTCGAATCCGTTCACTCTGAACGCCGGATGCGCTTTTTTCGCCGGCGCGAACGGTTCTTCGATACCGATATGCAACTGGAAACGGTCGAATTCGAACCACACGCCTCCCCGCGCTTTCAGCGGTTCCGGCTTTTCCACTTCCTTCATCCCCAATATGCCACCGTAGAACCCGATTGCTTCCGCTTCGCTCCCTTTGGGCCCAGCGACTTGAACATGATCGATTTTTCCGATTGAAAATTCCATCTCCCCACCCCTTTCCATTTCAGATTACCTCACTGCGCCAGGAAGTAAAATACGGTAATTGTTATCAATGTTCATCAGTCCTTCTTATGGCTTTGCATTTCTGCCGCTCTTTCAGTAGCATTAGAAGAAAAAGGAGTCCCGTTGCCAATGGCTTTTCCCAACCACTTAAAAATTGCGCTCGCTTCCCAGGCTGTTGCTGTGGACCGCTCACCTGCTTTTCCCCTTTCATCCGATACCGAATTGCGGATTGAAGAAATGAAGGACTGGAGCCACGCACAAAATGGCGGCGTCGCCGTGTCTTATTTTTTCCGGCAATATGCCTTATTCGTGTCGTCGCAATTTGAATTGATCACCCACCACAACGGCTATTTTAATTGTACCGGTGAAGATTTGGCCTTTAACCGCGTGAAAAATTACGGCTTTAACGTATTGGAGACCCATGTCTCTTCTTCCCATTACATGGAAGTCGGTGCCAATGAAAGATTTGATGCGTTCCATCATATTCTGCATGAGCAGACTGATGCCCTGATCGAATCGTTCCGCCGGCACGTTAAAATATCGCCCCTTATTTTATGGGACAATGTACTGGGGTCGCTCATCTGGTTCTACGCCAATCTGGAACAGCGGAATCCGCGGCGTGCAGCTGAAGATTTGGAATGGCTGCTGGATGCCCGTAACTGGGCGCCCCTGAAAAAATCGCAGCTGGCACGGCTGCTGGGTGACACTTCACTTGGGCAGGCGGTTTCCCGGCCATTACGGAAAACCTGCTGTTTGTATAAAGAGCTCCCTCATTTTGATACCTGCACTTTTTGTCCGCAACCAAATTAAGGCCTGCGGAATTCAAAAAAAACCAGCAAAAAGCCCCGTCCGCCAATGCGGTCGGGGCTTCCATTTTATTTTTCGAATACTTCATGCAGAATATTACCGGGAGCGCTGTTGATCAGGTTTTTAAAGATGCAGCTTTCCGGTTTCTTCTGGAGAACTTTTGAGAAAGATTTAGCATGTTCCGCTTCTCCAACTATATGGATTTCATCCCAGTGCCGATCTTTCTTCAGTTTTTCAATTTTACTGCCCATGTCCTTATAGAAACGTTCCAGGTTTTCTTTCATGCGGAATTGGAAATCATCAGCCGCACTGCCTGAGTTCCCACCGACATGACTGCCGGGGCCGAATGCTCCTGTACTGCTACCCGCGGTATGCGTTGCGGAATGGACGCCTTTTTGTTCCACCCAGAAATCCAGGCCAGGATCAAATTCATAAAAAATCTCTTCATTGATAATTCCCATGGACGTATCCAATATCCGAATGCCCTTGAAGCTCGGCAAAATAATCCCCGCATATGGATAAGCTTTATACATATATCTCAATTGATCCAGTTCCGGCTTCGTCTCCCAGTGGAAATTTGTTTTCACGGGAACTTGCACATAATGGACCGACCACAAATCTTTATGCGGCGATGCAAAAATAACAACACCTTTTTGGAGGTCGTCCTGGTTATCATTTATTTCTCTTTCCACTTTTTTCTTCAACGACTTATAATTTTTGATTTCATTTTCATCGTTGGAAGCTTCCAAATACTCTTCAATTCTTTTTAAGCCGTTTTTAAGATGAATCCGCCAAGCACCGTTTTGCGCATTCAAATCTGCAGGGTTCGTGTTGAGATAGACGGTCAGGACACAGCGGTCTTCACATTCGAAGTTTTTTAACTTCTGAATTTCGTCGTATAATGTCATGCATTCATCATCCTCCCTATTTCCTTGCTTATTATCTACTAATACCCCAACACTTCTGTTTTAAACGAGGCAATTTTTGAAATCGGAATATTCCAAAGTTTATCTTTCTCTCAAAGTGGTAAACAGACATTAGTAACAAAAATTAAAGGAGTGTGTAAAGAATGGAAAACGTAAACAAAAAAGTGGATGAAAAACTGAAGAATTTCGACGATGAAAAGAAAGATGATATTCTGGAGAACTTCAATCATTTCAAACAATACTTGAGTGACAAAGTTGAAATTGGCGAAAAGATGGGCCTCAGCGAAGAACGCTTAGCGCAAATCACCGAAAAAGTTGCAGATTATCTGGCGAAAAATGAAGAACCGAGAAACCGAGAAGAACACGTCCTGCAGGAATTGTGGAAAGTCGGTGAAAAAGAAGAACGCCATATGCTTGCTCATATGCTGCTGCGCATGGTCCAAAAAGAATAGCAACTTAAAAAGGGGCACCGGATATTTATCCGGCGCCCCTTTTCATATTGTACATACGATCGTCATCCCTGAGTCGGCTGCACAGCCGGACGCTTCTCAAAAGCCCGGAACATCAGGAGATATACTCCTCCGCTCAGCATCGCGACGATTCCCAGGATACCAAATGTCCAGTTGAAGCCAAACCAGGCCGTCATTGGAATTGCGACAGGCGCAATCATGCGGCCGATCGTATAGCGCATGCTGGCTGCGGCAAAATACTGGCCGCGCATATCTTCAGGGGCAAGCTTGGAAATAAAACTCTGCTGGATGCCCACAATCATCAATTCCGCGAGGGTGAAAATGCCCATCGCAGCGACAAAAACCCAAAAGAACGATGTAACCGGGAACAGCAGCATCCCCACTCCATACAGCATCGCGGATAAGAAAAACACCCATTTCTCCGGATACCGCGTCATCCAGCGCGTGATGAACACTGTAAATAACGCCACCAGCAATCCGTTTTCAGCGAGCAGAATCCCAAAAGATGTCTCACCGGTCACTGTCCATTCATTGCCAAAAAGTGATGCAATGGTCTGGTTGTCAATTGTTTCCTTCAAATAGATGGGAATCAGAAGATCCAGCTGCATGAAGGTCTGTGCGCCCAAAACACCGGCAATGACGAACAGCAGAAAAACGCGGTCTTTAAAAATTATGCCGTATTCCTTGAATTGCTTGACAACGGCACCCATCCAGCCTGTCGCTTCTTCTGTCGCCCATTTGTCGACCATTTTCTGAGACAGCGTTTCATTGGTGAACAGACGGAGCACCACGCTCAGCAGCATCGAAATGACCGCAACGACCAGCAAGAGTTCAAAACGGTAGGTAAAGAACAGCACTGCCCCGATTAACGGGCCGACCACCACTGCGATATTCAATGTCGTATAAAAGATTGCGAAAACGTCGCTCCGGTATTTTTCCGGAATGACATCTGCTATCATTGCCTGGCTGGCCGGCCAGTAAAGCGATCCGCCCATACCTGCCAGCGTAAAAGCCAAAAAGCCGAGCACAGGCGATTGGAGCCAGGGTGAATTTGCCAATGCAAACAGCAGAAACGCAAAGCCCTGTCCGAGTGACGCGATAATCAGCATCCGCCGCCTGCCGAAGCGGTCTGCCAGGTAGCCCCCGACCAGGTTCGCCGCTACTGAAAATATTTGTGAGATGACGAGCAAAAGGCCCGCCATCCCTTTTCCGAACTCTTCGGCAAAGTAAATCGCCAGAAACGGAAACACCATCCAATAACTTGTGTTCATAAAAAACTCGCCGATAAGGCGCACTTTCAGACTTCTGTTCCAGTCTTTGATCTTCATCTTCTTTTCCCCGCGTTCTCTAATCTCTGAATTGTCTTCCTGTTGTTACCCATTGACCAGCTCCAATAATTTATAGCTGAGACAGATGTCGATCATCAGATCTTTTCGCTCTTTCGCAAACTGGATCGAAATGCGTTCATGGTCCCGCTCCACAATTTCCCCGATGCCGAATACCCGGTGGCGTACTCTGGCCCCTTCAACAAGGTGTTCCTGATCATCGACCGCATTGGGGTTATCGGGAACTTTCGCTTTTACCGGCGCGGCCGCAATTGTCCGTTTCGGTGCCGGCCGCGTTTTGTCCGGAAGAATGATATCGTTCACTTCGTCAATAAACCGGGAACCGCCGCCGTAGCTGATCAGTTCGAGCTGCGTTTTCGCACGCGTCATCCCCACGTAAAACAGGCGGCGCGCTTCTTCCAGCGTTTCCGGTTTTTCGGCGTCTTCCTCTGTGGGAATGACACCTTCCACCAGATCAATCATATACACCCGCTCGAATTCAAGACCCTTCGCACTGTGAAACGTCGACAGCGTCAGCATATCGTCTGTCTTTTCCACTTTCGCCTGCTGCGTCACTGTTTCCAGTTCCTTCAGGCGTTTTGCAAATTCGGCCATGGAAGACAGCGGTTCGGCTATCTGTTCGAGTGTCACCAGAATTTGAGAAAGGTACTTCAGCCGCATACCAAATTTTTCTGCGCGGCTTGCCAGCATCTGATCGTAGCCTAAATCTGCCCGGATTGTCCGGATGACTTTTAAAGGTTTCATCGAACGCATCGCTTCAAACCATTTTTTCTGTTCGGCGACTATCTTTAATTGGTAATCTTTCATTGTAATGTGCAGTGGAATTTCATCCAGCGCATGTGTGCTGCCCGGTTTCATGCGGCTCATATAGCGCAATTGGCTGCCTGCCCAGTAGGCGTTCGTCTTGGAAGCGATTTTCGAGTAAACATCGACCCGCTCCGGTTTCAGGCTGAATCGCATGAAGTTCAGCATATCTTCCACAATCCAGTGGGAGAAAAAGCGGTTGTCCGCATCCTTCATATAAAAAGGAATGCCCAGCCGGTTAAGCTCACTCATCAATAATGTCGAGGATGAATTATTGCGGTAGAGAACCGCCACGTCACCGAAACTGTCCAATTGTGTCAATTGCTTCATCAAGTACTTCAATTGCGCGTCGTCGGATGCCAGACGTTTCAGGACGATCGGCGGCCCTTCCTGCTGTTTTGTGAACATGTTTTTATCATGCCGTTTTTTATTGGCTTTGATGAACTGGTTTGAGGCACTGACAATCGTTCCGGATGAACGGTAATTCCGTTCCATTTTCATGATATAGGCAGTTGGATAAATGTCTTTGAATTTCAATAAATAAGTCGGTTCCGCTGCCCGCCAGGTGTAAATGGACTGGTCATCATCCGCCACCACACACAGGTTCTGGTGGCGCGCCACCAGTTTTTCAACGATCGAATGCTGCACCAGGGACGTATCCTGGCTTTCGTCGGTCATGACGTAATCCCATTTGCCCTGGTATTTCTTCAATAATGACGCGTCTTTTTCCAATGCTTCATTGGCAAGCGTCAGCATGTCGTCAAAATCGACAAGCCGGGTATCATGGTTCTCTTTGAACGCTTCATATGTTTTCAAAATTTCCGCCGCTCCGGTAAATGGTTCCTTCAGGCTCGACCAGCGTTCTCTCGGGAGCATTTTGTTTTTGACGAAACTGATAAACGACATCAGCTCATCCAGCTGGTCTTCCGTTGCCGGTTCGTCGTTTTCAGTCTGATACATTTCCTTCAGCAATTGCTTTTTATGAAGGCCATTTGTTTCATTGCCTTCAATCATCAGATAGCTCGTATCGGCCAGATATTCCCTCGTGATGCGAAAAGCGAGGCTGTGGATTGTCGAGAAATCCACAGGCGGCAGTTCCGGGAAAAAACGCGTGAAGCGTTCCCGCATATCGGTGGCAGAAGCTTTGCTGAACGTGATCGCCTTGATGCGGTGAGGAGCGATTCCTTTCTCTTCGATCAGATACCCTGTGCGCATGATCATGGTCGTTGTCTTTCCGGATCCCGGGCAGGCAAGCAGAAGGAGCGGCCCTTCCGTCCGCTCGACCGCTTTTCGCTGGATCTTATTCAATTCCACGCCCAATTGCTGTTTTTTCCGTTCAAAAAAATCATTCATCTTATGTTCCTCCGGATTTTTCAATACTGCTATTCTAACACAAAAAGAGGACCCTGCTTTATGGGTCCACTTTCACATTTGCATTTATTCATCGGCATAATGGTGATCATCGAGTTCCACTGTCTCTTCCTCATCGATTCCGGCAGGAGGTGCTGTTTCTGATTCTTCCTTCCTGTTATGCAGTTCCGCTTTATCTTTTTCGCCTAGTTTGAAAGAGTCGCCGCCCGCTTCCCGAAAGCGCCCTTCATAGTCCTGGTTGACATACAGCAGCACTCGTCCTGCTTTCAGGTCGTTATAGTATTTTTCCTCTTCCGCTTTACTGAGCTGCATCGTCCGAAAAGCGAGTTCGGTCTGTTTGTCTCCACTTAAAAACGAGGTGAAACGGTCCAGCCAATTTCCCTCTTCAGCGTAATTATCGACATTCGTTTTCCCTTTGATCATCGTGAGCTGATCCTCGTGCTGCGTCATGACGTACATATCGCTCTCCGAATATCCTTCATCCTTCAACCGTTCAATTTGCCTCAGTGCCTGTTCATCTGTTTCGTAACTGCCAATAAAATACTTACTCAACATTATCACTCCTAAAAGCTTTAATCCACTTTACCCTTGGCAGGAGGGCTGCAAACACGCTGTTATTTCGAATCGAGTATGTCGCAGACCCGCCCAACCCGGCCATCCTCCAGACGGACTTTGATGCCGTGCGGATGCGTCGCTGAATTGGTTAGCAGATCTTTCACAATCCCTTCTGTTTTTTTGCCGCTGCGCTGATCTTGTTTCAAAATCACATTCACGGCCATTCCAGGTTTTACATCGCTTCTTTTCTTTCCGTCCAAAAAAATCACGCCTTTCTTTTCTCCATCATAACTCTTTTACCATGAAAATGAAAAAAGGCGGAAATTCTCCGCCTTTTCCCTTATTATTCTCTGTCATTCCGTTGGGTGCGGTCTCTGGCATTTTGCGACAGATGCTCCGGCGAATCCCTGACGCTTCTGTCCGCATCCGGCACATCATTGATTGCCGCGTCTGCCGGAATATCCGATTTAGCCTGGTTATTGGCGGGAAGTCCTTCTCTCGAAACATCGATGCTTGCCAGGTCGTTGATTACTGAATCTGTTTTGCGCACATCTTCTGTACCCCTGCCCGTATTAACGGGTCCTGCATCGGCTGCGTTTGGGTCATTCGCCGGTATATCCTCAATCTGCCGGTCCATCAGCGGAACATTCCCGCGGTTACGGCCGGTTCCTGCGATGTCAGTCAAATTATCATTCGGTGAAGCCAGGTCATCTGCCTGATTGCCGGTATAGATGCCTGTGCCCGGTTCACCGCCGTCTCCTGTGCTTATATTTCCATCTGCATCCATTTCGAAGGGACTGTCTTTGCCGTCTCTCAATTCAGCCGAATCTGGCTTTGGATGCATCTGGTCTTTTGGATCGCCATATGCAGCAGTCGAATTAAAGCCTTTTTCCTGCGCATTGTTCTGGGTCTCTCTGTTCTTATCCATTTATTTTCTGCCTCCTTCTTTAAATAGAGCAAAAAAAGGAAAAGACGGAAAAATTCCGCCTTTTCCGTTCAGGTGTTATTTAGAAGCGGTCGCGATCACGGTCTCTTGTGCTGTCTCTCAGATTCGTGTCTTCATCAATGTCTGCTTCTTCACGGCGTACTGTCTCACGGACAGTTTCCGTATCCTGGACTTTCTGTTTGCCGACAACGATTTCCTCGCTGACGACATCTTTTTTACTGACATTGACACGCTCCTCGGATACGGGCACATTGATGCTTTCGTTTTCATTGAAGCCTGTACCATGCGCATCTGCCGTGCTGCTGTCTACCGGCCGGCGTTCCACATAGACTTCTTCACGCTCCACAGGCACTTCCATTGACTGCTGTTCTTCAACGACGTGTTTGCCGACGTTGACTTCACCAGTTTTGACCCGGTCCTTGTCCACGTGAAGACGTTCTTCGTGGAGACGAAGCTTCTCTTCATCTGTATGGTCTCTTCCCGAAGTTGAATCTGTGAAGCCCGTATTGTCCCGATCCCGGTCACGGTCTGTTTCGCTATAATTGGTTCCAGTAGTAGGGGAACCAAGACCGAAGCCGGTTCCGCTGTCACGGCTCACGCCCGCCGTTTCGTCATCTCTGATCGACTCGTCATACGATTCGCCTTCATGAAGCGCCCCTTCTCTTCTATTATAATAAACATCATTCTGGTCATTTGTATCGACTGTCATTCCGTCACGGCCTACTGTTCCCGATTCTACATATCCCGGTGTTGTCGGGTCCGTCATATTCGATCTCGATGCCGCGCCTGTATTCCCGTAAGTTTGATTGTCGTAAGGCGCTTTGCCTTCATAATTTGCTCCAAATTCACGGTCTACAAACAGCAGAATTTTGCCGTTCTGCACTTCATTGTAGTAACGGTCTGTTTCCTCTTTATCAAGCCCCATGCCGGAGAATGCTTCACGTGTGGAATCATCGCCTGACAGGAAGCCCATGAACTTATCCATCCAATTTCCTTCTGATGACTTGTAATCGACGTCAGTGCGTCCACGAACCATGGAAATCTGGTCTTTGTCACGCGCCATAACATACATATCTTCTTCTCTCGATCCTGTCGCTTTCAATTCTTCGATCTTGCGCAGAACTTCTGTTTCCGAGTCGAAAGTACCCATAAACTTATTATTGGCCATTTGCTATTCCTCCAATTTTTAATGTTTCTGATGTTATGATGTGTCTACTCATAAATTTACCCTCACAGCTCATCCTGAAACATTGTACAAGTGCAACGTTACTTTTGGCTCATTTTCATCTACTCAACTGATGTCGCGCTCCCAGTGCCTGTGTTCCCGTATCGCCGCAAGAAAATCATCTGTGAATTGCTCCAGATCTTCTCCGATTATCACGCCGGGCTGTTTGCTCATCGGGGAATTACGCAGCCATTTAACACCTTCATGTGTTGCGCCGATCGGTTTGTAATGATCAAACGCTTCAGCAATATAACGGGCTCCTTCTTTCGCAAACTTCCTGTTGATCACTTTGCCGCCTATCGCATAAATGGCGTCATACAGCACCGGATCTGTAGTAGTGAAGGTATGGTCCACTTTCTTTTCCGTGCCGTCAGCTCCGATCAGCAAGCCCTGCATTTCACTGATGATTTCGTATTTCACACCTTTTTCTTCAAAATCGCTCAGCACCTTCTCCAGATCATTTCCATCGAAATCCGGCCCCAGCAGGATTCCCACTTTCCGGGTCACTGCTGTTTTCACCGTATTTTCCTGGCTCAGGGCAGGCGAAGTTTTGCCAGGCAAAGACGCGCCGCTTGCCGGCGCTTCCACGCCAATGTTTTTTGCGACTTCCTGGCTCATTTTCAGATCCACGTTCGCGAACATATCCACAACCTGTTTGCGGATAGACATTTCCTCACATTTGCCGAGTTCGAAGCTGAATGCCTCCACTATGTGTTTCTTTTCCGGCTCTGACATGCTGTTCCAGAACATTGCCGCCTGAGAAAAATGGTCATCAAAACTTTCGCTGCGTGCCCGGACTTTACGGCCTTCCACCTTCTCCTGATAATGGCTGTAGCCTCCTTCCGCCTCGCTTACAGGGGCAGGGGTATTATTTGCCAGAGAGTTTTTATGGTAGGAGACCCGCCCTTTATTGATGGTCATGCGGTTATAGCCGTCCCGCTGGTTGTTATGGAAAGGGCAAACGGGCCGATTGATCGGCAATTCGTGAAAATTCGGTCCCCCCAGACGAATCAGCTGGGTATCCGTATAAGAAAATAATCGTCCCTGCAATAACGGGTCATTTGAGAAATCGATGCCCGGAACCACATGACCCGGGTGAAATGCGACCTGCTCATTTTCTGCAAATACATTATCGACATTGCGGTTCAATGTCATCTTGCCGATGATCTGTATCGGAATTTCTTCCTGGGGCCAAATTTTTGTGGCATCCAATAGATCGAAATCAAACTTATGCTCATCTTCTTCCGCGATGATCTGCACGCCCAGTTCATACTCCGGAAAATCCCCGTTTTCAATCGCTTCATACAAATCGCGGCGGTTGAAATCGGGATCTTTGCCGGCTATTTTCTGCGCTTCATCCCAGACAAACGAATGCACGCCAAGTGTTGATTTCCAGTTGAATTTGACGAAGTGGGCTTTGCCTTCTTCATTGATAAAGCGGAATGCATGCACACCAAAACCGTCCATCATTCGGAAACTCCGCGGCACTGCACGATCCGACATCAGCCACATGACCATATGGGCCGACTCCTGGTTATTGGCAATAAAATCCCAAAATGTATCGTGGGCTCCAGAAGCCTGCGGCATTTCATTGTGCGGTTCCGGTTTAAGGGAATGGACCAGATCGGGAAATTTGATGGCGTCCTGAATGAAGAAGACCGGCATGTTATTGGCCACCAGATCGTAGTTTCCTTCTTCTGTGTAAAATTTTGTAGCAAAACCGCGTCCATCCCTTACGGTTTCAGCGGACCCTTTTGAACCCTGCACGGTGGAAAATCGGACAAATACCGGTGTCTTTTTCCCTTTTTCAGAAAGAAATTTCGCTTTCGTCAAATGCGCCATCGATTCATAGACCTCAAACTCGCCGTGTGCAGAATAGCCTCTCGCGTGCACCACCCGCTCCGGTATGCGCTCATGGTCGAAATGTGTCATTTTTTCGCGGAAATGAAAATCCTCCATCAGAGTCGGACCCCGTACTCCCGCTTTCAGGGAATGCTCATCATCCGACACTTTCAGCCCCTGGTTCGTTGTCAGAGCTTTCCCGGAATCATCTGTCCTGTACTGCTCCAGCTGCTCGTTCTTACTGTTTTCATTGATATTCGCCTTCTTGGCCATCCTTCCACTCCTCCATGTATTTCTTCTTTTTTTACTAAACTACCCGCTCCAGCCTTATAAAAACTAATATCATTAAAATAATCAAATTATTAAGAATCAAAAAGAACCCACAGCTTCTGAGAGCTGCAGGTTCCGGTTAAAATATGCTTAAATCCCATTCTTTCGAAATTTGGCGCAGCATCATCGTGCCAGCCGCGCTGTTGCCCTGTACATCAATCGCCGGTCCATAAACACCGATGCCTGCTCCCGCCCGGAACTCATATGTCTGCGAATGCAATTTCGGAGGCACAGCTGCCATGATGCCGCCGGAGACACCGCTTTTCGCCGGTATCCCGACATGGGCTGCAAAATTACCCGATGAATTGTACATGCCGCATGTCACCATCAGTACTTTTGCCACCTGTGCAATTTCTTCAGAGAAATGTTTCACTTTTGTGATTGGATTATAGCCGTCATATGCGATGATCAAACCGATCAGCGCCAGGTCCTTAACAGAAATTTTGATGGAGCATTGGCGGATATAGATGTCCAATGCCTCTTCCACTTCGATTTCCAGGAAATTGGCTTCCTTCAAATAGTAGGCGAGTGCACGGTTGCGGTGCGACGCTTTCCATTCGGAGTCATAAACCGCCCGATCCATTTCGAGCGGATGTCCTACAAGCCCTTCGAGAAAATGAAGCAGGTATTCGTATTTCTTCTGGCCGGTCTGTCCCGGGAGCAGAGCGGAAAGCGTAATCGCCCCTGCATTGATAAACGGATTGAACGGCTTGTTCGGCCGATGGATTTCAAATGGAATGATGGAATTGAAGGCTTCTCCGGTCGGCTCGACATCGACCCGCTCCAGCACAAACTCCAGACCGTAATGGCAGCTCAGCGCAATGAACGTCAATGCCTTCGAGATGCTTTGAAGCGTAAATTCAATTTCGGTGTCACCCGCGCAATAATAATTCCCTTCTTCATCGAGCATGCAGATCCCCAATCTGCTCGGATCTGCTTTTCCCAGCTCCGGTATATATTGGGCTGTCGTGCCCAATATCACATGGCCTCTGTTCTCTTCGACCCAATGTTCGAGCTGCTCCTGAATTCTTGGATTGTTCTGCACAAGATCCCCTCCCCGAAGTATGTATTTGCTGTATGACGCCTCAAAACTGGCTCTAATGCCAAAAATCCCCCTGCACCCTGCAGGAGGATAGTTTCCCTATATTTTGCTGTACCAAACTTTGGCCGCTTCCACTTCCGGCATTGTCAGCTGATGTCCCTGATTTTCCCAATGCAGTTCGACAGCAGCACCCGCGCCTTCGAGTAAGTTCCTGAGATCTTCCGATTCCTGTGCAGGACAGATCGGATCGTTGGTTCCGGCTGCGATGAACACAGGTACGCCAGTCAGTGCAGGCAATTCCGTATCGCGGTTCGGCACCATCGGATGATGAAGAATGGCCGCCTTCAAGGCATCGCTGTAAGTAAAGAGCAAATTTGCTGCGATATTCGCTCCGTTCGAGTAGCCGACCGCTGTCACATTGGAGCGGTCAAAATCGTATTTTTCCGCTGATTCAGCGATAAAGTTATAAAGTTCTTCTGTGCGGAACTTCAAATCTTCCATATCAAAAACGCCTTCTGCCAGCCGTTTGAAAAATCTTGGCATGCCGTTTTCCGAGACGTTTCCGCGGACACTCAAAACAGATGCTTCCGGATCAATATGAGCAGCCAGCGGCATCAGATCATTTTCGTTTCCGCCTGTTCCATGTAGCAGCAGCAATACCGGTTTTTCCGGATTCGTTCCTTTTTTAAAAACATGTTTCATTAATAGCCCTCCTGTACAATTTCGTATTTTACTCAATTCCCTCCTTAAGGGTAAATCAAACTTATCTCGAATTCAAGACATTTGTCCCGAAGAAAAAACCACCCGCTCGTTTGTCAGCGGATGGCTCGTCTTCTTATTGCGTCTGTTCCAATAAATTCTCCAGGTTTTCTTTGGAGAAATGATATTTTTCATTGCAGAAATGGCATTCCGCTTCTGCCTGGCCGTCCGTTTCGATCATATCCGTGATTTCTGCCGGCCCAAGGCTCACTATAGCATTTGTAATGCGCTCACGTGAACATTCACATGTGAATGTCACAGGCATTTCATCAAGGATCTTGACGTTCTCTTTCCCAAGCACTTTGTGAAGAATATCTTCCGGCGTCAGGCCTTCACTGATCATTTTGGAAATTGTAGGAATGGATGACAGCCGTTGTTCGATGTTGGCAATGATTTCTTCCGGTGTCCCCGGCATCAACTGGATGATGAATCCGCCTGAAGCAAGAATTGTATTGTCCGGGTTGACGATGACACCGACACCGACAGATGAGGGCACCTGTTCGGAAGTTACGATATAATGCGTAAAATCTTCTCCGATTTCTCCCGATACGATCGGAACCTGTCCCACGAACGGCTGCATCAGACCGATGTCTTTGGATACCGTCAAGAGACCGTCTGTGCCGACCGCTCTCCGCACATCGAGTTTGCCGATTTCGTTCAGGTCAAAATGAGTCTGCGGCTTTGTAACATAGCCTCTCACTTCGCCTTTTGCATTGGCGTCGACAAGAATATTGCCGATCGGTCCGCCGCCGTTGATCCGGATCGTCAATTTTTCCTCGCCTTTCATCATGGCGCCCATCATGACACTTGCTGTCATCGAACGGCCAAGTGCTGCCGAAGCAGTCGGCCATGTGTAGTGGCGGCGCTGTGCTTCGCCGACTGTTTCTGTTGTTTGTGTAGCATATGCGCGAACCTGGCCGTCAAAAGCCAGAGCTTTTATTAAGTAATCTCCCATATATTTCTTCCTTTCACATCAAGCATCCTGAGATCTGATTCAGCGGACACTTGTCATTTAATAAAACATTCAAAGGCATTGTTCAGCTTTATACAGATTAAGACGTCTGGCTGTAAAAGTAAATAAATCTGCTTGTTAGAAAAGCGACGGCAAGAGATAGCCCAAACTTGTTTGGGCCTATCTTTTGCGACGAAGCAGCGCAGCAATGCAGGAGCAGCCTTGGACCCGAGGGGCCGGGTCGCCGGAGTCTGGACATAGAAAAGC
>NZ_JRGN01000169.1 GCF_000775575.1 Planococcus sp. CAU13
CAACTAAATTGGTTCTAACCGCAACTAAATGGATTCCAAGCGCAACTAAATGGGCAAACTCCGCAACTAAAATTTAAATTTGGAAAATATTTCATAAAAATCAGTTGATAATATGTCAACCGCACCACAAATGGAGTAACCCGCACCCCAAATGCTTCTAACCGCACCCCAGACCGGTCAAGCCGCACCTCAAGCGTTAAAGTTCGCACCTCAATAAATTTGCAATGAAAATCCATATATTACCGTTACAAATAATAAAACCGTCATCCAAAAGCGATGACGGTTCGAATAAATATCTAATAAAAAAATCCGGTTTCTATAAATTAAAGTGCTCTTTAATAAGCACAGCGACTTCTTTTGGATTGATGCCGGTATTATTAATACGCAGATAATGTTCTGCTGCAATTTCATTTTCATCAGAATTCAGGCGAAACCTTTTGTTGGATCCCAGCATTTCTTTTTCTGAAGAAGCGGTATCACGTTTCGTCGGTTTATGCTCCAAACGATTCGCGGTTTTATTTCTTGCTATCCGTTCGTCTAAATCGGCTTCCAGTTCGACAAAGAAAATTTCAGCACCTTGGGCGTCAAAGATTGCAGAGACCTTCTCAACAAAATCCCAGTCTTCCTGTTGGTCGAATGCCCACACATATGTAAAAATCATGCCGTACTTATCGCTTTTCGCAAAAGCATTAAAAATTTCTTCCCGGAACTTGGTGGAAAGCTGCCACATTTCTGGTTCAAACCCAAAGAAAGGTTCGAGCAGATCGATGGTCATGTGATTATGAAGCAGCTTCAGTTGAGTGATTTTGCTTAATTCCTGACCGACCGTCATTTTTCCGACGGCCTGTGGACCGAACAATAATACGAATTTCATTCCTATTCACCTGAACTTTCGATTTGATGGAAATAAAAACAGCAGGCCAGCAATATTTCCGCTGGCCTGCTGTATAAAATGCAGCTGCTATTAAACTTTCGATACTTCCATGACAGCGCCTGTGTAAGCGTCGGCCATGAATTCGAATTGCTCCAGTTCATCTTCGCGGTGGCGCGTGATGCCGCCTTTGTAGACGTCGGTCGTGATGGCATGCTGTGTATAAGGTTCAGTTTTCATGTAAATCCATGAGCCGTCAATCGGGCCTTCTTCTTTAAACGAGTTCTTTACCTGCTTCAGAACTTCATCGGCCGGGTAAAGCTTTTGCGTACGGTCCACCATCTCTTTGATGACGTACGTTGCAGCCACGCCTGTGGCAAAGCCGATCAATAAATCACGATTTTTCAATGGAATCCCTCCTATACTTGCTGGCTAAATTGTACCATACATAATAAAAAAACAAGAAATGATAACAATGCCTCATCAAATAAACTTCGCCTTTCGAAATTTAAAAGTGGAAATTAACTGAAAAAAGCACTAAACTGATTAAAGGCATTTCATTTAGGAGGAAATTGGACCATGAATCATGTAACGAGAGAGTTATTTAAAACTTTGACAGAACTGCCGGGCGCTCCCGGCAATGAACACGCAGTGCGCAAATTCATGAAACAGGAGCTGGAACTGGTTTCAGACAGACTGATCCAGGATAAGCTTGGCAGTATTTTTGGTGTCAAAGAAGGCGAAGGAAATGGACCGCGCATTATGGTCGCCGGACATATGGATGAAGTCGGTTTTATGGTGACGCAGATCACTGATAACGGCATGATCCGTTTTCAACCGCTCGGCGGCTGGTGGAATCAGGTAATGCTGGCCACCCGTGTCGAAATTATTGCCGGTGACAAAGTGATACCGGGTGTAATCGGTTCGATTCCCCCGCATTTATTGAGTGAGGAATTGCGCAGTAAACCGATGGAAATCAAAAATATGCTCATCGATATCGGGGCAGATGATAAGGAAGATGCGCTGTCGTTCGGCATCCGCCCGGGGCAGCAGATCATTCCGTACAGCCCGTTTACGCCAATGGCAAATGACAAAAAGATCATGGCCAAAGCATGGGATAACCGCTATGGCTGCGGGCTGGCCATTGAATTATTGCGCGAACTGAAAGATGAAAAATTGCCGAACCAATTGTTTTCAGGCGCGACAGTGATGGAAGAAGTCGGTCTTCGCGGCGCACAGACTGCAGCAAACATGATCGACCCGGACATTTTCTTTGCGCTGGATGCCAGTCCTGCCAATGACGCCGACGGCAATAAAGACGAATTCGGCCAATTGGGCAAAGGGACGCTCCTTCGTATTCTCGACCGCAGCATGGTTACTCACCGCGGCATGCGGGAATTCGTGCTGGATACAGCGGAGTCGAATAATATCCCGTACCAGTATTTCATTTCGCAGGGCGGCACGGATGCCGGGCGTGTGCATACGGCGAACGAAGGCGTTCCAAGTTCCGTCATCGGAATCTGCTCCCGCTATATCCATACTTCTTCATCGATCATCCATACCGATGATTATGCAGCGGCGAAGGAATTATTGGTGAAACTGGTGAAAGCAGCTGACCGGACAACCGTTGAGACAATTAAAAATAATGTATAAAAAAAGTGCCCCCGGGCACTTTTTTTAGTGGAAGGGAATCGGATGAAATGGAAAAGATGAAAATTGCAGTAGCTTCAAAAAATCCGGCGAAAATCCGGGCAGTCAGCGAGGCTTGCGCGGAGCTTAATTTAAATGTGGAAGTCATCGCTGCTGAAACGGAATCGGGCGTGGCCGCGCAGCCATTCTCACTTTCTGAAACGCGTCTCGGAGCAGTTAACCGCGCAACAGCGGCACTGGCGGCTGGAGCGGATCTGGCCATCGGTCTGGAAGGCGGCGTATACGAACTTGAAGGCATACTGTATCTGTGCAATTGGGGAGCGATGGCCACTGCGGACGGCGCCATATTCACTGCAGCCGGGGCGCAGATTCCACTGCCGGAAACTATCGCCGAACAATTGAGAGCCGGACGTGAGCTTGGTCCGGTAATGGATGACTTTGCAAATGAAACAGGTGTCCGCAAGCACATAGGTGCGATCGGGATTCTGACAGCCGGAGGAGTCGACCGCGGAGAAATGTTCGGGCATGTCGTCAAATTGCTGATCGGGCAATTTCAGTACTACAGCGGTTGAGTTGCATGTGCCTGCAAACACCTCTAAAATAGGTATCAGTATAGCAGGGGAGGAAAACGCGTGAAACGGTCAATATTTATCATGGGAATTTTGTCAGCACTACTGGTATTAGCCGGCTGCATGGCGTCTGCTGAAGAACGCCTGGCAGCAGGATTGTCGGAAACCCGTAAGGCTTTTGAAGAAAAACCGCCTGAAACCAATGAAACCGCAGGGCAGATCGAGCTTTATCTGCCGGGGGGATATGACATTGAAGAGCCATCCGATGATAATAATGTCATCATTACCAGAGGAAGCGATTCATACGTGCTGTTCATCAATCCGAACGAAGCTCCCGACAGCAAATTTTTCTATGAACTGCAAAAAGCGAACGATGAGCAGGTATGGATAGCCGATGAAACATTCGAGCAGAATGGCCGGTCCGGATTTGTGACGCTGCGTGAAATTGCCGAAGACCGGATTGAAGTGGTCGTCAGCGCAGGCGGCGTGAAAATGACCACCATTTCTGAAGAATCGGATGTTCCGGGCAACATGGAATGGATGATGAAAACAGTGCGTTCGATCAATACAGAAAATTGAGGTGGATGAAAAGTGAAAAACCTGGAGTCAGTTGAACAGTTCAACAACTATAAAAACAGCGAGCCGACAGTTTTCATGTTTACGGCAGGATGGTGCCCGGATTGCCGTGTCATTGACCCGGTCATGCCGGACGTTGAAGAAAAGTTCGGGCAGTTTACATTCGTGTCGGTTGACCGGGACGAATTCATCGATCTTTGCATCGAATTGGACATCTACGGCATACCGAGTTTTCTCGCATTCAATAGAGGAGAAGAACTTGGCCGTTTTGTCAGCAAGGACCGGAAAACACAGGAAGAAATCGAATCCTTTATTGCAGGATTGCCCCTATAACACAAAGACGGTTCGCCTGTGAAGGTCGAGCCGTTTATTTTTGACAGAGAGGAAGATCGATATGAATTCCACACAGCTATTTAATCTTTTAAGAGAACGGCTTCCGAGCCGGGATCTGGAATGGCGTTATGACCGCGAGAAAAATACTGCGAACATCCGCCATATAAAAATTGGCAAAGGCCTGACGCTCGACCTGCCGAAAATCGCAAGCCGCTATGAAGTCAAAGGGGACGAAGCGGTGAATGAAATCATCTATACCATCAACGAAACGTTTAAGGCGATGGAACGTGAAGCGGAAGGGGACCTGCCGGGCGGCGAACATATCTATCCGGTCATCCGTTCCACTTCGTTTCCATTGGAGTCAAATGAGGGACACCGCTTCATAACAACGGACCATACAGCGGAAACGCGTATATTTTATGCGCTCGATACCGGTGCAGCCTATCGCTTAATTGATGAAAATATGTTAAATTCATTAAGTCTGACAGAAGACCAGCTCAAGGAACTGGCGAGATTTCAGGTCCGCAAGCTGAAAACTGCAGTCAAGGAAGATCATGTCGCCGGCAACGTGTTTTATTTCCTTAACGAAAATGATGGTTATGATGCAAGCCGCATATTGAATGAGACGTTTCTGAAAGAAATGAAAGAGAAAATCACCGGGGACATGACTGTTTCCGTTCCGCATCAGGATGTATTGATTATCGGCGATATCCGCAACGAAATGGGCTACGATGTACTGGCACAAATGGCCATGCATTTCTTCACCAATGGCAAAGTGCCGATTACATCGCTGTCGTTCATTTACGAAAACGGAGAATTGGAACCGATTTTCATCCTGGCAAAAAATAGACCCGAAGAGGAGAACGATAAGAAATGAATGCATTTTACAATAAAGAAGGAATAGGCGACGTGCTGCTGGTTCAGCTGCAGACGGAAAAGCCTGAAAAGATCCATACAGAAATTACTGGAGACATCACGCTTATTAAGGACGGGGCGGACAATATTGCCGGCTTCAACCTTTTTAATGCATCACAATACATCACATTCCCGGAGACAGGAGCAATCGATGTTTCCGAGCAACTGGTCACTGAATTGCAGAACGCTCTGGAGAAAAACAGTGTGGATCTGCTGCTGGAAGTGGATTTGTCGCCAAAATTCGTCGTCGGCTATGTGGAGTCGATGGAAAAACATCCGAATGCGGATAAATTGAATGTCTGCCAGGTTGCGGTCGGGGAAGAACGCCTTCAGATCGTCTGCGGAGCACCGAATGTGGAAGCAGGCCAAAAAGTGGTCGTGGCAAAAGTTGGCGCAGTGATGCCTTCAGGAATGATCATCAAAGATGCCGAGCTGCGCGGAGTTGCGTCAAGCGGCATGATTTGTTCAGCAAAAGAATTGGCGCTGCCCGATGCTCCCCTGGAAAAAGGGATTCTGGTGTTGGATAACGATATTAAAGCCGGAACAGCATTTGAAGTAAAGGCGTGATTTATCATGAGTTGGGTTAAAAAAATATGGAATCGGATGTTCACGGATGAAGTGGAAGAAGAAGTTACACCGGAATATGAAGCGCCCATAGAACAGCCAGGCAGAAATGTGCCTTTCCGTTTTCCGTTGATCACGGATGAAGAAAGAGAAATCTTTTTAAAACGGGAAGCAAGCGGAGAAAAAGTCACCATGGCTGAAGTGCGGCAGGAATTGGTCAGGCGGCCGCGGCAGCCTTCGCCTTCTGAACAAAGAGAAAAACTGGCAGAGTCCAGAGCAGTCAGACGCCCAGTCCAGCAGGCTCCGAGACGGCAGCCGCCTGCAGCAAGACCGGTTCAGCAAAGCACGCCCGAACCTGTCAGACGCCGTTACGAACCGACAAGAATTCCGTCGCCCATTCATGGTTACAATGAAAGAAAACCTGAGCGGATTGAAAAGCTTCTCGAAACGAAGGAATTGAAAGTAGAATTCCAGAAAGCGATTTTGCCGCAGCCTGAAATACCGGCAACAGAGCTGGTGAAGGAAGAATCGGCCACACCTGAAGAAATCGCAGTACCTGCTAAAAAGCAGGAAATTGCACCAGAACCGTTGAAAGAAAAAGAAAAGATTGTTGTCCAGCCAGTGGAAGAAATTACGGTACATAGCGAAACAATTCCAGCCGCTGCTGAATCACAGCCGCCGGCAACCGTAAATGCAGAAAAGAAAAAAGAAAAAACGGTTCCGTTTAATGTGCTGATGCTGAAATCGGATAAAGAGAAAATCAAAAAACTTAATCCGCTTTCGGTGAAACTGCAGCCTGTTCCTGTTCAAAAGCAGGAAACGCCAATAAAACCAGCCGGTGCTGAAACTGCAGCCATCAATAAGTCCGCCGAACCTATGCCCCAAGCTGCTCCCGAAGCAAAATCTGATCCGGGCTACGAACACCCGCACAGCAGTTTTCTTCAAGTGCCTGAAAATGACCGGAAAGACGACGAGTGGATGGAGGAACAGGGGGAGCGCCTGATTGAAGCGCTGTCCCATTTCCAGGTGCAGGCAACAATATTAAGCATTATACAGGGGCCGGCCGTAACGCAATTTGAGCTGACGGTGGCGCAAGGCGTGAAAGTGAGCAAAATCCGCAATTTGGCAGACGATCTGAAATTGGCGCTGGCTGCAAAAGATATCCGCATCCAGGCACCGATCCCGGGCAAAAGCTCAATCGGCATCGAAATTCCGAACAGGACTTCACGTGCCGTAAGAATTTCAGAGGTGATCAACAGCACGCAATTCCGTGATTCCGATTCCCCTGTGGAGGCGGCCCTTGGACTCGATCTGACCGGTAAACCGGTGACGCTCGATCTGCGGAAGATGCCGCACGGTTTAGTGGCAGGGGCGACCGGCTCAGGGAAATCGGTATTCATCAACTCCTTGCTTGTGAGCCTGCTGTACAAATCCTCACCTCGTGACCTGAAATTATTGCTGATTGATCCGAAAATGGTCGAACTTGCGCCTTATAACCATATACCCCATCTCGTCAGCCCGGTCATTACAGATGTCAAAGCAGCTACTGCTTCGTTGAAATGGGCGGTTTCTGAAATGGAACGCCGCTATCAGCTGTTTGCACATGCAGGTGTAAGGGATATCAGCCGCTATAACAAACTCGTTAAAGAAAAAGGCGATCATGCACAGCATCTGCCTTATATATTGATTGTCATCGATGAATTGGCTGATTTGATGATGATGTCCCCGTCGGACGTTGAAGATGCGATTTGCCGGATTGCCCAGAAAGCGCGCGCCTGCGGCATTCATCTGGTCATTGCGACACAGCGGCCGTCAGTCGACGTGATTACCGGTTTGATCAAATCGAATATCCCGACACGCATCGCCTTTTCTGTATCTTCACAGGTGGACAGCCGGACAATCCTTGATTCGCAGGGAGCTGAAAGGTTACTTGGCAGGGGCGACATGCTGTATCTCGGAAACGGCATGTCCGCTCCGAGCCGTATTCAAGGGACATTTGTAACGGATGAAGAAATTGAACAGATCATTGAACATGTACGCAGCCAGGGAGAGCCTGAATATTTCTTTAAAGAAGAAGAATTGATCAAACAGGGTGGATCAGGTGCCGAGCAGGATGAACTGTTTGAAGAAGCCTGCCGCTTCATCATGCAGCAGGGCAGCGCCTCGACATCCTTATTGCAGCGGAAATTCCACATCGGCTATAACAGGGCTGCACGTTTGATGGATCTCATTGAAGAACATGGCTTCATTTCGGAACAGAACGGCAGCAAACCCCGCTCTGTCCTGATCACGGAAGACGATATGTCAGAAGTTTTTCAATGATATTGTTTCATTATTTTAAAATATCGATTATATCTTATGTGAATAAAAATGTGATATAATCGGATAATTGTTTGATTCAACGGCTAGTACATCCTCAAGATGTCCATAGACTACTTTCAACTTCCACAGGAGGTTCACTTATGACAGTTTTACACTTTACCGGCATCAAAGGCTCAGGCATGAGTCCGCTGGCGCAGATTATGCACGATATGGGAAGAGAAGTGCAGGGTTCTGATATTGCCAAGCATTTTTTCACTGAAGACCGCCTTCGCGACAGAGGGATTTCGATACTCCCTTTTGACCCGGATAATATAACAGCAGACATGACCATTGTTGCCGGCAATGCTTTCAATGATGAGCATCCGGAGCTGGTGCGCGCACGAGAAATCGGCGCGACTATCATCCGCTACCATGAATTCCTTGGAGATCTGATGAAGCAGTATGTTTCTGTGGCAATCACAGGCGCTCACGGGAAAACCTCTACAACAGGTTTGATGGCCCATGTATTGAATGGCTATAAGCCGGTTTCTTATTTGATTGGCGACGGAACGGGCTATGGTATGGAAGATTCTCATTTCTTCGTCGTTGAAGCGTGCGAATACCGCCGCCATTTCCTGGCGTACCATCCGGACTATGCAATCATGACGAATATAGATTTTGATCATCCTGATTATTTTGCCGGAATCGGCGATGTGTTCAATGCATTCGAAGAAATGGCCCAGCAGGTGAAGAAATGCATCATCGCTTGCGGCGATGACGAGTATCTTCAAAAACTGCAGTCGCCGGTGCCGATGGTTTACTATGGTTTCGGTGAAGAGAATGATTTTCAGGCGCGCAATATTATAAAAACGACGGAAGGCACAACATTTGATGTTGTCATCCGCAATGAATTTTTCAATACCTTCACGATTCCGATGTTTGGAGACCATACGATCCTGAACGCGCTGGCTGTTATTTCGCTGTGCCATTATGAAAATATACCAGCGGATATTATCCAGCAGCAATTTAACGTGTATCAGGGAGTCAAACGCAGATTTACGCAAACCGAGATGGGAGATCGCATACTGATCGACGATTATGCCCACCACCCAACTGAAATCCGCGCGACGCTGCAGTCTGCACGGCAAAAATTTCCTGACCGGGAAGTCATTGCGATTTTCCAGCCGCACACATTCACGCGGACTCAGACATTTCTGCAGGAATTCGCGGATTGCCTGAGCGGGGCGGATCAGGTTTACCTGTGTGATATTTTTGGCTCTGCCCGCGAAGAAGCCGGCACGCTGACGATCGGTGATCTGGAAGATAAAATTCCTGGCAGCAAATCGCTGCAGGTGGAAAATGTAGCGCAATTAGCAAATCATAAAGACGGCGTTTTCCTGTTCATGGGAGCGGGAGATGTCACGAAATTCAAGGAAGCTTTTGAAGACCTGCTGAAATCAGAGGAAACAGTTTAACTTTCGAGTTAGACTGTTTTTCTTTTTTTGCAGGTTTTTTCAGCTTTTTATAGAAGTATTGTAAAGGGACTGTGTTTAGGCCCAGTTCGACAAGGGTAGAAATACAATATACCAGAATGTAAAAGGAGGAATTATGATGGATTGGCAAATACTGCTTTACATAGCCGCAATCGTGGCTGCAGTCGGATTCTTAATTCTATGCGTAGCTTTGGCAATGACATTGAATTCGTTGAAAAACACTTTGCAGGAAGTGTCCGGCACTGTCGCAGGGCTTGAAAACCAATTGCAGGGGGTGACATTGGAAACCACCAACCTTTTGCATAAAACAAACGAGCTGGCTGAAGACATCCAGGGCAAAACAGAGAAACTCAACGGCGTTGTGGATGCCATGAAAGGCGTCGGCAATTCGGTGACTGACCTCAATGCATCTGTAAGGCGCATCACAATGTCGATCGCATCGCAGGCCGAACAAAATGAAGAGAAAATTGCTCAGGTTGTACAATGGAGCAACGTTGCCATGGGCATCCGCGACAAGTGGAAAGCCCGCAAAGTCTATAACACACGTCAGGCTGAAACGTATCAGCCGGTGCCTGGACAAAAGCAGCTTCCGCATAACAACCAATTTTAATCAGCTGAAATTACAACTAAAATAATCCACTGGAGGAATGTAAAATGACTGGAAACAATAATAACGGATTCAATAGCCAAAACCCGAATTACAACGATTCACAGTATAATAGAGACTATTATTCGAATACTGGGCAGGATTATCAGCAAAGCGATTACGTGCCTCAGTCGTATGGCATGTCAAGCCGCTATGATGATCTTTATGATTACGAAGAAGAATCAGGCTCAGGCAGCTTCCTTGCAGGAGCAATCGTCGGAGCGGTAATCGGCGCAGCAGCTGCGTTATTCCTGGCACCAAAATCAGGCAAAGAATTCCGCGGAGATTTGAACTCGCAGGTTTCTTCTCTTAAAGAAAAAACGCAGAGTTCCGGCTCAGGCTCAGGCAGCGAAGGCGGCTTGAAACAGCAGTTGAAAGACCAGTCCTCAAAAGTTGTCGATAAAGTAAAAGGCATCAAAGGTGGATCTTCGCCAATGGATGACGGAACAGCATCATCCGAAGGGGAAGAATCGATCAATTTGCACGCCACTATCACGAATAATGTACATGATTCGAATAAGGAAACAGAATCAGCAGGTGACGATGCATTCACTTCAACCGCCAATGCGTTAAAAGAAGCCGTTGAAGAAGTGACGGACGAGAAGAAATCCGGTTCAGGTTCTTCCACCGGATCATCTTCGAAAGACTCAAACAGCTCAAGTTCAGGATCGAACTCGAACCAGAATTCAGGAAATCCAGCGAATCTGAGTCAGAACAAACAAGGAAATCCTTCAAATAAAAACAATGCCGGCAACAATAATTCCAATAAAAACAATTCTGGAAACAACAACTCGAGCAAAAATAATTCCAATTCCAACAGCAATAAAAACAATTCCACAAAATAAGCTGGGAGCGGATAAAATGAAAAATCTTATACGCGTACAGGACCTGGACAGCTTGAAAAAAGCAGTTGAAGGAACTCAAAGCTTTTGGCTGTTCAAGCACAGCAGCACATGTCCGGTTTCTGCAGCTGCCTGGAACGAATACAATGAATACTGCTCATTGCATTCCCATCAGCTTTTTCTCTTCCTTGTCGTTCAGGAAGACCGGGAATTGTCCCAGGCAATCGAAGAAATCACGCAAATAAAACATGAATCACCGCAGGTCATGCATTTTTCCAACATGCAGGTGGACTGGCATGCATCACACAACGATATCAAAAGCAAGGCCATGAAGGAATTTATTGCATAATCGACTCAGCCGGAGCCCAGTGCTCCGGCTTTCTTATGTTCTTTTACTTTAGTGCGTTGAAGCGCTAAAATATTTTGCGTGACTTTGCCGAATACTTTGCATATAATGGTCCTATCATGTTAATATAAATCACCGATTAAAGGTGATTTATGAAAGGGGAAATAGGAATGAGCCAGAAGGATCTAGAACAGCTGAGAGAACAGGTAGATGCAGTAAACCTGCAAATTCTTTCCCTCATTAACGAAAGAGCTTCAGTTATACAGGAAATTGGGAAAATCAAAGAAAAACAAGGGATGAACAGATATGACCCGCTCCGTGAGCGCCATATGCTCAATCTCCTGAAAGATAATAATAATGGGCCTTTGGATCAAAAGACAGTTGATCATATATTCAAGGAAATCTTTAAATCCGCTTTGGACATGCAGGAAGAAGATACGCGTAAAACTTTGCTTGTCTCACGCAAGAAACAGGCGGAAGATACAGTCATCAGCATTAACGGTGAAAAAATTGGGCAGGGCCAGCCGTCGTTCATCTTTGGCCCATGTGCAGTTGAATCCCAGGAACAGGTTATGACTGTAGCTGAAGCCATTGGTGCGAAGGGTCTTAAAATGATTCGCGGCGGAGCTTACAAGCCGCGCACTTCTCCTTACGACTTCCAAGGACTCGGCTTGGATGGCTTAAAAATGCTGAAAAAAGCTGCAGATGAGTACAATCTGGCAGTTGTTTCTGAAATTGTAACGCCGCATCACCTGGAAGAAGCTTTGGATTATGTGGATGTTATCCAGGTCGGCGCACGCAATATGCAGAACTTCGAATTGCTGAAGGCAGTCGGCAGCATCAATAAACCGGTGCTTTTAAAACGCGGCATGTCAGCCACTATTGAAGAATTCATCAATGCAGCCGAATACATCATCGCTTCCGGCAACAGCCAGATCATTCTTTGTGAGCGCGGAATCCGCACCTATGAAAAAGCGACACGCAATACCCTTGATATTTCCGCGGTTCCAATCCTCAAACAGGAAACGCATTTACCGGTGTTTGTGGATGTCACGCATTCAACTGGCCGCCGCGACTTACTGCTACCGGCAGCGAAGGCAGCGATTGCCATTGGAGCAGACGGCGTGATGGCAGAAGTCCATCCGGATCCGGCAGTCGCTTTATCGGATGCCCAGCAGCAGATGAGTCTGCCGCAATTCGACGAATACTACGATTCACTGATGAAATTCATGAAGCAATACGAAATGAAAGTATAAGCAAAAAGCCGGGCAAACCCCGGCTTTTATATTTTTTTAATTTAAATACAACTTACATACCGCTTTGGCGCTTTGGACCAGGTTCCCGCAATAAGCCGAGAAGA
>NZ_JRGN01000220.1 GCF_000775575.1 Planococcus sp. CAU13
ACCCGAAGAGCTGGGCAGCTGGAGTCTGGACACCCGAAAAGCGACAACGGCCGTTCAACTCCGACAGGCTTAAGATGAACATCCGAAGCGGCGCTTTTTGCCGCACAGGATGGGCAGCTTAAGACCAAGGAGTTGGCCGGTTGGAGTCTGGACAGGGAAACACATACTTCCAAGAGCTTTCCACCTAAAACGATTATATTTTTTTATCCACAGAAAAAACCCGCCAGCGCAAAAGCGCTGACGGGTTTCGGAAATGTTTATTGTACTGTTGCTTTATCAAATGATTTTGCGACTTCTTCGACACGCTTCATGCCATCTTCAATAATTTCATGAGCACGGTCCGGATACATATTGTGGCCTTCGATGATCACTTCTTCAATATCTTCGATGCCGAAGAAGTTCATGATCATGCGGATATAATTGACGCTCATCTCGCTCGGCGCCATTTCAGCATTCGAGTAGATTCCGCCGCGTGCGTTCAGGATAATGACTTTCTTTTCCGGTACAAGACCGACCGGGCCTTCTTCCGTATATTTGAATGTCACACCTGCACGGTAGATGTAATCGATGAAAGTCTGAAGCGGCGCTGGAATTGTTTTATTCCACAGCGGGAAAGCGAATACGACAACATCAGCTTCAAGGAAAGCATCCATCGCTTTGTTGGCAGCTGTCAAGATGCGCTGTTCGATTTCTTCCAATTCTTCGGCCTGCGCAGATTTCTGCATCGCGCTGAAGAAATCCTGGCCGAAATACGGCATGTCTTCTTTGAAAACGTCGAAAGTCTTGATGTTCGCTTCGTTCCCTACATTATTCATAAATACTTCGTACATTTTACTTGAAACACCTTCTGATGCTGGACGGTTGTTGGCTTTTACTACTAAAACGTTCATATATCTTAACTCCTTTATATTCTAATATTATTTATCTTTAATTAAAACCTTTTTAAGTTTAGTAAATTAATCAGTGTCCGTCAACGAAACTGCCTGCAGGGCTCACTCTGAATTGCAGGTGTCCCCCGTGCAATAACTCGTTTCTTTACTGCTCTTCGGTTTCACAGCGGGACGCAATCCTTCTTCATCCGCAATTTGTTTGATGGAATCGACGAACGCTTCCAGCGGCTGCGCACCGGAAATGGCGTATTTGCGGTTGATGACGAAAAAAGGTACCCCCTGGATGCCCAATTGCTGAGCTTCTGCGATGTCCTGTTCCACTTCGGTCAGGAAGTCATCCGAATCCAGAACAATCTTTGCTTCATTGCGCGGCAGACCGACCGCTTCTGCATTATTCAGCAGCAACTGGTGATTGCCGATATGCTCAGCTTTGACAAAATAGGCGTTCAGCAGCTGTTCAATCAAAGCCGCTTCCCGTCCTTGAACGGCCGCCCATTTCACTAACCGGTGCGCAGCCAGTGTATTGGCCTGGACCATATGATCAAAATCATATTCCAGCCCCACTTTTTGGGCGTGCAGTGCGACACCTTTTGTCATTTCTTTAGCCTGTTCCACAGAATAGCCGAATTTCGCTGCCAGACTTTCGTAGACGGAAATATTGGAATCCACAGGAGTTGCCGGATCCAGTTGATATGCTTTAAAAGTAACTTCAGTTTGATTGGTAAAGCCAGTTTTTATAAGTGCCTGTTCGAGTGTACGTTTGCCTATGTAACAAAACGGACATACATAGTCGGACCAGATCTCAATTTTCAACATCATCGTTCACCTCGTCCTATACTATAGCAAGCAAAAATGGAAGGCTCAATGTTTCTGCCTGTAAAAAGGAAAAGCGACGGCAAAGAGATGGCCTCAGGTTTATGGGCCAATCTCTTTGCCACGGCGCTGATTTGACTTATGACCCGAAGAGCTGGATCGCCGGAG
>NZ_JRGN01000264.1 GCF_000775575.1 Planococcus sp. CAU13
TGCGGGTTGTATCTTATGGTTTGCCCATTCCATCTTACGACTAAAATTTCTTTACCCCATCTCTCAACGAAAAAAGCATTCACTTTTCGTGAATGCCAGCTTGCATCTCCCTATAATATCTTCGCATCTTATTGTTGCCGACTCTTTTATATAAAGGGCTTTTCAGTATATTTCTCGCCGTCGACAGATGTTCCAGTGACAAGAAATCTTTACATTCGGCAGCTGAAATACTTGGTTTTATTAACATACACCATTCTCTGATTGCTTCGTGATGGGCATCGGTACTTTTCAGTTTGCATCCCGGACATTGCCAGGTGCGTTTGCACCTCTCCATTTCAGCTTTTTTGCAAGTTGGGCAAAAGACTCCTTTGGCGATTTCGCCAGCGCTGATTCCATGTTTCGCAGCCAGCGGAAATGGATTGTATTCCAGGGAAAGGCTGAGCAGTTGCTGGCCCAATATGCGCATTTTTTCTTGGGACATCTTTTCAGGCGGCATTTCGAAATTATGCAGCCGAATCATCGTTTCGTCTGCGCTCCAAATGACCGCTCCCGGCGGCTTTTCCACTACGATTTGATTGGGATAAGCAATCACCAGAGGAGTATGGATTGGCAGAACAGCATTCAGACTTTTCAACACACTTTCGAGCTTCCACTTTATCACTTCCACTTGAACCAGTGGACTTTGATACGACTTTTCTTCGCCTGACGCTTTCGTCTGATGCAAAGCACTCGGATTTTCAGTGAACCTGAGCAGACCCGAAATATTCTTCACTTCCAATAAAATTAAACAGGACTGCGTAATCAGCAGCGTATCGATTTGAAAATCTACATTAGTGGAAATCGACAGATCCTGGATAATTAAGTACTGATAATGCGGATTAAAATGCCTCATTAGGTGATCCAGCCGTTTTTCTCCACCAAAGCCCGCATTGATGGAGTTTATCCGCTCTGCAATAACTTCCTGCTTCGGATGATTAATCGGCAACCGTTTTGCCAAGGCTTCATAGCCGGCAAGTTTAGCCGGTCGTTTCCTGTTTTTAATAATTATTTCAGCCACCCTTGTCTTTAGAGTAACAGAATTTGTTTGGAAGTTCCATATTTATCCAAATATCATATTTGGAAGCCTATATAGCGTCAAAAATGAAATTTGTTCCTGAGAATATGTGATTTATGGTGTTTTTCGACTTTTAGGTGAGGAGTTTTATCTTATG
>NZ_JRGN01000277.1 GCF_000775575.1 Planococcus sp. CAU13
CTGGAGGTACCGGATTCTTCATGCATTTTTGTTGTATGATAAATATTTTTCTTACACAGGGTCGCCTTAACCCTTGAACCGCTTCAGCCATCCACCCATTACTTTAAACAGCTGCGGATCAATTGGCTGTCCCATCTGCGCTTTGTATTCCTTTATCAATCCAAGCATCGTATGCTCGCCTTCATAATTACGAAGGATATGGTTCATGCCGGGAATAATATGCCACTCTGCTTCGCCCTTGACCAATTCGGGAATGCGCTTCACGTGCTCCGGCGGCACCTGCACATCTTTTTCGCCTGTTACGGCAAGTACAGGACAATCAACTTCATTCAAGTAATCTGTGGTATTGAAAGATAGGGTCTCCCGCATCCATTTTGCATTAATGCGAATGCCCTGGATCCGCATAACATCTTTATCGGAAGCTTCTATTTTTTTGAAAATCTTTGCGTTCTGCTTTCTTGCTTTGTCGACAGCTTTTAACGTGCGGTAAAGCCATCCCTTGAACCCGCCGGCGCCGTTCATTTCTTCAAACGCCGCTTCGTTCTGCAAAGCCGACAAATCCTTGGACGCTTCTGCCCCGCCCGAGAGCAGGATGAGCCCGGCCGCCGATTCCTCCTTGTGGACAGCCGGTGCCATCAATGCGCCTTCACTGTGCCCTAGAATTACCACTTTTTCCGAATCCACATTCGGATGATCCTTCAAAAAACGCAGTGCTGCTGCCCCATCGTCAATAAAATCACTGATGCCGGCTTCCAGGAACTTTCCAGTGCTTTTATTGATGCCGCGTTTGTCATAGCGCAACGTGACGAAACCCTGTCCTGTCAGGAAATCCGCGAGGTCCTTGTAAAGATTCATCTTCATCTTTTTCATATTGCCATCACGGTCGGCGTTGCCGGATCCCGCCATAAGCAAAACGGCTGGAAGTTTCGTTCCCTCTTTTTCTGGAATCGTCATCGTCCCACTGATGGCAAATTTCGATTCAATGATTACTTCAATTTCCTTCTTCATCCTCTTTTCCCCTTTCCCCTTCTGGAATGATAATTGTTGAAATGACACGCTTCGTCCGTTCCGGCGAAGGCGCATTACCTATATATTTTGCAAAGACTTGCCGCAAATCCCCTAACAGCTCATTGAACTCTCCATCACTGAGATGGAGGGCCAATTGCCTGTATCCAACCCCGTCCCGCTCAAAATCCACCGAATCCTTATCAAGATATTCTTCGAAACTCTTGGTTAAATGCACGGCGAACAGCATAAAAAATTTCAGATGATCTTCCTTCGACATCTCTTTCGCTTCTTCGTTTGTTACGATTGCCGCCCCTGTGTTCAGCTCATATGTCTTTTCAATCGTTCCCCTTATCTGGTTCTGTTCCGTCACTGCCAGGATTTCCGCTTTCACCAGTATATCCAATTGCCGGTAAAGCGTAGCCTGTGGGACATCCGGCAGGGTGTTAGCCAATTGTTTGGCGGTCGCCGCCTGGCCATTGAGAAACTGCTGGATGATGCGAATGCGTACAGGATGGAGAATTGTTTCGATTTTATTCATGGAGTAACCCCTTTACGTTATCAATTACAATTATATTATCATAAATGATAATATAAAGCACTGGATTTTTTTACACAGCACAAATTCCTAATGTCTTTCCTCTCATCAGCAGCTCTTAAATAGCCCGTCCCTGTCTTTCCCAGCAGTTCCCATTTGGACCCTGTGACAG
>NZ_JRGN01000138.1 GCF_000775575.1 Planococcus sp. CAU13
AAGGAAGGCTTCGCGTCCGCGAAGCCTTTTCATCTGTGGTTTATGGTAAGTAAGCCGAATCCGGTTGCATAGTCATCATAGATAATAAGAATGGCTGTTATAATAGAGCTAAGCTCAAAAAAACAACACCAGTAACTGCTAATAAAGCTGTAAGGCGAGGGATAAAATGTCGATTATCGAAGAACATCAGCCCCGAGGAAAAAAGTATAAAAAGAAATCACCAAAAAGCAAAAAGAGCCTGCTCTGGAAAATACCGCTTGGCCTGTTGCTGCTGGTGGTTTTATTGGCAATAGCGATTCTCATATTCACAGTAACATATCCGACATTCGGAAGCAGTCCGAGCAAGGAGCAGCAAGAAATGTTTGAGGCATTTGATAATTACGAGGACGGGCAATTCATCAATCTGCCTTCAGAGGAACCGGATGTCGATATCGATATCCTTGCCACGCCGGATGAAACCGATGCAGCGGATAAGGAGATGGATCCCGGCGGCGACTTGCCAATGACTGACATCGACTGGGACAAGATTGGCGCGGAAGAAGACAGCCTGACCTGGCTCGGCCATTCCACTTTTATCCTGAATCTCGATGGCAATAAAATCCTGATTGATCCAATGCTGGGGCCGGTGGCTTCACCCGTTTCCTTTGCCGGACCGAAACGATACGGGGGAGATCTGCTGCATCTGATTGATGAGATGCCGGCAATCGATGCTGTTTTTATTACCCATGATCATTATGATCATTTGGATTATAAGTCAATAAAAAAACTGGACGACAAAGTTGCGCAGTTCTTTGTGCCTTATGGTGTTGGCAGCCACTTGACGGGATGGGGCGTGGCCGAAGACAAAATTACGGAAATGAATTGGTGGGATGAAACGGAATACCTGGGATTGACCATTGCTCTGGCACCAACCAAACATTTCTCTGGCAGAGGGATCCTGAACCACGGTTCGACGCTATGGGGTGGATGGGTCATTGTTGGTGACCAAACTCGTTTATACGCAAGCGGCGACGGCGGCTACGATTCGCATTTCAAGGAAATCGGCGAGAGGTACGGACCATTTGACATCGCGCTGATCGAAGGTGCGCAGTATGACGAACGTTGGCCGGAATCCCATATGGTGCCGGAAGAATCCGTTCAGGCGAGCATCGATGCGCAAGCCGAAGGGATGATGCTGATACACTGGGCAGGCTTCACACTTGCACGCCACAGCTGGACGGAACCGATCGAACGTGCGATAAAAGCGGCTGAAGAAATGGATGTCGACCTCATCGCTCCGCAAATTGGAGAAACTGTTACGTTGGGTGAGGGTGTGCGGCAGCCTGTTTCGGCTTGGTGGAGGTAAGAGCGGGAATTCCGTTAATTATAGAAAGAGAGAAGAAGCTGATCAAAAATGCGTCTTCTCTCTTTTTTATTTTTTGGTAGAAACTTTCAGATTTTTCCAACGTAAATATGTATAGGGGAACGAAATGATTGATTGCAGTGAATGGAAATGGGCAGACTCGTTGAAAGAAGGGATTAAGGATGAAAGAACATACAGGAGGGCGCATCGTACGGAAGCTGGGGGCAACAGTGCTGTCCACGTTTATCGTTTCCATGATCTGGAGTGGCTGGGAAATTGCCGCGACCGAGGATTCTGTCTATTACCAGGGAACAGATTTTTTCTTCATGACACTGATTTACTTCTTATACATGGGCTTTTTCGTGCTCGTTTACGGGAATGCAGTGTCCTTCAGCATAGAGTCGCTGCAAAATAGATGGTTTAAGCACGCTGACTGGTTGTATGTCCTGATACTCGGTGGATTTGGATCGGCAATCGGCCTTATTTTTCCTTATCAAAGTATCATCTTTAGCGGAATCCTTGCTGCCGCTCTCTTTGGCGTCATCGATAAATGGCTGTTGAAAAGGTGGCAGCAGGATAAGGGGAATAAAATCCTTTTCATTGTTCCAGTGGGTGTTTTCTTTTTGCTGGGAGGTTTTTTTTATCTGACATCGCCCGAATTGCCACCACACACGGCAGAAGACGCAGTGAAATTCGCCACCAGCGGAGATGGGACTTCAATCGATCGGTTCCCGGATGAAGCAGGGACATGGAAAGGCGAAATAGAGGGCTATCAGGTTGAAAGGACAACATCAGCCGAGCAGCTGGACGAAGAAAATTATTTGGTGACTTTTACGGAAACCTGGCAAAAAGGCACCATACAAGATTCCTGGATGATAGCGTACCGGGTAGATCGCTCAAGCTCGACGCTCCATGATGAAGAAGGCGATATGCCGCCTTATGAAAGGTGAAGGGTGGCTGGCGTAATTAAAGAAATTGCACTTGTTTTTTAATTTCGACGAGGCTGCTTATCTTTTATCCAGTTGGTTTTCCTTCCAAATAAAGGTACACTGTTTATAGTGATTAACTATTCTGTAAATTTTAAATGAGAGGAGTAATAAGATGCCACAATGTCAAAACTGCGGATACAAATGGAAGGCGAGGCAGACATTAAAGGCTCACATTGATTATAGTCAGGGCACGAATTGCCCGGATTGTCAGGAAGAACAATATGTATCCCGATTTACAAAAATGCTCCAAGGTTTCATTCTGCTTGGCTATATAATCATTACCTTTTTAGCCTGGAAAGTATTTGAATTACCCACGATTCCTTTCTTTGCGATTGCCGTTTCAACAATTGTAATCGGTATATTTATTCTCATAGCTACAACCAAGCTGGCAAATAAAGCGGAATCGGTCTGGTGACTGACACAAAAACGGACCAGGTAACTGAACATTGAGCTGAACTTCGAATGGGGCATATTTTAGGAGATAGATTCTCGGGGTTCAGCTAACTGTTAAAAAGTGATTCATTTTCATTCAGAATACGAGTGAAGAACAACAATGAGCTTATTTTAAAAGGGGAAGTCAATGAAGAAATCCAAAATAATTATGCTGTCGGTCACGGTGATCGTTTCACTCATCCTGCTGATCTTATTTACCGGAAGTTTTCTCGTCTATAAAGTGGCCGTTGAACCTCACGATCAAGATCTTACATATATTCAAACGATGAATGGATTTATAACTGGAAATGCAGATGGAAAAAATGAAAAACGGCTGAAGGAATCTTCCATGCGGGAAGATTATCACCACATTTCCATCTATTATGATGAGAATTTCTCTGAGCTGCTGCCGCTTACGAAGGAAACGCTGGATCTGGCCATTGAAAGAACGGAAGAACTTTTCGGCAAAACCGATGATGTGTCGCTTGATCTGCTTGTCTATGAGAACTTTGTGGAGATGAACAACTATAAACTGAGTGAAGCCCGGGACGCGTATTATTCGGATTTTCAAAAAATCATCGCCATCCACAATTCGGGGAAAGAGATTTTATTGGCTGGAGATGATCTGGCTTTGTACGGTTTCCGGCAGATCCTTATACATGAATACACTCATTACGCATTTTATCGCAGAGCGGAAAGTCCGCAGCATTATCCGATCTGGTTTATAGAAGGGGTGGCTGAATACGCCGGCAATGATCCGGACAGCGTGTTCTTTCCACATTTTGAACCGATTCCTTTCAGGCAACTGAGCAGCCCTGGGCAATGGGAGGCGGCTCTCGGCACGCCGCTCAAGAGCCCGTATTCGCAAAGTTACTACGCGCTGGCGTTCCTCACTGGGGAATTCGGTGAGGAAGTAATTGTGAAGATCATCGATTCTGTGAATGACACCCGTGATTTTGAAAAGAGCTTTTCGGAGGTTACCGGGTTGACACTGGCGGAATTGGACGAGGAATTTCTGAGAGACTATAAAGATTGACGCTGAATAAAAGGAGTTGTGTAAATGAACAGAGGTGTGAAGTTTCTGCTTCTATTTGTCGCGGGTATTATTGTTGGCTTGATTGCTTCTATGATTTTTTAAGATGGGAAAGATTGAAATATATAGAAATGAAAAACTGATTTCGGAACGTTTGCTGTTAGAGGAGTGAGCAGGACAGGCAAAACTGGAATTGGAAAAATAATCACATGGAAGAAGTGAAACAGTGGAACTGATAATAATCTTTCTCGTTCTCCCCGCGCTGGGAGTTGTTTGGTATTTGAATCTCGTTACTCTTATGGAGAAATTACATAAAGGCAAGAGCATACATAATCAAAAGATTTTAGGCGGTCTTTGGACTTTCCTCTTTCTCGTCTTGCTGATGTTCTGTTTTGCCGCCATGACCCCTTACTAGTTAGTGGAAGTTCGAAATCTTAAACTGAATGGATGCTTTTCGCCTAAACCCTGCGAAAAGCGCAGAACCTTAAATTCAAAATCACAGCGGACGTTTTTCGCTTTGCGAAAAACTCCTTCTTTTGGGAAACCTTCGCGAATGCGAAGGTTTTTCAATATGTATGACGGCCGTTCCTCTTTCTGAAGGTTTTTGGCGACTTGAGCGTATTGTAGATTTTCGTTCGACATAGAAATTTTTTACAGAAATACTTCTGGAAAAACTGTAACATTATAGGAAACTAGACGTGGTAACAGTAGGAAATCAGTAAAGGGGGAGCGAATGAAAAATCAGCAGCTGGAAAATCTATTTAAACTTTATTCGCGACCCCTTTATTATTATTTGTGGAAAATGTCAGGCTCTGCTCATGCGGCTGAAGATCTGACGCAGGAAACTTTTGTTCGGGCGACGATTTCGCTCCATACATATGAAGGGGAAGAAGCGCGCGCCTGGCTGTTCAAAGTGGCGCGGAACATCTATATCGATGAATGGCGGAAAAGGAAACGCAGGCAGGCCAATCCTTTATTGAAATTATTTTATTCGAATGAAGAACTGATCAGTCCCTATGGTTTGCCGGAAGATGAAATGCTGAAGCAGGAGAGAATCTGCGATTTAAATGAGCTGCTTGGATTTCTGCCGGAGCATTACCGGACGATTCTCTATTTGAGGGAAGCGGAGCAATTCAGTTACGCCGAAATTGGGGAAGCCATGGACTTATCTGAAGATCAAGTGAAGGTCAATCTGTATCGGGCCAGAAAAAAACTGGAAACTATCGCAAAAAAGAAAGGGTGGCAGCATGACGGAGTGGAATAAGGAAATGGAAAAGAAGATTTTGAAGAAGTCGCGTTTTACGCTGACAATCCGGATTCTCCGGCTGTTGCTGATAGTTGTTCTGCTTTATGGGATTTACATAATCATACTCAATATCGCTACGGATAAAATGAATATGGCTGAAGAAAACGATTTTTATACAAAACTCGCACTGGAGTGGAAGAATCCGAACCTGCGGGGCCAGTATGGCTATGAAGAAGAGAACATCACTCCTTTCGGAACGAAGAAACTTTCATATACCTTGATAAAAAAAGTTGGAAGATCTGATACTGTCGTGGGAGAAGCGGAAATAACTAAAAGTATCATCAATCACAATTCGTTTATAGAATACGATCTTCCTGCAAAGGGACAGTACGATGGATTTTCATTTTCCTACCTGGAAGATCCACGCACTGCAAGAAAGCTGGAGGCAAATCCGCAGCCAGGTGTGTGGGAAACACTCGAAATGCTCCATGAAGGAACTGTGGCGGAGCTGGCATTTTCGACGGACCGATTCATGTCGCCTGAAGAACTGCTGGAAGCTTTGTCATCCTATGATGTTGATGTACTGTGGATGCCTCTCCATACGGGAGAGTTCGAAAACTTCACTCCGGGTTATGGCACAAGCGGTGATAATCTATTAGTCGATAATATGATTGGTTTAACAGGGGCGCGGACTGTTTCAGAAGATTTCATCTCGAGTTCTTCACTGGCTCATCGACTGGATCGAACGACTATCGAAGACAGCCAGGAAGTGATGCTGCAGCACATCGAAGCACTGCTCTCTGAAAAACCTTCATCCTATTACGAAGGATTCCTTGGCTTGGGACATCTGGAGGAGCGCTACAATTACCTGAAAGAAAATGGGTTTATTGTATATGGGGCAGTCGTAACAGGCCCGGTTAAAGAATTGCTGAAACTTCAAGACGAAGAAATGATTCAAGGAGAACAGCTGGGCGAAGTGGAGCTTTGGAATTGGGAGAATCAGTGAAATTTTGCTGATACGCCGGGATAAAAAGGAGGAAAAGACTTGCTCAAAAGATTTTTTATTGTCCTGGCATCAGTCATTCTAGTGATCATTGCCGGTTTTCTGATCATAAGGTTCATAATTATGTATGAACCTACTCCGAACAAAGCAGATGTTGAGGAAATGGTTAAAGTGCGTGATCTCCTTGAGTTCGGTGAGGTGGAAGGAGCGTATCTCCTTACGCCCAGAAATTATGGTTTTTACAATGGCGGCAGTATCTATATTGTTGAACAGTATTTGGATAAAGGCGGAGATTACGGGGACCAGTATGTCGTCATTGAAGAAGGCGATGAGCTGACAGCTGACGATGAACCGTCCATCAATCAGATCAAAGCCAAAGAGGAATTTCAAAATGAGTACATAAACGATATTCAAATCCTGTCGAAGCACCGGATGACTGTCCACAAAGGTGCTGAAGAAGTTGAGTCAGCGTGGCTTTTCAAAATAACCTACAAATATGATGGCAGTCATTTTCTGACGTTTTTGCTTCCTGAAAAGACAGGAGAAGGCAGATTCAACTTTTTCACAGAAGGATATGAGCAGTTTCGGGAGTTTTGATTTTGGAGCCTTATTAGTTAAAGGCTCCGTTTTTTATTTCTTTATACAAGGCACTATAATACTTTATCCACTGTGAGTTTAGTGGCGAAATAAATCATCAGTAAAACCACTATGGAAACCACGAGGTTAACGAACATCGTTGGTGCGAAAAAATAATTGAGTATGAATCTTGCAATTATAAAATACAGAACAAAAATCGCTGTAAAGACTAAAGCATATTTCCAGTCCAATCGATTCACTCCCCTGAATTCATTAACTTATTTTACCATAACTGCCAAGCGTTTAATGTATAATAAAAATGAATAATCAGAAAGTGGTGCTGTCAAATGTGGAAAGAAAGATTGGTCGAAACAGACAGGGGAAACTTCGAGCTATTTGAAAAAGGGGAAGGAGAGCCTTTAGCCGTTACGCATCTCTACAGCGAATACAACCAAAAGGGCAATTCAGTGGCTAACGCCTTTACTGACTATTATCATGTTCATTTAATTAACCTTCGGGGAGCGGGCCGGTCTGTCGAAGCTGCTGCACCCGATGACTACAGTATGGATGAGGCAGTCAAAGATCTTGAAGCCATCAGAAAAGCACTTGGATTTGAGAGATGGGCTTTCGCAGGCCATTCTGCGGGCGGGATGCTGGCCCTGAAATACGCCATAAACCACTCGGCATCACTCACGAAAATAATTGCGGGCGGAGCCGCGGCAAGCTACGAATATGGAAAAGATGAAAACAGTATTTATTGCAGAAAGAATCCAAATTTCAATCGGATTATTGAAATTATGAATCTGTTGAAAGATCCAGCAACTCCTCTTGAAGTTCGACAGAAAGTCGGTTACGAATGGGCTCTGATGTCTTATCGATCGGAAGAAAAATTAAAGGAATCCTTGAAAAAGCCGAACAGCGGCAAAACAGTTGGTCCGCGTTTGGATTACTTCATGAAAAATGAATATCCTGCATACGACATCAGGGAAGAGCTGAAAGATATACATATTCCTAGCTATATATACGCAGGTAAATACGACGCACAATGCCCGTTGCGGTTCGGAGAAGAAATTGCTGAATTGATTCCTGGAGCTGAGTTTACGGTGTTTGAGGAGAGCAATCACAATCCGTTTTCGGAAGAGGAAAGCAAATTTGACGAGTTTGTCAAAGGGACGCTTTGAATGAGTGGAGGAGCAGGAATGGATGAGAAAGAGGGCATTTCACCGGACATCCGGATTAGACCGTTGACTATGGATGACTATGAGGCGGTCCTGAAATGGAGCAAGGATGACATATTTTGTTCAGCCAATGGATGGGAAATGAACAGAACTCCCGAAGAGCTGCATATATGGTGGCGCATGTGTGTCGAGAATATAGTGGAAGATTTTCTTCGGATGGGAATCGAGTGTGACGGGAAATTAATCGGTTATGCGGATTTGGCGGGTATTCAGGATGGTTCCGCTGAATTAGGCATCGCGATCGGAGAAAGTGGTTTGTGGGGGAAGGGGATTGGATCCCGCGCTGCGCAGGCCTTGATGGATTTTGCCGCAGAGAAATTGTGCATCACGGTTTTTACCGCAGAAACAAACGAAGCGAATATGCGGTCGCGGAAAATGCTTGAGAAGATTGGGTTTGCAGAAGTCGGCAGAGTAGGCAGGGAAGAGTATATGGGAATGGATGGTTTGCTGATTCAGTATAAATTGGAGAAATGATGCGAATCCATATCTATTATAGTATTTGATTATTTCCACAGTGTTGATGGCTTTTTATAGAAGGGGAGGGAAAATGGCATGGAAACCAAGCCGAAATTAGTCAATTGGGGTTTAGCAATTGCGTTTTTAATAGGCCCGATTTTGTCCTGGTTTCTTGGACGAATATACGGATCCATGGTTTCAAGTGGATTTGCTGCGGCTTATGTAACGTTCATATTGATTTTTGTTTTTTTCGTTACAGGAATCGTCATGGTAATCAAAGGGTTTAAAGGTTCGAAGTGACTGCAGGCAGAAATCCGGAATACCGTACAATCTGCTTATTAATGAATGCTTAAGTTGCAGGAGGAATAAAATTTGGTGCCACGTGCGAATACCCTGGGAATACTTTATAAAAATAATCACATCCTCCTGGAGGAAATTGTTGGAAAGCACAGCCGAGGAACTGGGTTTTATTATCGTCCGATTGGCGGAACGATTCAATTTGGTGAAAGATCCAGCGAAACAATCAAGCGGGAATTTCACGAAGAGCTGGCGGCAGAAGTGGAAATTAAAAATTATATCACCTGTCTGGAAAATATCTTTAAGATAGAAGAGAGTATCGGTCACGAAATAACCCAAGTCTACGAAGTGGCATTTACAGATTCTGCGTTATACCGAAAAGACTGTTTCCAGGTGATTGAGGGAAATCGGATCACCTATGCAAAATGGATCAGTATAGATGAGTTGACTGAGGGAAGAAAGCTGCTTTATCCGGAGGAACTGATTGGCTTTTTATAAATAGTATTTAAAAGGTTTTATAAAATATGTCTATTCTGCTTGAATTGAAAGTACGCATACATATAAAGATTTCGAATCGGAGGTCTCACCATGCTCCCTTATCCCGCACCAACCACCAGAAAAGAAAAATTTGAAATGATTGATACCTTGAAAGAGCGGCTGCTCGCTGCCCGTGGCGATGACATTCTCGCCATCGGTGTCTACGGCTCCATCGCGCTCGGAACGGCAGGCCCGTATTCGGATATCGAAATGCATGTCATAACAAAAGACGGGGCCAAGATGGAGACGCTTGAATTCGTATACGATAGATTCAAAATCGAATTGAGTACTAATACCAGGACTGCTTTTCTTAAAGAGGCAGAAGAAATGAATGATTCCTGGGCCATTACGGCAGGGGCGTTCATCACCATCATTCCGGTTCATGATCCGCAAAATTTATTTGAGCAGGCTAAGGACCTTCCATTTAAAGCTTCGGATAGAGTAAGGCAGGATGTCATGAAACAATTCATGATCTGGGAGCCGTATGAAACGATGGCGAAGATCCGCACGAATTACAGCGGCGGCAATTTCAACTATCTTCAGATCGGCGCGCGGGACCTGCTTTGGCAGACGGCAAAACTGATCGGGCTGGCGAACAGGATGTATTTCACCACGCGGGCAAGAACGTTTGAAGAGTCGCTCGCAATGGAATCGACACCTTCAGGCTACCGGGAACTGCTGGATTATTTCCACGGCAGCCAGCTTTTTGAACACGAAAAAATCTTCCATCTTTGCGAAGAGCTGTGGACCGGGCTGAATGAGTGGTTTGATGAGTTAGGACTGGAGTACCGGCTGACGGAACTTCCGATTTAATTTGAAATAAAAAATGAAGTGAGGCAACGCCATGACCTACTATTATTACATTGCAGCGGACATTGAGCTGACGAAAGAAAGCTTAAAGAATGTCCACTTGGATATCGATGAATCCGAGGAACGCATCAAGGGTTTCGACTTTCCCATTCAACTTGAGATTTATAACGGCATCAATAGAGAAAGAGAAGCGATAATTCTGCTGGACTATATTTTGAAGCAGGCGGAGGGGCATAAAAGGTGTACGTTTCAAATTGCCAATCTCGTGAATTCGAACAGGGTGCCTTTTAAAATTTTGGAGCGGAGGCAAGTCCAGCTCCATAAGATAAAGTCTCCCGCGGAATTGATATTGGAGGAAGGACATTTGCTGACGATCCGGAAAGTGAATTTGGTTTATTGATGGATGTCAGCATATAAATAAGTTGCAGAAAAGAGGAACGTCGATGGAAATAAAAAAATACTCGCCTGAATATCATGAAGGCTGGTTAAGGTGCAGAGTTCTGGCTTATTTACATACTTCCATGTACGAGGATGTGGTCACCTCAAAGCCGACATTTAACGGGCGGCCAGCCATTGAATTGATAGCAGTCGAAAACGGGGAAGTCATTGGGATTTTAGATATGGTACTGGATAATGCAGAGCAAAAAACGTCCTTGCTTGGAGATGGGCTGGGAGCTTTTCTTCAGGTGATTGCCGTTCATCCTGACCATCAATCCAAGGGAATCGGAAAGAGGCTGTATGAGGAAGCGGTAAAGCAGCTGCAAGGAACAGAAATCGAATTTATCGAACTGTACACGAGAGACGATGAACAGGCGAACAACTTCTATAAAAAACTGGGTTTTGAAATGCTTCTTGAAACTTATGATGTGTTCGGTATTGAAAAAGGTGTGAGAGGCGATGTTTTCGTCAAAGGGATTGAAGATAAAACCCTCCTTGTCGATGATGAGGCTGGAGAAAAATGTGATTATCTGCTGGTGGACGGAGTCTATCAGGTTTTTACCAAGGAAGCTCTGGAAAAAATCGATTATGACAGGTATTATCCGGCCAGAGGATATTATAAAAGCTTAGTTTAATAAGCGGGGTATAAAAAACAAAAGCTGTTGATCTGAACAGGCTCTCCTCAGATCAACAGCTTTCTTATTTTCTCCGCTTCTTCATTTCCTCCGACTGTTATTTACAATAATGCTGAAACCGGCCAGGTCAATTTATCGTTTATACAGAAAGGAGGATGAATGATGAACCCACCGCTTAATGTAATTGGTTTATTTGTATTATTAGTTACAGTCATAATGTTCCTGGTTTTCATTGTTAAGTCAGTCATTTATTTTTTTAATCGAAAAACCTTTCCGCGAAAAACTTTGAGATCAACTTTCATAGGAGTTATTTTATTTCTTGGCATCTTTGTGTACATTCAATATTTCTTTTCGTTTGATGATATCAATCGAAAGTATATGCAAGAAGGACCTGAAATTTCATCACCGACAGGAAAATACATTGCAAATGCTTATTACGAACCCTATGGGGGTGCGGCGGGTGGAGTAAATGTCTGGATTGAGATCACAAGTGATGCTGAGAAAAAAGTCATTTATTATGCAGACGCAAAACATGATTTTCAGATGAATTGGGTTGATGAAGAAACCCTTTCGATTATCAATAAAGGCGGAGGACCAGATTCAAATCGAAATATTGTATTAGACGTTGCAGATGAAATTTACCATGAAAATGGGTTGGCTTGCCAAAGCTTGTTGATGAAGAATGATTACGAAGAGTGTTACCGATTTGAAGCCGGATGACTCAATCCGAAAAACAGGCTTTTCTCTCAGCCAATAGCGTATTTACCTTCTTTTGTTCATCTCATCCGCCATCTGCGCAGAATCCGGATTCTCTTCTTTCTGCAATTGCCCAATGATATTGCGATAATCCTTTTCACTGCGGTTCTGGCTCATCTTATAGGCAGCCTGGATTTCATTGACCTTGATCTTGAATCCGACAATGCCCTTCATTTCTTTTTCCAATAAAGACGGCGAGAGTTTCTCCCACAGGACGGGATTCTCGCGGTGCTTTTCATAAGTTTCCATCAGTCTCGTCAGGTCCTGCTTCAGTTCTTCCGGATCTAAAACTTGAGCCGCTCCGTAAAGATGGACAGCCTGATAGTTCCACGTCGGCACATTTTCCTGCTCGTACCACGACGACGAGATGTAGGCATGGGGCCCCTGGAACATGAGCAGCACTTCTTCCGAAGATTCGAACGTCCGCCACTGCGGATTGCCGTAGGCCATGTGCCCGGTTACATAATAATCATCGCCTTCCTGAATTAGCTGGAGCGGCAGGTGGGTCGCGATCGGTCTGCCTTTTCTTGTCGTGACGAGCGTGCCGAACGAATGATGCTGAACAAAGTCACGGATTTCTTCGATATCGGTGATTTTATAAAGTTTCGGGATATACATAGCAGGCTCCTTTTTAATAAGTGATGTTAAATTAATAGTAGCATTCGGGAAATTTAAAACCAATGCTAGTGGGAAGACAGAATTGCTGAACGCCGATAAAAAGTTCTGAGCGACGATATAATTTTTTGAACGCCGATATCC